>CAXUEG010000009.1:0-20987 GCA_964249935.1 uncultured Terriglobus sp.
GTGTAGGCGGGTGCCGCAAGAACGAAGCCGCCGCCGGCCTGGAGGTCGCCGGCGCGGACCGCTGTTGGTTTGGCCTGTGCGTGCGCTGCCGTTGCGCACGCGAGCGAAAGCACGCATGCTGCGACTTGGAGAGCGCGAACCCGGCCGAATCTGCGAAGGTGCATGGAGTGTGTATCGGCCGTGCCCGCCGTGAACTGTAGCGGGGCGGAACCGGGGCGTCCGCTTCGAATTGAGTAGGCGTCCGTGGTCAGCAAAACGACTCCTTGCAGGTGAAAAAACGCTTGCCTGAACGGGGCGCGTTCCATTCATGAGCGCGCTCCGTTCCCGTCAGTTCTGCGGCGGATTGCTCGTGCCGGTCGACGGTGTGGCGGGCTGAGTCGGTTGACCCACAACGGTCCCATCCGTCGGGGCAGTGCCGGTTGCTGGCTGCGCGATCGGGGCAGGTGCGCCATTCGCAGGAGCGGTTGTGGCTTGACCTGTTGCGGACTGAGCTGCGACATCGGCGGCGGCGCTGCCCGCAGCGTTCTGTGTAGCAGCGTTTGCGGCTGCTTGATCGACGGCCGTGGCAGGCGCCTTGAAGTACGCCAGCTTCAGGTAAACCGGCGTTATTTCAAACGGCATCTTGTCGCGGGACGAGAGAAGCGGCTCGTATGCGGAATGCATCTGCACGACCTGATCGGTCCAGGGATCGAAGCGAAGGAACGACCCCAGCGGCATGGCCGCGTTCTGCTTCAGGTCAGTCATGTTCAGCTTCTGGCCTTTGGCAACAAGGCCCTGCAGCCAGAAGGTGCCGGTTTTCGGGTCCCTGATGAGCGAGTCGCCGAGCATGGGTTCGTTGAGTGCCGTCAGAGATTTGTACCGCGCCTGCAGCTGAGCCAGGTACAAGCCAAACTGGCCGGCCGCGTCCTGCAATTCTTTCGGCTGCAAGAGTTCGATCGTCTTCTTCGCGGCTTCCTCATTGTCACGGTCTGTATGGTGCATCGGGATGCGTGCGAATGCAGCCGTGTCGGGGAAGAGCAAACGGTCGTTGAACGCGTATTTGGTGTCCAACCGGTGACCCTGAATGATATGCGCCAGCTGGAAGGCGATCACCGCGTACAAGTTGTTGACCTGCTCGTTCTTGTCCCCGGGTACGGCGGTCGTGTCGATCAAGCGCTTCGACAACACAATGGTGTTGCCAATCGCAAGCGATTCGAGCGGCTCGGTCAACAGGGTGCGGACGCGAATCGGCCTGGCGGTCTGAATGTTGTTGTAGGCGAGGATATTGCCGGCGATTTGCTCGAGAATTTTGTCGAAGTCAGACGGTGCGTCAAGGAGGCCTGCCTGGAAGAGCCGCTCGATGACGTTGTCTTCGGCCTGCTGCACCCAGGCGCGTTGCGCGCCAAGCGGTGAAACGTCCTGAGCGTCGTTGGAGACGTCCGTGGCACCCGCTACGGTCACATCCACATTGTCTGCCGTGGTTTGCGGCACTTTCAACACGTAACCCCAGATGTGGTTAACGGCCTTGAACTTGACGGTGTTCTCTTCGCTCTTCGGATCGCTCTCTTCCACGTAGAAACTGGTCGGCAGCCACAGACCGGGCTGCACGTTGGTGCGCCAGGAATCGAAGTGGTAGTACTCCTTGATGTCCTTCTCAGTACCGGCAAAGGAGCCGTTGAACCGGACGATGTTGCCACCCTGGGTTTCCACCCAAATCCGGCCGAAGAAGCGCCCGCGGGTGCGGTTGGTCGCGGGCTCCACGTCGAATACGGTGGTGCGCACTGAACCCACAAAATCATTCCGAACGAAGCCGAACTTGTACTCCGTCCGGTTAAAGTCCTTGGAATCGATCAGCAGCATCTGCACAAAACCGGCCTCGCTGAACTCCAAGTGCAGCGACTTGTTCAATCCCCCGATAAAACTTCCCGACCCCTTGAAGACATTAAGCTTGCTCGCGAAACCTTTCTTCTCGCCATTGACTCCGGTGTGCTTCACTACGCTGCGCTGGTAGGGGTCGTCGCCAATCACCTTGCCGAAGTCGACGCGGCCCAGAAAGTGCTCGTCGGAAGCGGGCACCTGCAGTAACGCAGGGTCCGGCTTCATGTTCTGGATATAGGTTTCCACCAGCGGAGCACGGTCCTTGACCACCTTGACGACCTCAGCCTCGCGCGCGATTGCCTTGTCTACCAAGGCGTTCTGCGCCGCGGTGAGCTTCCGTGCGGGCAGGTCATCCTTCGGCTTTTTCTTCCCGAGGAGGGGAATGGCCGCGTGCGCCTGAGTGGCGCTGACCGCGAGCATGCCCGCGAGAAGGCCCGCGATGCACGGCTTTCGGAGGTTGATCATGATTCGGAACTCCTGGAACTTGGCTGAAAGCCGATCTATTTTGGTGCCGCTAGGCGTATTATGCCGGATCGCGCGAGCGGGCGGTTTTGGCCGTCAGCTCGCAAGCTGGAAGGTGATGTTGACGACGCCGTCCCAATCGACGGGTCTACCGTCCTGCGTGGCGGGCTGAAAGCGCATTGCTTGTGCGGCGCGCTCTGCTGCCTGGTCCAGACCGTGGCCCAACCCACTGGAAACACCGATGACCTGAACCGAACCACTGGAGGTCACGTGGATACGCACCGCGACGCTGCCCTCGATGTGGGCTGTTTTAGCATCCTCCGTGTACTCCGGACGGGGCTTGAAGAGAACTTTCGGAGCCGTTCTGGGGGCAGACACGGGTTGGGCGATCTGAGTTGCGATCGGTTGCGGTTTATTGTTCATTGCAATCTGAATTGCGCCGGGCCGGCCTGGGCCGGAACCATTGCTGCCCGCAATGCCGTTGCTCAGACCCTTGATGGGTACGGCAGCATTGTCATGACCAGCCATGTTGGTCCCGTTGGGGCTACCCGAGCCTGAGATCGCGATCTTCGTCGGATTGCCGAGTCCTGAGTTGGCCGCGTTCATACCAGGCGCGCCGGATCGGCCCAGGTTGACGGGCGACACCGCGGGACCCGAGGTGTTGTTGATCGGATTCGTCATGTTGCCCACCCGGATAGGGCTGGGGTGCGCGCTGTTGTTCGGCACGGACGCAGCCTGGGCGATCTGGATGACAACCGGCTTGGGCGCGGGCGGCGGCGAGACCACCTTGGGCGCGGGCGGCGTGTTCACGACGACAGGCGCCGGCTTGATCACGGGCGGCTGAATCTTGGGCGGCTCCGGCGTTTCGACCACAATCGGTGGCTTGATCGGCTCAATCGGCTTGATCTTGGGCGGCGGTGGCAGCTTGACGACGGGCTTGGGTTTGGGCGGCTCCGGCGGTAGCGGCTTGACCGCATTGAAGGTGATGACCTTCCGCTGTTCAAGCTGCGTTTTCACTGTGCCCTTGATCATGAGTCCTGCCGTTAGAACAGAGCCAAAGATGAGCAGTGCGACTGGCAGGGACCGCTTGTCGCGCTTGCCCGTTTCGACTACGCCGAAGTCTTTGAAGGCCAGATCGCGCTGCGAGCGTAGCGTCGGGTCGGACGGGAGAGCTGCGGGTACACGCGACGCCGCAGGGGCACGGCGGGTGGGCTGTGGTGAACGTGGAGTTTCAGTGGTCATACGCGCGTTGGTTCCTCGGCAAAGGCCTAAAGTCGGTTTTGTTTCAGTCGAACAGGCGTTCCATGTCCTGGGGGATCATGGGGGAGTGCACAGGCCCGCATCAAGGGGCTTTGCCGTTCCAGTTTCAGAGCGCGGAAACCGCATTTCCCGAACTGGAACAGTGCTTGGTTTGATGCCTCCGATCATAAGGCGCATCCGAGCCCGGTTCGGAAAAATGTACCTGCAACTTTTGTGCCAGCGAGAACACCACGCGCATTATGTCTTTCTTAGGACGAGCAAATTTGAAAAGAGTTCCGCTCCCTGACAAAAAAGATGCGAAGACGTGAAGGCGTGTGGATACACGATGCGAAACGGCAACAGAAGCGATGTAATGCTGATGACGAAAGCAGAACCTGACGTATGGCAGGTCGTGACACTTCTGGACATCTTCTGCCGTACTCGATGCGATGCGCGCCCCGCCTTTACGCGGCTGATGACGGCATACATTCCTGGCGCGGAAGCGCTGACGGCCCTTGCCGTCTGCTTTTAGTCTTCTGGCATGCTTCAAGACATGTTTCACGTGCCGCTGCCGCTGCTCGAAAAGATCCTGCGGCCGATTCTTGTGTATCTTGCGCTGATTCTGCTGCTGCGCTTCTTCGGTAAGCGGGAGTTGGCGCAGCTCAACCCCTTCGACCTGGTGTTGCTGCTGATGCTTTCCAACACGGTGCAGAACGCGATCATCGGTGACGACAATTCACTGTCGGGTGGCCTGCTCGGCGCAGTTGCATTGCTGAGCGCGAACTTTCTGCTGAACCGGTTGCTCTTTCATTTTCCAAAGCTCGACAGAGCGTTGCAGGGATCGCAAGCGGTGCTGGTACATGATGGCCAGGTAGACGACCGTGCGATGCAACGCGAAATGTTGACACGCGAGGAACTTGTGCAGGTGATTCATCGCCAGAACATTACTGGGCTGGGGGATGTGAAGCTTTGCGTGCTGGAGCCGAATGGGACCTTTTACGTGGAAAGCACCGCGGATAGCGTTCCACGACAGCGGCACGATGAGCTGATGCAGCGAATGAATGATTTGCAGCAGCAACTTACGGCTCTGAGCAAGCCGGAGCGGACCCTCTAGCCGGATCCGCGGTAGGTGAGCTTTCGGCTCCCCTCGCGATGGCTATGACCCAAGCCGCCTTCTGCTGCGTCGCGCAGTGTGCCCTGGTAACCGGCAAGGAAGATGGGGTAGAGCACCGCTGCCGCGCAGCCCATCCGAGCAGAAAGCCGAGCGCAAGACCGATCAGGATTGCGACCATGAAGTTCCCGAACACCTGCTCGGCGTGTTTTGGTGCAGTTCTATTGCGAAGCGGGCAAGCGGTCTGTCAGGTGTCGGTTCCGCTCTGTAAAATCAACGAGCGCGGCGGATGCCGCATGGATGTGAGGAGACGCCCGCTGTGGCCGATGTGTTGACGGGAAACGTACCGGCGCCGGGGAAGGCCGCCAGCGAGCAACACCACTTGAAGTCGTCACTACGCGAGAACCGCGTGTTTCCACCACCCGCAGAATTTGCAGCCCGCGCACACTTCCTCTCGCTCGAGGATTACGAGGCAATGTCCCGGCGTTCGGTGGAGGATCCTGACGCTTTCTGGGCAGATGCGGCGAAGGCGCTGGATTGGATGGCGCCCTGGCAGCGCGTGCTGGACTGGGACGGCAGCCACGCACAGTGGTTTGTGGGTGGCAGGCTAAACCTGTGCGCCAACGCGGTGGATCGCCACGCGCTCGGCGCTCGCGCGAACAAAGTCGCCCTGCTGTGGGAGGGTGAGCCCGGCGAGCAACGCAGCCTGACGTACGCCGAGCTTTACACAGAAGTACAGCGCTTCAGCAACGGCATGAAATCGCTGGGCGTACAGAAGGGCGATCGCGTCGCGATCTATATGGGCATGTGCCCCGAACTGGCGATTGCGGTGCTCAGCTGCGCGCGCATCGGCGCGGTGCACTCCGTGGTGTTCGGCGGCTTTGCTGCTCAGGCGCTGGCGGACCGCACGAACGACGCACAGTGCAAGCTGCTGATCACCCAGGATTCGAGCTTTCGCCGTGGACAGCCGGTGCCGTTGAAAGCAATTGCGGACGAGGCGATGACGCGCTGCTCCTGTGTGGAGAACGTGATTGTGTTTCGCCGCAGCGGCGTGTTCGTACCGATGCAGGCGGGACGCGATCACTGGTGGCATGACGTGGTGGAGCGCGTGGATCGCGATTGCGCGCCTGAGCCGATGGATGCTGAAGACCCCTTGTTCATCCTGTACACCAGCGGCACCACCGGCAAACCCAAGGGGCTGGTGCACACGACTGGCGGCTACGGCGTGGGTACGCTGCTGACGACACGTTACAACTTCGACCTGCAGGAAGACGACGTGTACTTCTGCACGGCCGATATCGGCTGGATTACGGGGCACAGCTATGTGGTGTATGGTCCGCTGCTGAACGGGGCGACGGTGCTGCTGTACGAGGGTGCGCCGAACTGGCCGGCAAGCGATCGCTTCTGGCGCATGGTGGATACGCACCGCGTGACGGTCTTTTACACGGCGCCGACGGCGATCCGCGCGTTTATGAAGTGGGGTACGGATTGCCTGCGTAAGCACTCGCTGCAGTCGCTGCGGTTGCTAGGAACTGTGGGCGAGCCAATCAACCCCGAGGCATGGATGTGGTATCACCGCGAGATCGGTCATGAGCGTTGCCCGATTGTGGACACGTGGTGGCAGACGGAGACCGGCATGCACATGATTGCTCCCGTGCCCGGCGCGGTGGCAACCAAGCCGGGCTCAGCGACGCGTCCGTTCTTTGGCGTAATGCCCGAAGTCGTGACAAAGGTCGGTGAGCCGGTGCCCGCCGGGTCTGGTGGCCTCCTGGTAATTCGCAAGCCGTGGCCTGCGATGGCGCGCACGATCTTTGGCGACCACGAGAGATACGTACAGACGAATTGGAGCGAGATTCCGGGCAGCTACTTTACCGGCGACGGTGCACGCGTGGACGAGGACGGCTACTACTGGCTCATGGGCCGCGTCGACGACGTGTTGAATGTGAGCGGGCATCGGTTGGGCACCATGGAGATCGAGTCGGCGCTGGTGGCACACACGTCGGTAGCCGAGGCTGCGGTTGTGGGTCGTCCGGATGAGATGAAAGGCGAGGGAATCATCGCTTTTGTGTCGCTGGCGGACGGGCGCGAGCCTTCGCCAGCGCTCAAAGATGAGCTGAAGAAGTGGGTTGCCAAGGAGATCGGCGCGCTGGCCCGGCCGGACGACATCCGCTTTACGCCGGCGCTGCCGAAGACGCGCTCGGGCAAGATCATGCGGCGGCTCCTACGCGAGCTTGCCGCTACGGGCGAGGTGAAGGGCGACACGACGACACTGGAGGACTTCAGCGTGGTCGCAAGCTTGAAGGAAAAGGACGAGGAGTAGCCTAGCGCAGATTGCTGCTGGGCTTGGCGGGCAGATTGATGAAGAAGCTGGAGCCTTTGCCGACTTCGCTTTCAGCCCAGATTTTGCCGCCGTGCTGCGCGACGATGGAGCGGCAGATGGCGAGGCCCAGGCCGGTGCCGCCCATGGTGCGGGAGTCTGAAGCATCGACCTGCTGGAAGCGGCCGAAGACGTGTTCCAGCTTGTCGGCCGGGATGCCGCGCCCCGTATCGTCGACTTGAATCTGCGTTTCGTTCGGGCTCAGGCTGCGCGTGCTCAGTGTAATGGTGCCGCCGGGCGGTGTGAACTTGAGCGCATTGGAGATCAGGTTGGTGACGGTCTGCACGATGCGCTCGCCGTCAGCCCATGCGACGACCGGCCGCAGCTGGAAGCGCAGAGTGATGCCGGCTTTGGCCGCGCTGGCGGCAAGAAGTTCGGCGGCGTGCCGGACCAGGGCGTCTGCGGAGAGGCTGCTGTAGTGCAGCTCGGCTTTGCCGGAGCCGATGCGCTCCAGTTCCAGAATGTCGTTGACCAGGTTGACCAGGCGGTCGGTGTTGCCGATCGCGATCTGGAGCATCTGGTCCTGCTTGTCGGGCCGTGTCGCGAGTGCGCCGGAGGCGATGAGACCTAGTGAGGCGCGCATACTGGTCAGCGGCGTCCGCAGTTCGTGCGACACGGTTGAAACGAACTCGTCCTTCATACGGTCGAGGGCGCTCCGCTCCGTGGTATCGGTGAAGGCGACCACAACACCGGTAACGTCGCCATTTTCGGTGATGGGGCAAGCGACGTACTCCACGGGAAAGCTGGTACCGTCGGCGCGCCAGAACACGTCTGAGGAGATGCGGACCGTCTTGTGTTCGCGTGCCGCGTTCAGGATGGGGCTGTCTTTTTCCGGATAGACGCGACCGTCGGCACGATGGTGGTGAACGAGCTGGTGCAGGTTGTTGCCCAGCACCTCCGTGGCGATCTGTTCCTCGGAGTAGCCAAGCATATAAGCAGCGGCTGGATTGCAAACAGTGCATGCGCCGTCCAGGTCCATGCCGAGGATGCCGTCGCCCACCGAATCCAGGATGGAGTTGGACTGCTGCGTCAGACGCAGCAGCCGCTCTTCGGCGCGGACCTTCTCGGTAATGTCGACAGCAAAGCAGAGCGCATACCGGTCGCCGGTGTTGGACTCGATCAGGCGGTTTCGGAAGGCAAGAATGCGTGGGGTGCCGTTACGGTGGCGTAGGTCGAAGGTGCCTTGCGCCTCGCCCGTTTGGGAAATGTGGCGCAGGTATCTGCCGAAACCGGCTTGATCCTCTTCCTGAAGAAATTCATCCAGCGAATGGCCAAGCATTTCTGACACGGTATAGCCCAGATTTTCCGCGCCGTAGTTGTTGATCGACAGCAGCAGGCCGCGCTGGTCGTGGGTAAAGACGGCGCCGAGCGATCCCTCGATCAACTGGCGATAGCGTGCTTCGCTCTCGCGCAGCGTTTCCTCCGCCTCGCGCTGCATGGTCACGTCGATGCCGGTGGCGATGATAAACGCCACATCCTTGTGTCCGTCTGTCAGCGCGGTTGCGGTCCACTGAATCAGGCGCGAGGTCTTTTCACGAGTGAGCCATCGATCCTCGTACTCCGCAGGAAAGCGGCCTTCGCGCAGTCGTGCGAAGGATTCGATCGCTTCGGCACGGTCTGAGGGCGGCACGAGCGTGTCCCAAAGGGTGTGTCCGACGATCTCCTCGACGGGGTAGCCAGAGATGGTTTCGCAGATGCGGTTGAAGCGGACGACGCGGCCCGCTGTATCGAAGACGACAACCAGCGCGCCGACAGTATCGAGCACGGCCGAGACGAAGTTGCGCTCGACGGTCAGGGCGGCCTCGACCCGTTGCCGGGTGCGCGCTTCGCGCTCGTTGGAGCGCAGACGCAGGCTCAATTCCAGACGGGTCAGGATGTTTTGCGCCAGCGTGCGCAGCGTGTTCGCCTCGACTTCGTCCAGGTCCCGAGGTTCGTTGTCATAGATGCAGAGACAGCCGATCGCGGAGCCGTCGGCGGTGATCAGCGGCGCACCGGCATAGAACCGGAAGGTATGCGTTCCGACACAGATGCCGGTTTCGGCGTACTGCTCGTCTTCCGCGGCGTTGGGGATGGTGAACAGGTCATTGCCGCGAATGGTTTCGTCACAGGGAGAGTCGCCGCGCAGCACGTCTGCAGTTTGCAGGCCGACGCTTGCCTTGAACCATACGGTGTCGCGCCCCACGATCGAAATGGCGGCGGCGCTCACCTGGCAGATGTCTGCGCAAAGTTGGACGATGGCATCCAGCGCCGGATCAGACGGTGTGTCGAGCAACTCCATGCGTTCCAGCCCGCGCAGGCGGGCGGCTTCGCGCTGCTGCGGCGTTTGCACGGCAACGTGCGACATGCGGGACGGAAGTGGAAGGTGAGTGCTCATTGCATCATGGGGCGTCCATTACGGGTTTGGCAGCTTGCAGCAGTCGCCGGCGGCGGGTGGCTCGTCGGCGCTGGCATCCAGCGCGACTTTCCATTTGCCATCGGGCGCTTTCTTCCAGACAGTCATATACCGTCCCGATGTTTTCACGGGATTGCCATTGCGATCTTTGCTGGTGCCGTCGTAGTGACCCCAGGTGTAGCCCATGTCGCCCGACGGGCCCATCTGCGCGTACTCGGGATACCAGGTGAGCTGGTAGTCCTGCGGCTTCCACGTGGCGCCGGCGGCAATGCGGGTATGCCCATACACGGGTGGCTTGCCATTGCTGAGCGAGATGCCGTCCTCCGCAAACCAACTCGCGAAGGCGGGGCCACCCCCCTTGGCGACGGCCTGCGAAAACTCGCCGTCCTGGGTCAGAAGCTCCACGGCGCCCGGCGAGAGCGTAGGCTGAGTCAGCGGAGTTCCTGCGGCGGCCGCAGCGGTATGCGTGGAGTCAAGACTGATCTGCGCACGGCCTGCATACGGCTGCATCGCGCACAGCAGGACCGGCACGCATACGATAAGCTTCTGCAACGGCATTGGCATCGAGTCTCCAACATGAGCCAGATTCTGGCAATAACCATGTGGACGCCCCGCCGGCCGTGAATGTTACCTCGCTAACACGAAATGTGCATTGCCACGGCAATGCCTCGTCTGAATCAAGAGAGGACCGTGGCAGCAAAGCGTAAAGAATGGAGTGCAGCGGCTGCCGGGGGTGTTCTGCTGGCCGGCGGATTTGCGGCCCGGATGCTGGGTGGTCCGGTGGGCACGGTGCATGCCGTTGGCCTTTCGGGGCGCGTGCTGGGCTGCGCGCTTCTGCTGTACTGGGCCGGCTGGGTGCGCCGCAGCCTGACGCCACTGATTCTGGTTGCGATGGTCGCTGGCATTGAGCTTGGGCTGGATGCGCCGGTTGTTGCGATGACCGCGCACTTCGTCAGCGACATCTTTCTAAGGCTGGTCAAGACCATTGTGGCGCCGCTGATCCTGGTCACGTTGATCTCCGGCATCGCCGGCCACGGCGACCTGAAGAGTGTGGGGCGCATGGGCTGGAAGAGCCTGGTCTACTTCGAAGCGCTGACCACCGTCGCTTTGGTGTTGGGGTTGATTGCGGCCAACTTCTCGCAAGCAGGCGTCGGACTAAAGATGCCGTCCGACCTGGGTGGATCGCTCTCCGCGGTACCGGCTCCGTTGCACTGGCAGGATGTTCTGGTACACACCGTGCCGGAGAATCTTGCGAAGTCGATCGCGGAGGGCCAGGTGCTGCAAGTGGCGGTGTTCGCAGTCCTGTTCGGTATTGCGTTGGCGTTGGTGCCGCGCGAGAAGGCCGAACCGGTGTTGCGTCTGACCCAGGGCATCAGTGAGGCGATGTTTCGCTTTACCAACCTGGTGATGTATCTGGCGCCGCTGGCGGTGGCGTCGGCAATGGCGTTTACCGTCGCCAGGCTTGGACCCGGCGTGCTCGTGCATCTGGGCAAACTGCTTGCGGTGTTTTATGCGACGATTGCGGTCTTTGTCCTGGCGGTGCTGGTGCCCGTGGCTCTGCTGGCGCGAGTGCCGCTGCGACGGTTTGTGCAGCATGTGTCAGCACCGGCGGCGATCGCGTTTGCTACTACGGCCAGCGAGGCGGCGTTGCCGCGTGCGATGGAGGAAATGGAACTGCTCGGCGTGCCACGCCGAGTTCTGGCGTTTGTGATTCCTGCGGGCTACTCGTTCAACCTGGACGGATCAACGCTGTACCTGGCCATGGCTACGGTGTTCGTCGCGCAGGTCGCGGGCATGCCGCTGAGCCTGGGGACACAGATCTTCATGGTTGGCACCCTCATGCTGGCGTCAAAGGGTGTGGCCGGCGTGCCACGCGCGGTGCTGGTAGTCCTGCTGGCAACTGCATCAACATTGCGTCTACCGAGTGAACCGATTCTCGTGCTACTCGGTATCGACGCGCTGATGGACATGGGCCGCACAGCGATCAACGTGGTCGGCAACTGCCTGGCCAGCGCTGTGGTCGCACGCTGGGAGGGCGTATTCGGCAGCGAGACGCCGTCGACCGCCGTCCGCGACGAAGACGACCTGCTCTTGCATTGAGCGCGAAGTACGAAAGTCAAGGATTGCGCGCGATCAACGCGAGGTATTTCCCGGCGCAGCCGACCCCGCTCCAAATAGCGTCCAAGCTATAGACCGCAGGAGTGGGCGCGGCAGAGGTTCCGAAGACGTAGCATGAGTGCACTGCTTTCCACGATCGAATCGCCGGCCGATGTCAAAAAGCTGAGTATGCCGCAGCTGCTGCAGCTTGCTGAGGAGATTCGTGCGCGACTGATCCACTCTGTCGCAAAGACGGGTGGTCACATTGGACCGAACCTGGGCGTGGTGGAACTGACCCTCGCGATGCACTACGTCTTCGATACGCCGAATGATTCGTTTGTCTTCGACGTGAGCCATCAGGCGTATGTACACAAGCTGCTGACCGGGCGTGAAAAGCGCTTCGATACGATTCGGCAGCCGGGCGGTCTGAACGGTTTCATGTTGCGCACGGAAAGCGAACATGACAGCTTTGGCGCCGGGCATGCGGGTACCGCGCTGAGCGCGGCGCTGGGTATGGCCGTGGCGCGCGACCGCAGCGGCGGCTCGGAGCACATCGTCGCGATGGCGGGGGACGCGGCATTTACCTGTGGCATCTCCTACGAGGCGTTGAACAACATTGCATCACAGACCAAACGGTTGATTATCGTTCTGAATGACAACGCGTGGTCGATCGACAAGAACGTGGGCGCGATCGCGTCGTACTTCCACCGGATCGTCACGCACCCCCGCTTTCGCTACCTGCACGATCGCGCAACGGGGTTGATTGAGCGCTTTGGCGGCAAGGCGGTTTCGCACGTGGCGCGCAAGGCCGAGGAGAGCGTCAAGGGTTTGCTCGGCCCATCCATGCTCTTTGAGGAGTTCGGGCTGGACTACTACGGTCCGATCGACGGCCACGACCTGCCTCTTCTGGTGAACACGTTCCAGTTCCTGAAGACACAGAACCGGCCGGTCATCCTGCACGCCATTACGCAAAAGGGCAAGGGATTTCAGCCCGCGCTCGACAAGCAGAAGAAGTTTCATGGGCTTGGACCGTATGACCCGGATACCGGTGAGACGGTCGCGGCCGGGCAGAAAACGTACTCCGAAGTGTTTGCCGACACGCTGGTGAAGCTGGCCGACGCAGACAGCAAAGTTGTAGCCATCACCGCGGCGATGCCGAATGGCACCGCGCTGGACCTGTTTCGGCCGCACCATCCATCGCGGTATTTCGACGTGGGAATTGCGGAGGAGCACGCGGTCATCTTTGCCGCCGGCATGGCGACCAAGGGCTACCGGCCCTTCGTCGCGATCTATTCCACGTTTCTACAGCGGGCGTTCGACCCCATTGTGCATGATGTAGCGCTGCAGAACCTGCCGGTGGTGTTCTGCATGGATCGCGGCGGCCTGAGCGGGGATGATGGACCGACGCACCACGGGCTGTTTGATATCAGCTACTTGCGGTGTATACCGAACCTCGTCCACATGGTGCCGAAGGACGAGGACGAACTTGCCGACATGATGCAAACGGCGCTGGAATACGCCGGGCCGAGCGCGATCCGCTACCCGCGGGGGACCGGGCCGGGCACACCGCTGAAGGCGCGTCCGCAAGCGCTCAAGATCGGTCTTGCCCAAATCCTGCAGGACGGCACAGACGTGACCATCCTTGGGTTAGGTGCGCTGCTGCCGATGGCCTGGGAGATGGCGCGCCGGCTCGAGCAGCAGGGACTGTCCGTTGCCGTGATCAACCCCCGGTTTGTGAAGCCGATCGATCGTGAAACGGTCGAGCACTATGGCCGCGGGTGCGGACTGGTGGTCACATTTGAGGATCACGTATTGGCCGGCGGCTTTGGCTCGGCTGTGCTGGAAACGTTGAGCGCAGCGGAGATCGCGACGCCGGTGGTGCGTATCGGCTGGCCGGACTCATTTGTGGATCACGGTAAGGTCGATGCGCTGCGCCAAAAGTATGGTGTGACAGTCGAGCGCGCGATGGAACTGGCCCAGCCATACCTGCAAGCGCTGGAGCACCGCCGGCTGGTTACGCAGTAGCGTCGGGCTGCTCGTAAGTCCTACGATCGGGTTAAGAGACGGCTCCGTAAGCGCTAACGCCGGCTTCGGCGCTCGGCACACAGCGGCATCAGCTTTGCCGTCATCTTGTGGCGAGTGTTGAAGATATAGCGCATCTGCAACCTGCCGCCGAGCAGGTTTGCCAAGTCACCCAACGGACCTCCAGGCAGTTCATATCCAACGTGATCGTGAACCACGGTCCCGTTTACTTCGCCACGGGTTTCGGCTCGGACGTTATGGCAGTGTCGCCAATAGTGAAACGGGCCGGCGGTCTGCTCGTCGCAGAAGTGGTCATTCCAGACAAATTCCGGAATCAGCGCATTCCAGCGGATGCGGAACGGTAGGCCAGGCAACGCGCGAAAGCTGAGCACCATGGTGGTACCCGCACCGGTGGCGATGCGTGCGGGCGATCCGGGTGGAGGTGATGGCGGAGCCACGAAAAACACCTCTTCGATGCGCGCTTTCTGCCAGCCGGGCATGAGGGGCGGCAGGTTCTGCGGGTTCGCGAAGAAAGCGAAGACGAGTTCCGGAGGAAAGGGAAGCCATTGTTCCGCCTCAAAAACGTGGCGCATGGCTGTTTGAGGCAGGTTGGAGGGCCGATGTTGCAGAAGGCGCAGGTAGCCAGCGCGGTTATCGGAGCTTTCTGCAGAAGAGAGACCGAAGTGGTCGGAGTTCTGAGGTATGCTGATATCGGACTGATTGTGTCGCAGATGCGCTAACAAGGGCTGGGCGGCGTGACCTGATTCTGAGCGAGGCAAGGTTGAGGGACCGGCCGAGCGAGCAAGAGCGGGACAGAAGTTTGAGGGAACAAGTCACCGCCGCACTCTCGGAGTAAGAGCATGAAGAAGCACAGGAAGCTGGGCAAGTGGCAGTCGCGGTCGTCGCGTCTCGTTGTAGCCGGTGCGCTGGCAACAAGCGCGATTGTGGCGCACACGACAGGTGCGTTGGCGATGGCACAACCCCGTGACAAGCAGGATCAGGCGCAGGCACCTATCTTGCCGTTCGACATTGGGGCGGGGCAGCTGGCTGAGGCGCTGGAACGGTGGAAGCACGTGACGGGCCTGGGTCTGGGCCTGCACATGACGCCAGAGGAACTGGCCGCCTTCCACACGCATGGCATCAAGGGCATGCTGTCGCCGGAGGTGGCGCTAAAGAGCCTCCTTGAGGGGACCGGCCTCGGCTACGCGGAGAAAGACGGCGGTACACGGTTCGACATCCAGATCCAGAATGCCGAGCAGGTGCAGGTGACCGCTACAGCAAACTCCGTAGCGCTGAGCGGGCTGACCGAATCGTTGACCGACACCGCGCAGACGGTCAGCGTGGTGCCGCAGTATGTCTTGCAGGAGCAGGCGGCGACTACGTTGCGCGACGGCTTGCGCAATGTACCGGGTATCAGCCTGGCGGCAGGTGAGGGCGGGTCACAGGGCGACAATCTGACGATCCGCGGATTCAGCGCGCGCAATGATATTTACCTGGACGGCATTCGCGACTTTGGATCGTACTATCGCGATGCGTTCGACTATGAATCGGTGGATGTGCTGGAGGGACCGGCGAGCGTTGAGTTCGGCCGCGGTTCGACCGGGGGCGTAGTCAATCAGGAAACAAAGCAGGCCGGGACAAGCCAGTTTGTGCGCACCAACTTGCAGTTTGGCACAGATGGCCTGCGTCGCGGTACGGCAGACGTGAACGTGCCACTGACGGAACTGCTGCCCCATGCGGCGTGGCGCATCAACGCCGTCGGCATGGAGAGCGGTGTTGCCGGCCGCAACGTGACAGAGGTGCGGCGCGTTGGCGTTGCGTCGTCGCTGGGCTTCGGTCTGGGGCAGCCTACGCGCTTCACCGTCAACTATTTGCACGAGTTTGAAGACACGCAGCCGGATTACGGTCTTCCTTATGACGGTCCGGGTGTGGCGACGGTTCCGCGGGCGAACTACTACGGCTTTGCGCATGGCAACTACTTGACCACGCAGCCCGATGTGGCCACCGGGATCTTCGAGCACGACTTCGGAGTACACCTCACCGTGCGGAACAGCTTGCGGTGGGGCTTCTACCCACGCAATGTGCTGATTACGGAACCACAGATCAACACGACGGGCACGATCACGGGGGTGGGTGCACCGCTGTATGGCACGAGCGGGAGCACGGCGGTGTATGCCAGCTACACCGTTTCGTGCAATCCAAATGCGGCAGCAGTCGCGTCGCAGTGTTATCCCGTGGGCACGCCACTCAGCGCGATCAGTGTGTTGCGCAACCAGATCAATGCGAACTCCGTAGAGGACATCCTGTGGGACCGTGCGGAGGCGATTGGGCATGTTCGCTTCCACGGAGTCGATAACGACTTTACCGTCGCGCTTGAGGGCGGGCGCGAGCGCTCCAACCCGCTTCGCACGAAGTTCGTGTTTGCGCCGGGGCAGCAGTATACGAACGCGCTGCACCCGACGCCGAACGACACGTTTGCGCCCACGGCGTCCGCGTTCAACGGCTTCACGCACGTGAGTTCGCAGAGCTATGCGGTGAACTTCCTAGACACGCTGAAGTTGCGGCCGTGGCTGCTGCTCACGGGTGGCGTGCGCTACGACTACTTCAATACGCGGGCGCAGGCTGCGGCGGTGCCGGCGAACACCACTGCCGGGGTCACGGCAGCAGCTGCAACGGACCTGAGCCGATTGGATAAGCAGCCGGATTATCGTGCGGGCATCGTTCTGAAGCCGACGCTGAATGGAAGTGTGTATTTCGATTACGGTACGAGCTTCAATCCTTCGGCCGAGTCGCTTTCGCTTGCCGCAAACACAGCGACCGCGCCGCCGGAAGAGAATACGACGTACGAGGTTGGCGTCAAATGGGACCTGCTGCGCAGCCGGTTGAATCTGAACAGCAGCCTTTTCCGTACGGAAAAGCTGAACGCGCGCGAGACCGATCCGACGAACTCGCTGAATTCTGTCCTGGTTGGAAATCAGCTGGTGCGTGGGGGACAGTTAGGGGCGATCGGTCACCTGCCGCAGCACTTCGACCTGATTATCGGATATGCCTACCTGGACGGACGTGTGGAGAAATCGGTGGTGAACGCATCGCCCTTTGCCGCGATCAACAGCAACTTCTACGCTGCCGCGTTGAAGCTGAACCCGGCCAATCCGCTGTCGGTCATCGACTCGCGCTACAACACGGCGCCCTATTACCTGTCGCCGAATCACTTTCCGTTTGCGAACGTGCCGAAGAACAGCGGAAATTTCTGGGTGACGCACAGCTTACCGTTGCGGTTTGTGGGTGGGTTCGGCGGGAACTACCTTGGCGCGCGACGCGCTTCCTCCACGAGCGCGATTGCGGTGTACAACCAGCCAGGCCCGGTGGCGCTGTCGACGGTTCCGGTCGCCTTCAAAGCCATCCCGGGATACCCGGTGATAAGCGCGAGGGTGCGCAGGCCGATCAATGAGCGCATGGATCTGCAGGTGAACCTGAACAACCTGACGAACAAGTTCTTTATCGACACTCCGCACCCGAATCACCTGATCCCGGGTGAGGGGTTCAACACGCAGTTCAGCTACAACGTTCACTTCTAGGCGGGCGAGATGCTGATCGCAATCCCAGAGGTGTTCAACAAAGAACAAACGCGACATCTGCGCGCGCAATTGGACGGCGCGGATTGGGTGGACGGCAAGGTGACTGCCGGCCACCAGTCCGCACTGACCAAGCGGAACTCACAGATTCCAGAGAACTCGCCGGTGGCACGCGCGGTAGGCGAACGCATTTTGCAGGCGCTGGGTAGCCATGCACTGTTCCGCTCGGCGGCACTGCCGCTGCGGGTGTTTCCGCCACTCTTCAACCGGTATGCCGGTGGGCAGGATTTCGGCACGCATGTAGACAACGCGATCCGCACGCACACCGCAAGCGGACACAGGATACGAACGGACCTTTCGTGCACGCTCTTTTTCAGCGACCCGGACGAGTACGACGGCGGCGAACTGATCGTGGAGGACACCTATGGTTCGCAAAGCGTAAAGCTGCCAGCGGGGCACCTGGTGCTGTATCCGGCGACCAGCCTGCATCACGTGACGCCGGTGACGCGGGGAGCCAGGGTGAGCAGCTTTTTTTGGCTGCAGAGCATGGTGCGCAGCGACGAGCAGCGCCGATTGCTATTCGACCTGGATAGCGGAATCCAGGCGTTAGAGCAGGGAAGCGCTGCCGCAGTGAAGCTGACGGGCGTTTACCACAATCTGCTGCGACAGTGGGTGGAGATGTAGGCGGCAACGAGGCCATCAGGCTACCTGCACCGCATGGGTGTGGGTGGAATGCGGGGGATCCGGCGCTGCCCTCACAGGGCCGGTCTCCCGCTTTGTATGTGGCGCCTTGAGATCAAAAGCACAGCAAAGGCGCTCCGAAGAGCGCCTTTGCCTATTAACCCGAGTGACGCTGCAGTGGTTAGTTGGGCATGAGCACGGTGTCGATCACGTGAATAACGCCATTGCTCTGGAAGACGTCGGCGGTGGTGATGGTCGCTGTGCCACCTTTTTCATCGGTCAGCGTGATGTTGCTGCCGCTCATCATGGCCTTCAGGGTGCCGCCTTCCACGGTGGTCAGGGTCGCGGTACCGCCGCCCTTCTTGATCATCTTGGCAAGCTCCTTGGAGGAAATTCTGCCTTTGACGACGTGGTAGGTCAGGATCTTTGTGAGCGTCGCCTTGTTATCAGGCTGCGTCAATGTGTCGACGGTACCGGCAGGCAGCTTGTTGAAGGCGTCGTCGGTCGGAGCGAACACTGTGAAGGGTCCTGCGCTGTTGAGGGTGTCGACCAGGCCGGCAGCCTTCACTGCGGCGACCAGGGTTTTGTGGATCGGGGAGTTCACCGCGTTTTCCACGATCGTCTTGGTCGGATACATCGGTGCGCCGCCCACGTCCGGATCTTTCTGTGCGGTTGCATTCTGTGCGCTGAAGATACCCGCAGCCAGGGCGAGCCCGAGCAGCCCCTTTGTGATCTTGTTCATCGTGTTGCTCTCCTTGTTTGTATCTGCCCGTCGTGCGGGTCACACAAGGAGAACGGGGTCCTTCAGAAAAGGGATTGTGCGTTTTCAGAAATGTTTGTCCGATAGAGCTGCTGGGCGAAGTTTACTTCACGCGGTCACGAGCAGCCATTCGCGTGCGCACCTTCCGTACGCTTGACCGGAGTGCTGGTTCTAAGTAGTTTGAGTGCATCCTCTCCGGTCGATTGCCGGGCCAGACCAATGCCGCTGTGCCGCCGCACAGCCTCCCGTGGTTGCGACGGCGCTTGTTCGTCGCGGGCCACCACCGCAGGACGTGTTGAAAGTTCTTGTTACTGGCGTTACGGGACAGCTTGGCAGCTACTTTGCGGAGGTGCTACGCGGGACCGCGGAGATTTCCGCACCATCGCGGGCGGAGCTGGATCTGCTTTCCGAGACAGGTATCCGCGAAACCGTGCGGCAGCTGCAGCCGGACTGGATTCTTCACGCGGCTGCATATACAGCGGTCGATCGCGCGGAAACAGAGCGCGATGCGTGTTTCGCAATCAACGCCGGAGCGACCCGAACCCTTGCCGAGGAAGCCGACCGGCTTGATGCGACGCTGGTGACGTTCTCTACGGATTACGTTTTCGACGGAACACTGGAGCGTGCCTACCGCGAAGAGGACGCGACAGGACCGATCAATGTGTATGGGGAATCCAAGCTGCTCGCCGAGAACGCGTTGCGCCAGGTGGGTTGCCGGTTTTTCAACTTCCGGACCAGCTGGGTGTATAGCGCGCGCGGGAACAACTTTGTGAAGACGATGCTCCGACTGGCGTCGACCCGTCCGGAGTTGAGGGTGATCGCCGACCAGCGAGGCTGCCCGAGTTCCGCGCGGGAGATAGCGTTGTCGGTTGCGAGCCTGCTGGGCCGCTCGGCGGAGGAGTTAGCCGGCAAAGCCGGAACGTATCACCTGGCCGGAACGGGTGAGACTACCTGGTATGAGTTCGCACGCGAGGTCATCGTACAAGCAAGGCGTTCGCAGCCCTGGAAGGCGTGGACTGAGCCCGAACCGGTGCCCAGCTCGGCATATGTGACCGCAGCACGACGGCCAGCGAACTCGCGGCTGCTGTGTGAAAAGTCAAACAGGGAGCTTGGGTTAAGTTTGCCTGATTGGAAAGAGTCAACCGCAGCAGTGGTGGCGGAACTGCTGGCTCAGGGATAAAGCTCGGCGACACTCAAAGGCGATCCGGCCAGGTCCTTGGCGGAAAGGATGGCGCCGCTGGCTTGCACCGGCCACGCAATTTGCAGGGCAGGATCGTTCCAGAGAAGTGTTCGCTCGCCCGCAGGGTAATGGAGATCGCTTACCTTGTACATCATGACGGTGTTCTCCGCGAGCGACACGAAGCCGTGCGCGAAGCCAACCGGTACCAGCAGGGCGCGACCGTCTCCTTCTGCGAGTTCGACCGCGACGTGCCTGCCAAACGTGGGCGAGCTGCGGCGCAAATCCACGGCGTAGTCGATGACGGCTCCGCGAAGCACGCGTACGAGCTTCGCTTGGGGCCGGCCGAGCTGGTAGTGAAGACCGCGCACCACGTTTTTTCGGGAACACGAGATGTTGTCCTGAACCCACGCGATGTCAAGGCCGGCCTCACGAAAGGCAAGCTCATTGAAGAGCTCCTGGAAGTAGCCACGATCGTCCGGAAAGACAGGCGATTCGTAGAGACGTACGGCCTCAATGTCAGTGGGTCGGCTGGTTACGGGCATTTCAAAGAATCTCGTTCGCGGCATTGGGCATGCCGGCCTGTTCCTGAAGAATCTGCAGGAGGTACTCACCGTAACCGCTCTTGCGCAGCGGAGTCGCCAGTTCCTGAAGCTTGGCTGCGTCGATGAAGCCCATGCGATATGCGATCTCTTCGGGACAGGCGACCTTGAGGCCTTGCCGATGTTCGATGGTTTGGATGAACGCACCCGCTTCGAGCAGGGAAGTGTGCGTTCCAGTGTCGAGCCACGCTGTGCCCCGGCCGAGCGGGGTTACATCGAGCTTGCTCAAACGCAGGTAGTGCAGGTTTACATCCGTGATCTCGAGTTCGCCGCGCGGGGACGGTCGGATACTTTTTGCGACATCGACCACGTCTTTGTCGTAGAAGTAAAGTCCGGTAACGGCATACGGGGATTTTGGTTTCGCAGGCTTCTCCTCAATGGACATGGCGCGGCCAGCTGCATCGAAGTCGACCACACCGTAACGTTCCGGGTCGGAGACGCGGTATGCGAAAACGGTTGCGCCATCTGCGCGGGCGGAAGCATGCTGCAGCAGTGAGCCGAGGGAGGTTCCGAAAAAGAGGTTGTCCCCGAGAACCAGCGCACTCGGGTCGCCTCCGATGAAGTTTTCCCCAACAGAAATGCCTGGGCAAGACCGTCGGGCGTTGGCTGAACAGCGTACTGAATGGTCAGGCCCC
>CAXUEG010000009.1:20997-30918 GCA_964249935.1 uncultured Terriglobus sp.
TGTGTCTTCCGGTGTAGAGATGACCAGGATGTCGCGAACGCCCGCGAGCATCAGCGTGCTGAGCGGGTAGTAGATCATCGGCTTGTCATAGACGGGGAGCAGCTGCTTTGAGAGCACCCGAGTCAGCGGATAGAGCCGGGTACCGGACCCCCCAGCAAGAATAATGCCCTTTCGGCGCATCGGTACGCCCGTGCCGTTTTGAAACGAAGTCATGCCAGGCGCAATTGTATATGCCTGCCAGAAAAATCGGCTCGCGTAAAGTAAGGGTGAGGAAACAGGAAAGAATGCCTCTTTTGGTGACCGGCGGCTGCGGTTTTATCGGCGGCAACTTCGTACTCGACTGGCTCAGGCAATCGGACGAGCAGATCATCAATCTGGATAAGCTGACCTATGCGGCGAACCCAGCCACGCTGCGCGCTGTCGAGAGTTCGCCAAACTACACGTTTGTGCATGGCGACATTTGCGATGGTGCGCTGCTGGCAAGCCTTTTTGCACGCTACAAGCCGCGTGCCGTCGTTCACTTTGCAGCGGAAAGCCACGTCGATCGTTCGATCGCGAACCCCGAAGCGTTCCTTACGACAAACATTCTGGGCACGTATCAACTGCTGCAGGCGGCGCGCAGCTATCTGAGTAGCAGCGGGATCTCGACGGATTCTTTTCGCTTCCTGCACGTCTCGACCGACGAGGTGTACGGAACGCTGGAGCCGGAAGAACCGGCGTTCCGGGAGGACACCTGCTTTCGGCCGAATTCACCGTATGCTGCTTCAAAGGCTTCCAGCGATCACCTGGTCCGCGCCTGGCATGAGACGTACGGTTTGCCGGCTTTGATCACGAACTGCTCGAACAACTATGGGCCGTATCAATTCCCTGAGAAACTGATCCCGCTGGTTCTGCATCGCGCGCTGCGTGGGGAAAGCCTCCCGGTGTACGGAGACGGCAAGCAGGTAAGGGACTGGCTGTTTGTTGGGGACCATTGCGCCGCGATCCGCACCGTGCTGCAATCTGGCAGGCCAGGAGAAACGTACAACATAGGCGGGCGGAACCAGCGCACCAACCTGGAGGTTGTTCACACAATCTGCTCGCTCTTGGATCAGCTCTCGCCGGACGGAAGCGGTAAATCGTACGCGCGTCTCATTCAACATGTTGCGGACCGGCCGGGACACGATCGGCGGTACGCCATTGATGCTACGAAGATCGAGCGTGAGTTGGGCTGGGCTCCCTCAGAGAGCTTTGCATCCGGGTTGAGGCGAACGGTGGAGTGGTACCTGCAAAACCGGCAGTGGGTTGAGGCGATCGCCAGCGGTGAGTACCTGAGGTGGATCGGCCAAAACTACGCAGGCCGACAGTAAAGCGGCGGGTGCGGGCAGCCGCCTGGACCGGTATATCTCGGTCGCGCGCTGGAAATTGTGACACGGGGGTAGCTGTTGGGCGCGAGAGTGGACGCAAGACAATCCTGAACCCGAAGCACGCATCGAAAACAGTGAGCCTGAACATGTTACCGATTGGCACCCCGAGCGTAAGTGTCACGCCCACACCCGCGAACCGTGTGCGTGTGCCGAACCCAGCAAGGCCCAAGACTCTGTGGGTACATGGCGGCGGCAAACGAACACTCGACCTGCTCTTTGCTCTCGCCGTGTTTTTGCTCGTTGCTCCCCTGTTGACCGTTATCGCGCTTGCGGTCAAGTTGACCTCAAGGGGTCCGGTGCTGTTTCGCCAGCAACGCATGGGCAAAGCGGGCGAGCCGTTCACCATCCTCAAATTTAGGACCATGCGGGTGCAGGACGGTCCCCTGGTTACGGCACGCAATGACGCTCGCATTACCAGGGTGGGGCGTTGGTTACGGCGCGCAAAGCTTGATGAACTGCCCCAGATCGTGAATGTTCTTCGTGGGGATATGAGCCTTGTGGGGCCGAGACCCAAAATCAGCGATCATCAGACATCCGAACTGATCTGCCGACCTGGCCTTACCGGTGCCGCGACACTTGCGTTCATTGAAGAAGAGAAGATGCTGGTCACGGTGCCGGAAGACCAACTTGAAACGTACGTCATCAAAGTGCTCCACCGTATAAAGTCGGAGGTCGATCATGACTACGCTTTACGGAGTACATTCCGAAGCGACCTTATTCTGTTGTCGTCGACTTTGCTGCACCTACTTCGTATCCGCCGTTCGCGCCGCGTACAAGTTATGAACGATCATATCCGGCAGTCGCAGCCGAACTGACCGGGTTCCTGCGGTGCCGTTAAGCGTGATGCGGGATTGCCTGATCGTAACGTGGACTTTGCAGGGCGAGCTCATTTAGGGAACCAGGTGAGTTGTACGGTCGCCCCAAATGGCCGTCGTATATTTGTGTCAATCAGCGGTGCCCGAGTGAACTCCTGCTGTACGTTGCCCTTCAGTTCCAGATGCTCACTTGCACGCATGCGAACGTCGAAGGCGATATCCTGCTGCGTCGTTCCGCCCGGAACGAAATCTTTTGCGGCCTTGACCCGCCGGTACTCAAGCTGGAAGTCTTCGCGCGCGGAGCGATGGAAGGTAAGCCACGCGTTGCCACCCTTGTCCTCGCGACCTAGAGAATCACCCAGCAGGAAGCCGCGATTCGTGTAGGCATCTTTGTAAATGACTTCTGCGAAGAGGAAACTGCCACCCACGCTTTGAGGGTCGTTCACATCGGTGTAAGCACCTTCTACCCGCAGGTCGAGACGCGGAGCCCGCGGCAGCCGTGAGACAAGCAACCCAGTTCGCACGGCTGCCCTGCGCGGGTTGGAGATGGGAAAAACATTGTCATGGACGAACGTGTCCGCATAGGCCGTGAATAAATACCCCCACGCCGGGATGCGGTAACTCAAATCGAAGGTGCTGAAGCGTGCGCCGGGATCCTGCCGCGAACTCTTTACGTTTGGCTGCACGCCAGCGGGGCTGAAAAAGCTGCGAAAAAAGGTGTCCAGTGTCACCGGTACGTGACCTTCACCGCCCCAGATGGCTGTTCGTTCAAAGCCAAACTCCAGGTCCTTGGTCGGTTTGAAGCTGGCCTTCTCCATGTGAACCCAAGGCGCGTTCGGCGTGTCGTGGCCTTTCAAGCTGCCGACGAAGAACTCGTAACGGAAGGGTCCGGTGACCCTGGAGAGAGCTGGAATGTAGAGTGGCTCGATGCGGTTGACGCGAAACGCATAGATCGGCTCGGCATTGTTGGACCAGGCCATGCTCCCTCCCTCGGCGGGACTGAGCCACTCATCACTTCGTCCGAAAGCAATCTGATGTCCTCCGACGTGGATGGAAGCAAGCGCGTTCAGCATGCGGAACTGGTCGCGTTGTGGGATCGGGCCTTCGGGGATGACGAAGTGTGGAACCGCAGGGTTCAGCCCGTCCCCTGTTGCCAATTCGGTCGCGACTGCAGGGGAATAGCCGGGCGCACTGGGTGCATGCTGATACTCGCCGCGGAGGTAAAGATTGAGACGGCCATACGTCACGTAACCGCTTGCACCTGCGATTGCGTTGACGCCTTCCTGGAAAGGCCGGCCGTAGTCGTTGACATAAGTCTGACCTAAATGGAAGCTGTCGTTGAGAACGGGGCCTGAGATACCGCGCACGCGGGCGTAGCTCTGTTCCAAAATGGGACGACTGGAAGTAAGTTGAGCCAGCTCCGGTGATAGTTCCTGAGCAAGCTCTCGATACAGAGAAACCGACTCCTCCGAATGTCCATAGTTGATTTCATCTTCTTCGATACTCTCCCTGGACAGCTGAAGTGCATGCGCCAGTGACACTCGGGTGTAGGGACGCAGGCCGACGAAAAGGGTGGACAGGTAGCCCAAATCATGTAATCGCAAGGCAGCAGAATAAATCCAGCTATCCAGCGGGATTGGTGGAGATCCAGCTTTTCCCCGCGCTGCCTTCTGTATGGTTTCCCGATCTTGCAGGCTCAGGTCATCCTGTGCCGTAGCGGCGGTGCAAACCATACATTGCAGGAGTGTTCCAGCCGCGCCTAGCCAAAGCAGGATGCGCAGGTTGCGGCAAGAATCGGCCATGGTCCAAGTGTACAGAAGGGTCGCATGCCCTCCCTCGAGTGAGTCGGCGTGGTATCCTCATCACTTGAGGATGCTTGAAACGAGCGCGAGCCTCGTGGTGTACCAGACTTCGGCTGCGGAGCTGCAGCAGCTTTTAGAGACCCTGCAAGTCGCAGTAAGTACGTGGGTTCTGGTAGACAACTCTGTGGACCAGGTTGAAGAAGCAGAGCTGCGCAGAGCCGCCACCATCGCGTATGGTGGAATCTATCTGCCGTCCTCAATCAACGTTGGGTTTGGGGCGGGTCATAATTTGGCGCTCAAGCTGTTGCGCGACTCAGGTTGTGCGACGCCGTATCACTTGATGGTGAATCCTGACATAGCCTTCGATCCGGCGATCCTTGAGCCTCTCGCACAGGTGCTTGAGGAAAGGCCAGACGTTGGATGGGTGATGCCGCAGGTCAGGTCGGAAGACGGTACGATACAACCACTCTGTAAGCTGCTGCCAACTCCTCTCGACCTTCTCGGCCGACGTTTTGCGCCAGGGTTCCTGCATCAACTGTTTGGCTTGTCGCAAGAAGATTACGAGATGAATGGGATTGCTGACATAGCGTCGGAGCACGTGCCATTCCTGTCGGGATGTTTCATTTTCGCGCGCCACGCTTTGTTGCAGAAGGCGAGAGGTTTTGACCCGCGGTACTTCATGTACATGGAGGACGTAGACCTGAGTCGACGGTTCCGTGAGCACGGAAAACTCCTGTACTGGCCTGAAGTGCATGTGACGCACGGTCATCGCCGCGGTTCTTACCACGATCTGCGTCTCACCCTCCTGCATATCCGGTCCGCCATCCTGTATTTTCGGCGCTGGGGCTGGTTTTCAGATCCAGCGCGGAAAGCCATCAACTCCCAGGCGCTTCGCTCATTACGCAACGAGATACGATTTGCGCATGCTGCAGACCGCAACTGCACCGAGCGCATTGTGGAGAAGCGCTCCTAAAGCTTGACTCATGCATACGCCACCAGCCTTGCACGCGATTGACGACATAGAACAGACCGGGCCGGAGTATTCCGTCGACGATTTTTCGAAAGAGGTCAGTCCGCCTCCAGACAGCGAGGATCCAGGACTGATTGGAGTGATGGACCTGCTGGTGCCAGTGATTCGCAGGCGGCGCCTGTTGCTGTTTTGTACTCTTGTGGGATTGCTGCTGGGCCTGCTCTGGACGCTCCGCAAGGGAATTTACATCGCAGTCACCACCGTGTTGCCGCCGCAGTCGTCCGTAACCAGCGGCGTACTCGGCCAGATCGGCAGCCTGGCTGGAATTGTAGGCGGGGCTGGGCTGTCAGGGCAGCATAGCAGCCAGGATCTTTACGTTTCGCTGCTGCAAAGCCCGTCCGTACAGGATGCTGTGGTGCGGCGCTTTGATTTGAACAAAGTCTACAAAGCAGCTTCGCCTGGTGCAGCGCGAGCCGCGCTCAGTAAGCATTGCACCATCGATGGGTTCAATCGAGATGGGATGATTCGCATACTCGTCGACGACGCGAACGATCCGAAGCGCGCCGCCGACATTGCAAACGGGTATGTTGAAGAGTTCATGAAATTCATGAGCCATCTTGCCGTAGGTGAAGCGGGACAGCGCCGCATGTTCTTCGAAGAACAAATGGAAAAGGAGAAGTCGAAGCTCACCGATGCCGAGGAGGAGCTCCGGAAGACTGAACAGAAGACGGGTGCAATCCAACTGGACGCGCAAACGCGAGTATTGGTAGATGCCGCGGCGGGCTTGCGTGCACAGGTGGCGAGCAAGCAGGTGCAGATAGAATCCCTTCGCGCGTCCGCGGGACCCGATAACATCAATCTACAGCGCGCGGAACAGGAGTTGGCTGGACTTAGGTCGGAACTTGCGAAAGTTTCGAGTTCGGACGGTGTTGCCGGAGATAGCATGGCTGTCTCGCGCAATGCGCTACCGCAAACTGTGCTGGATAACATCCGTTCTCAGCGCGAAGTGAGATATCACGAGACTATCTTCAACATTCTGTCGAACCAATACGAGGCGGCGCGGCTGGACGAGGCGCGCGAAGGCGCTGCCGTTCAGGTCGTCGAGCCGGCCACTCCGCCGGAAGGGCGCTACGTCATGCCAGCCGAGAAAAAGGTTTGGGTGGCAACTCTGCTTGGCTTTTCTGTGGGGCTGTTCTACATCATGGCTGCATACGCGTGGGAACGGATGCGGGCAAACCGGCTGTTCGCAGGCAAGCTGAGCGAACTGCGCGATGTATACATCAGCAAAGCGTGACAGTCCCTAAAACCGCAGTCATTCTGCTCAACTGGAACAGTTGGAAGGACACGGTCGCCTGCGTTTCATCGCTGCTGCAAAGTGAGTCTCAGGACTTTGTCATCGTGATTTGCGACAACGCGTCAGGGGACGATTCGTGGTCGCAGATTTGTCGCTGGTGCGAAGCGAACGTAGAGCGTGGCTATGAAGTGTGGGTGCCTGGAAGGCACTGGATCGGCCATACACAAGTCGTGCTGATCCAAACTGGGGGTAACCTGGGTTTCGCCGGTGGCTGCAATGTAGGCCTAAGGTTTGCGCTGCAACAGACCAGGTGTGAATACCTTTGGCTGCTGAACAATGACACACGGGTCACTTCGACGAGCCTTGTTCATCAGGTGAGATGCATGCAAGAGAATAGTGACTTAGGCCTGCTTGGTTCTACGCTTGTCTACGATGACGCATCGCACCTTGTGCAATGTTTTGGAGGTTACGGTTTCAACTTCTGGACTGGGCGGGTGCGTCCATTCCCATTTCTGCCGGATGCGAAGCAGCCACCTTCGGTGAGTGACGTCGAGAGGCGGATGCGTTACGTGAGTGGGGCTTCGACGTTTACGACGCGACGTTTCGTGGAGAGCGTCGGCCTGCTGAATGAGCAGTACTTTTTGTATTTTGAAGAGATAGATTGGGCGGTTCGCGGCAAGCACTTTCGCATGAGCTATTGCCCGGCCAGCATTGTCTTTCACAAGGAAGGCGGGAGCATCGGTTCGGCAAGGTCAGCGACCCGCCGTAGTCAGCAATCTGAGCTTTGGTTGACTCGCAACCGTGTGCTCTTTACTCGCACATATTTCCCGGAGAAGCTCCTCACTCTGCTTCCTTGGGTCCTGCTGGTGGCATTGATCCGGGTCTGCACTGGCAGATGGAAAGTCGCGATCGTCCTCCTGCGTGGTCTCTGGAATGGGATGAGGGCACCTGTACGATCTGTTCCGAAACTTTCGGAATGGCCGCGGGAAACATTGCAAGCGCTTTCACGCTCAATTGCGCAGCCTTCGAACGCTCAAAGGTAAGGTCTTTTAGAATCGAGATTACGTGTTGTTCACGGGCTCCTAAGCATGGCTCAAGCCGCCACACTCCATTCGGAATACATGAGGCTTAACGGGCCTGCGCCGATTGCGACGCGTACCAAGGTGTATCTGTTTCTGCTCGTGCTTACGCTCCCCATTGATTACTTCCAGCCGACAGGCTTACTCCTGCGCGAGGCTGGCGCCAAACCTGCGATTCCGCTGATGGCGGCAGGTTCAGCCTGGATCATTTGGCGTCACTGGCCAGAGCTGCTGTTTCATTGCCCGAAGCTCTGGCGAACAATCCTGCTGCTGTGCCTCGCGATTACGTTTCTGAGTATCTTCGCTTTCATCGTAAATTTGGGTTTGGAAGTTTCTTACTGGAATGGGATCCGCAGCCCATGGGCGCAATTTGCCTCACAGGGAGCATTGTTTGTACTGGTTGCTCCTGTACTCATCGCGCACGCGTGGCTCTTCTCCCGAACCGAGGTACAACCGGTACTGCTTCGTACCATCCCCGCTGTCACGCTGGTTCATCTTTCTGTGATTTTCGGGGAATGGAGTGGACTGCTGCACGCTACCTCATTTCCACTGACGCTCTTTCGTGGATATTTCGTGGTCTACGGAAGAAAGCCGACCGGGCTGATGACCGAGCCGTCCTATGTGGGAGCGTTCGCGGCAATGTACGGCTTAGCATTGCTGCTGTGTATGCCCAGGAAGCGTTGGCGAGACCGCCTGCTGGCGATCGCAAGCATTTTGATTGCAATGGCAATGGGAGGCAAGACTATGCTTCCCGCATTGCTCGTGGGGCTTCTAGCATATGGGTACCAGATCAGGGCGAAGCTTCTGAATTGGAAAAGTGTTGCGGCCTTTGCCAGCCTTGCAGTCATTACCGTCTACACGGTCCTGACTTACTCCGTTCTCGATGTACAGGCGAACCTGAGTTCTGCAATGCGACTTGGCTCGACCATGATTGCACTGAACGCCGCCGCGTCAGGCTATGGTTTACTCGGACTCGGTTTTGGGCAGTTTCACTTTGTCTACTCGCCGCAGTTTGCACCGGACTTCCTTGTGTACTTGCCTGAAGCAGAATTGTTCTTTGGGCGCATGGCGGATGTGCGGGCCTCCACCTATAACTTACCGGCTCGCCTGCTTATTGAGGAGGGCGTTGTTGGACTGATGCTCTTCCTGGTGCTTATCTGGATAGTGTTTCGCAACGGCCGCACACGGAATGACTTATGGCACCAGTACGGTGCTGTGCTTGCGGGTTCAAGCCTCGGCTTCCTGTTGACGCAAGACACGTATTTCTTTCCTGCTCTTGTGTGCGGGGCGGCGATCCTAGCCTCGCGACCAGTTCGTCGCTAAGGAGACCTTTGTCCGCGCGCACGTTCTTGATTGTTCTCATGCCGTCTCTCCGCATCTCCGGAGGGAATAAAGAGGTGGTCCGACTCGTTCGGGAGTTGGTGGCAGATGGACAGAGCGACGCAATCATCGCGTGCATGTGGAGGCACCCTCACGAGGTAGACACGGGCGGCATCCCCGTTGTGCACTTGCTGGATGCCGAACCGGTGCGAGGAAGCGCGCTCCGACAACTGCCCGCGTTGACTTTGGCGTTTCGGGGCCTTCTCTCCCGTGTGCGGTCACACTCTGGAAGACGTGTAGAGCTTGTGTTGGCCCACTATGTGACTTACCTTCTTGCGTGGGCCGCTCCGTTCCTGCCTCGTATCTGCTTCAACCAGGATATGGAGTGGCTGTTCGTTCCGAAGGGCTGGCGACGCTTCCTGCTGAAGCGGGCCATTTTGCTCACACATCGCAGATCGACAGTAATCACGACCAACTCATTCGTGACAGACAGCTATTGCGCGGAAGGTGTGCAGCCGTTTGGGCAAGCGGCTATATGGGCCGAGCCCCGCTGGCTGACACCGGTCGCTTCGGACCATCGTGATATCGATGTGCTGATGCTGCTGCGAAGCAGCGGCATTAAACGGCTCGACCTTTACCTGGAGGCGCTTAGGCTCTTTCGCATAGGCACTGCGCTGCGTGTGGCTGTGATTACACCTGATACTTCGGTAGCGGCAAAGATCGAAGGGGGTGCGGCCCAGATCTACCTGCGTCCAAGCGACGATGAAATGCAAACGCTGTTCGGGCGTTCCCGAACCTTTCTGTTACTGAGCGATGTAGAAGGTTTTGGCTTGCCACCGCTGGAAGCGATGGGAAGCGGATGTGTTCCTGTCTGCCGGGACTCAGGCGGTGTCCGTTGCTATATGCGCGGTGAGTTCACGGAACTGCTGTTTGGGCTCGATGTACCTATCGAGCGAATTGTGGGCTTCATTGCGGATCGCCTCCAACGCGGAAGCCTGCCGAGTGCCGAAGCGGCACGGCAGGCGTTTGTGGCTGGACTACAGTCCAGTCAAGTAAGCCGAGCAGACTGCATACGTCGTTTGCAAGACTTAATTGGCGGTGCATCGCGCCGGTGAGACGGAAAAGCGCGGCCTACTGAATTGTGCTGAGTGCCAGCGCTGTGATCGCGATGTTTCCGAACGACTGGGTTAGCCCTACCAGCTGGTAGAAGTTGAAGGGCGTCTTCAGCTTGGGTG
>CAXUEG010000010.1:0-13977 GCA_964249935.1 uncultured Terriglobus sp.
CGAAAGCACCACGCTCCAAACCGGGGATGTGGCATGGTTAGACGGCACCCGCAAACGGCACTATTGCTGCCCTGCAGGGACGCATGCCAAAGCCATGATCATCACCCGCCACAACAAAGGCTAGCCAGCCGGTTTGCTCACGAAGTTCCGGCCAGTCTGTGGGCATTCGCCACGCGCAATGCCACGGGCCAACTGGTAAACCCAGACTGTGCTCGAGAGGTGTTCTGTTCGGACATCGCAGGCAAGGCAATCGAGGTTTCCAGCCCTGATTGCCGACTGGATCGACCGCTTCAGCAGCGGCGCTTGCGAGCGCTCGAAAGCTAGTGGCTGCAGCAGGCGTGCCCGCGCAGAGCTTCGCGCGCAGCGCGCCACAAAAACGGAACCAACACCAGCCCTGCAACCGCATCGGCCCACCCGACGTGAAAGACCGAGCGCACCAGCAAACCGCCAAGCACAATTGCCGCCTGGATCGCGCAAAAATTGGTTTGCTTTGCATCCGCCATCATGGCACGGCTGTTCAGCCCACGTGCCACGGTCCGCTTGGCCCGGGTCAATACTGGCATGCTCACCAGCGCAGCCGCAGTGATTGCCATCCCCGTCCAACCGGGCGAGTTTTCCCCGCCACGCATGAGCGAGTAGACCGAATCGAACAGCACATACACAGCGAGCGCATACAGGCACCAGCCCGCCACCTTCAGGCTCAACCGCTCTGCGCGATGCTTGCGGTCGTGGTCCATCTCGTGAGTCATGCGCCAGTACAGCGCCGCTCCGCTCAGCATCTCAATGCAGCTGTCCCAGCCGAAGCCGGCCAGTGATATGCTGTGCTCCCGGTGCGCGCCGGCAAGCGCCACGCCTGCTTCCAGCGCTGCCCAGCAGACGGTAAAAATTTCCAGCTGCCGGCCGCGGCGGGCCAGGCGGACACGCTCAGCGTCCGGCAAAGTCGCCCGAGCCGAACCTATCGCGGGAGCTGGCGCTGTCATCACGTCTGCCATCCCCTGTAGCATAACGCTCCTTCGACTCATTCGATGGATCTTCACCGTATTTCGGCGCAAGTCATTCTCAAACCGGTGCGGTTGTGGCAAAATAGATGAGTTGGTCTGAGCAGGTGTGTCCGGCACGGCAGAAGTGCGCGGACGGGGCCATGCACCAGTCGCCGGCGGGTCATCTCCGCTTGAGCACCGGAAGCGAGCTCAAGACACGTCAACAGGAGATCGTCATGGCAAAGGTATGCCCCATCACCGGTAAGCGTCCCATGTCCGGCAACAAGGTGTCGCACGCGAATAATAAGACGCGTCGCCGCTGGGAGCCGAACCTGCAGTGGAAGCGCATCTGGGTTCCTTCCGAGAAAAAGTTTGTCCGTATGCGCGTCAGCGCGCGCGGTCTGCGCACCATCAACAAGCTGGGCGTGGAAACAGCCCTACTGCAGGCGAAAGGATAACGCATGCGCACCCTGATTAAGCTCGTCTCCTCCGCCGGTACCGGCCACTTTTACACCACCAGCAAGAATCCCAAAACCTCGACGGGCAAGCTGGAAATGAAGAAGTACGACCCGGTCGTCCGCAAGCACGTCCCCTACCGCGAAGCAAAGATCTAAGCTGGTCAGCAGTCCAGTTCAAAAGGCCGCGCAGATTGCGCGGCCTTTGCGCGTTACGTGCAAAGCCAGGTCCCGGACGGTGATCCTGGCGCGGCGTTCCTTTCCAAGCCGCAGCTTAGTGTTCCTACCTCCTGCGGATGTGTCACACCTCTGCATTCGGAAGCATCGCCAAACATGGCGCCTTCAAGATCGCAAGCAGCGCTCGTTAACGAACGCTCGAAGTTCCTATCCGGCGATAGCATGGCGCAGTCCGGGAGCGATATCAGGAACACGCAAACCAGCCATGAGTCCAGCGTGTCGCATTTGTACTATCCAGTATCGTGGTCTGCGCCTAACCTGCAAGCATCTCTCGCGCGCACAGCGTTATTCAAGACAGGATCGATCGTCTTTGTCTGCGACTGCGGCACATTTCTGGGAGGAGCCGATGCTCACCGTTCAAAGCGCCTCTCCGCACCCGGCGCTCCGACCCTTCGTCAGAGCCTACGTTCAGCGTGAGGCGCGACTCGGTGCGCAGGAACTGGTCGAACCCGTCGTCGCGCGCCTTGGTGTCATGCTCGAATTTGAGTTCGCAGGATCCTACGAGGTGCGCAATTACGGCTCAGAGACGGTGGAAGATCCGAACGCCATTTCAGTAATCGGTCCGCAGGGCTGGCGTCGATCTCGGTTGATCATCCGGGGACACATCGAATCGCTGGTAATCATGTTCCAGCCTTGCGGCTTTCATGCACTCTTCGGTGTTCCCACAGCACCGCTTTCGAATGCCGGCACAGAAGGTCATTCGCTCTTAGGTGCTTCCATCTCCCGTCTTCACCAGCGGCTTGGCAATCTGCACTCGTTTTCACAGCGAGTCGCATCTCTGGATACCTACTTACATCAGCAACTCACGACTCTACAGCCCCATGATCCCGTATACAGAGCACTCCATCTGCTCACCAGCACCGATACGAGCGTTTCGACGGTAGCGCGGCAGATGGGTGTGAACCTGCGTCAGCTGGAGAGAAAGTCACATGCCTACGCCGGCGTATCTCCAAAGGCGCTCAGTCGTATCGCAAGGTTCAGTCGTGCCCTTCGCCTGAGAACCGAAGGTTCCCTGACCTGGACACATGTTGCGCACGCGGCTCAGTACCACGATCAGATGCACATGATTCGTGATTTCCGGGAGTTCGCCGGCGAGGCGCCCACCTCCGCTTTGCAGGAGATCGCCCCGGAGCACCTCATTCACTTCGCGAGCACTCGATCCTCTACTCGTGAGCTTCAGGTTGCGGATCGAAGCAGAATCAATCTGGAAGAATCACTAAGCGCACCTTGAAAAGTAGTCCGCACGGTCCAACGCGATCCCAAAGCCGCTCATGACAATCCAGTCATCACTTGATTCGTTTTGCAAATCGTTCATCGGCTACATACTGTGTGCATATCGTTGTCTTGGACCTTCAGCAGGCGTGTAAACTTCAGCGATTCTAAGTGCAATCGCGCGCAAGACAGGTCGCGAGCCTCAAGGCTCTCGTTCTGACAAATACCGCGTCATTGGGTGTCTCAGACCCACCACGCTCGCGGAGCAAACGACGCCGCGCCTCTTGTGAAATCGAGAGCGGCCTGGCGATACAGCTTCAAAGTTGCACCTGTTCCACGATTCCACGGTCGTAAGAAGAGGCATGCATGGTCTTCAACTCCTTAGTATTTGTTGTGTTCTTCGGGATCGTCCTCATCTTGCACTCGCTCCCTTTCTCCTGGAAAGTGAAAAAGCTCAATCTTCTCGTCGCCAGTTACATCTTCTATGCGGCATGGAATCCACCTTTCGTAATCCTGCTCTGGTTGTCGACGGTCGTCGATTGGTTCGCCGCACGCGGACTCGCCCAGGCGGAGCAGCCCTGGAAGCGCCGCGCCTGGATGCTGCTCTCTGTTGTCGTAAGCCTTGGATTGCTTTGCTATTTCAAATACGGCCACTTTCTCGTGGAGAACTTCTCATATTTGGCTGCCATGGCGGGCTTCAAGTACAGCCCGCCCAAGTCCGATATCGTCCTTCCCATCGGCATCTCGTTCTACACATTCGCCACCATGTCCTACACGCTGGACATCTATCTGCGGCGAGCCGCGCCGGCACGCAGCTTTCTCGACTATGCCCTGTTTGTTACCTTCTTCCCGCACTTAGTAGCCGGCCCAATCATGCGACCGACGGAGTTGGTTCCGCAGTTCGAAATACCCCACAAGGCCACCTCGGATCAGCTCAGCTTCGGGTTGGCTCTGATGACACTGGGACTTTTCGAGAAATCCGTATTTGCCGACGGTTTCCTCGGCCCGGCAGTCGACATGGTCTACAACGCCCGGGGCGCGACCGGCTTCGTGGATTCCTGGATCGGAACGCTGGCCTTCAGCGGCCAGATCTTCTGTGACTTCGCCGGCTACTCCATTACCGCGATCGGAGCGGCCCTCTGCCTTGGATTCGCACTCTCAGACAACTTCCGTTTTCCATACGCCGCAATCGGGTTCACCGACTTCTGGCGCAGGTGGCACATCACCCTCTCCGCCTGGCTGCGCGACTACCTCTACATTCCGCTCGGTGGCAATCGCCGCGGCAACGCCAGGACCTACTTATCCCTGATGGCCACCATGCTCATCGGAGGTCTTTGGCACGGTGCAAGCTGGACCTTCGTCGTCTGGGGCGGTCTCCACGGTCTCTATCTCTCCATCGAAAGGCTGCTGCGAAAGCCGTTCTCAGGGTATCGGCCGGGACGTTTCGCGTCTGCCGGGCTGGGTCTACTCACCTTTCTTCTTGTGAACATCGCCTGGGTGTTCTTCCGAGCAAAATCATTTCCGCAAGCCGTCATGGTCCTTCGCGGATTGTTCGGCAGAAATGCTGCTGCAGCTCCTGTGCTACCCGCCATTTACCTGGTCACCACCATACTCATCATCGGCGGCCTGCTTCTCGCGCACTGGATGATGCGCAAACAGACCCTTGAGGCGGCAATCACCCGCGCACATCCTGCGGCGCTGACAGCCGTTTGGACCATCATGGCCTTCGCAGTTGTGATTCAACACGGAGAGAGCAATGGCTTCATCTATTTCCAGTTTTAGTGCTGTGGCGGATGCGCCCAGCCAGCACGCAATGCCCTCAGGTTTGCGCCTCACCGCAGCCGACCGCCCAGGCGTGGCGCAGCCCGTTCCGGTGCGTGACATTCCCGATCAGCCATGGCGTGCGATCTCGCTCACCGTGCTGGCACTTCTCATCCTCTTCACCTCTCTTTGGGAATGGAGAATGCGAACGCTCGAGCTTGTTCCCGGCGACGTTAGCACCAGCTTTTACGATGTGTGGGCTACGCAGCGGCGGCAGGTCGATCAGCACAACATACCGGTCGCTCTCATCGGCGACTCTCGCATTCTCTACGACACTGACTTGAACCGCGTCGCACAGCTTACCGGGATACGCCCGCTGCAACTCGGGATTCCCGGCGGCACCGGCCTGCTTGTCCTGGAGGACATCGCGAACGATTCTCATTTCAAAGGTCTGGCCATCGTCGGCATGTCTGAATCCTCTTACTTCGACACGCACTATGTCGTCATTCGAACCAGGACCGCACTCGATCTGAGCCGGTGGGAATCGCCCTCCAAACAGGCTTCCTTTCAGGTGCAGCGTGTGCTCTCAAAAGGCCTCGCCATGCTCGACGACAGTTACCAGCTCAGCACACTCGTCATTCATCTGGATCCTGATTGGAGGCGCGGTGTACGCGGACCGTACCACGATGTGTGGAAGATGGGAGAAACGGAAGCGAGCGGCCAGTCGTATCTCTGGCGGAGGCTTGATCACGATCAATACCTGAGCGAACACGCCCGAAGCGTCTGGCATCAGTTTGCAACGCCGGTGCCGCTCGACGACGCCAGCATTCAAGCAGTTCTCGCCAGATCGAAGGCGGCGGTCGATAAAATCCGTGGCCGCGGCGGCGACGTCGTCTTCCTTCGCCCACCTTCATCGCCTGATCTACGGGAAGTTGAAGAAAAGCACCTGGCCCGGCAAAGAGCATGGGATCCGCTTCTCGCATACACAAACACGAAAGGCGTTCACACCGATGATCTGCCCAACGCGCAGCACCTTATCCTGCCGGAAGGTTCCCACCTGTCACACGCCTGCGCAACCGTGTTCACGGATGCCTACATACGAAGTATTGCTGAAATGACGCCTATGCTTTCACTTAGACCTGACGCACCGCCAGCACTCGCAACGCACGATTGCGTAACGCAATAGCGCGTGCTGCGGACCTGAGCATCGTGGCTGAAAGTTGCCATCAGTTCTGCTGACGCGGTCAGCGCAATCCGTTCATCGGTCGTTCACTCATTACTAACAGCTAAGCCGCCGTCCTTACGATCAGCGTTCCTTCGGCACATAACCAGTACGAGCGCCTACTCAACCAGTACCGCCTTGCTCAGATTTCGCGGCCGGTCCACAGCTCCGCCGTTCCGCACCGCCACAAAATACGCGAGTAACTGCAGCGGAATGACTTCCGCAATCGGCAACAGGTGCTCCGGCTGTTCCTCAACGAACAGCGTGTGCGTGCTCAGCTCCGGCACGCTTAAGTCCCCGCGGTTCGCGACCGCCAGCACGGTGGCGCCCTGCTTCTTCATGCCTTCCAGCAGCTGCAACGTACTCTCGTAGCGCCGCACCGAATCCGCATCCGCCGTGTCGCGTGTCGCGATCGCAACCAGCGGCACCTCCGGTGAGACCAGGGCATTCGGCCCGTGGCGCAACTCGCCCGTCGGATAGCCCTCCGCATGCAGATAGCTCGATTCCTTCAGCTTCAGCGCGCCTTCGCGCGCCATCGGGTAGTGAGTGCCGCGACCGAGAAATAGCAGTGTCTTCGCCCGGTTGTAAAACGGCGCGATTGCCGCCACGGAACGCTCCCACTCCGGCAGTTGCGCTGCAACGCTGCCGGGCAAACGCTGCAGCCGCCCCAACCGCGTCCCGATCTCCGCTTCCGGCATCACGCCACGCACTTGGGCTGCCGCCAGAGCCAGCAGGTGCAGTACCGCCAACTGCGAAGTGAAGCTCTTCGTCGCCGGAATCGCCACCTCGCGACCTGCCGGCGTCGGCAGACTCACGCCAGCTTCCCGCGCCATGGACGAGTCCTCCACATTTGTGATCGCCATCGTCGCGTGCCCGCGCTCATTCGCTGCACGCAGGGCTGCAAGCGTATCCGCCGTCTCGCCGGATTGTGAAATTGCCAGCACCGCCGCGTGCTGCCGTGCCGTGGCCGGCCGCAGCGCGTACTCACTCGCATACTCCACATCCACTGGCAGTCCGGCCAGGTCTTCAATCGCGATCTCGCCCGCCAATCCGGCATGCCGGCTCGACCCGCTCGCCACCACGATCATGTCTGGCGCCGTCAACAGAGGACGCACACGCTCCACAAACTCCGGTCGCAACCGGCTTTCCTCGGAGTACCGCGAAACAGTCCGGGCAAACGATTCTGGCTGTTCGTAAATCTCCCGCAGCATGTGGTGCGGCCACTCTCGTTCCGTGCTGGACATAACGCTCATGGCAGCAGTGTACGGCGCGTCCAACGGATTTCACGCGCACCTTCGGCGCATTGCGGCGCATCTTACTCCGGCAGATGCGCACTGTGCCCGCGACTGGCACCACTCTGAGGCGCACACGAGGACGCAATGCGAGCGCGCACATCGACCCTGGCCGCGGCAGTCTTTTCCGCCGCCCTTCTCACGACTGCCTGCAACAAATCAGCAACACCGCCGCCGGGAACAGCACCCCAGGGCAGTCAGCCGACCGCGGCAAGCGCGCCCACCTCAACCTCAAACCCCGTAGCTCCACCGGCGGGAACACCCGCTGCAAACAGCGGCACACCCGCGCAGGTCGCCCCCGCCACTGCAGCGTCCGACGCTGCTGTCGCACCCGGAACGGTCGCGGCGCCTCCCGCCAACGCTCCCGTGGCCCGCACCGGAGCTCCGCCTCAGCCCATTCCGCCCCCGGCACCCGTCGCTCTTGTTGTTCCGGCCGGTACCCATGTCACGATTCGCACCAACCAGTCGCTCTCGGGTGAGCATGACGACGTCGGAATGTCATTCGGAGGCTCACTAAACTATCCGATCGTCGTTCACGGCGTCACTGCCTTCCCGCGTGGCACCGAAGTGCGCGGTGAGATCACCACGGCAAAGGGTCGCGGCCGTTTCAAGGGCGCAGGTTACCTCGGCATTGCCCTCACTTCCATCGGCGGCTACCGCGTCGATACCTCCGAGTACTCCGTTCGCGACAAAGGCCGCGGCAAACGCACAGCCGGCTTCATCGGTGGCGGCGGTGGCGGCGGCGCGCTTATCGGCGGTATCGCTGGCGGAGGTAATGGTGCGCTGCTCGGTGGACTGCTCGGCGCAGGCGCAGGAACGGCAGCGGGCGCGCTGACCGGCAGTCGCGACGTGGTCATCCCCGCCGAATCCGCCGTTTCATTCACCACACGGAATACGATCAGCGTGAAGCGTTAGCGATACACCACACAGAAGAAAGGCCGCGGAATCCGCGGCCTTTCACCTTTCGTCAGCACTCACGCAGGCCTAGACGGACGCTAGTAATTCAGCAGAAAATCGCCCTCGCTCATGATCTGCTCCTCTCCAGCCGCATTCCCGAGCCAGATGTTGAAACCGAGCCCGACAACATCGATATGGGTCGACGACTTCCACGGTGCGCCGGTATGTGCCCCATACGGGTCGCCGAAGGCGATGTGTATGCCCGGAAATTTCTCGTCCTGCAAGATGTTTCCGATCACTCGCTCCACACCGATATTGGTCCCGATCGCGAACTCGCCCACCCGGTCAGAATTCGCGTCCGTATGCGTGTACGCCCAGAAATCCTTTTCCAGCTGCTTGTTCACGCACGAGATTCGCTTAATCCGGTTTCCTTCGATCGCAATGGAGAGTGGCTGCTTGCGCAGAATACCGTAGCGCGCGCAAAGGTAATCCCCCACCACACCGTCCACCACAAACACGCCGTTCACCTCGTCCGGCGCTGTAAAGCACTCCCCACCCGGCAGATTGCCCCATTTTTCGGTCGAAATAATCCCGCTCGTCTTAAACCACTTGTACTCCGGACTCAGCGTTACGTGAATGTCCGTGCCCGCCATCGTGGTTGCGCGTACATACGTGGCATTCCGTACCTTGTCCAGCACTGCCTGGCTCAGCCGGTCAACCTCCCCGAAATCGGCCCGCATGCCCTGCACCATGATTTCCGGCGTAATGTTCACCATGTGGGCATGACGCATGTGCCGGCGGTTCACCACATCGGTCATCTGCATGCGGCTACGCAGCTCATTCGGCTGCACTTCCACGGCAAAAATGCTCACCTGCGACGATTCCATGTCGTCCAGCACCGCCCGCGGCATGTCCATCAGCGGACGCGGCGCCATCTCCTCCAGCACGAAACCATTCCAGAGGCAGCCGATCCGGTCCAGTTCCACGGCAATCGCCGCGGCGACCTCGATCGTCTTCTCGTCGGTGATCAGTGTCACCTTCTCTTCGTTCTGGATGCGCAGACACGTGGTCACGGCGTTCCGCGCGCCCGCCTGAAAGGTCGGGGAGAACGGAACTGCGGTAAGTCGGGTGGTAGCGATTGCAGTCGGCATTGTCCTTAGTGTTTCAGATGCGTGACAGGCCGCGAAGATTTTCTGTGCCGCGTTTTGCCTCGCCCTTGTTGGAAAAAACGTACAAACAAGCAGAAGCCCCGGCCGAAGCCGGGGCTTGCCGCCCACGGTTATGCCCGGTAGATCTCGTGCGGCACGTGGTCCAGCATCTCCAGGTGCGCCGCAGTCGGCTTTGACGGATCGTTCATGACCTTCAGAAACGCCGTTTGGAAGCTCTTCATCTCCGCCGGCGTTCCTACCGTGACTCGTACGTAGGTCGGCAATGCCGGCCAGACGCGGCCAATCGCGACCTTTTCCTGCAGCATGGCCGCCTGCACCTCGCGCCCGGGACGGTTAACGTCGACCATGAACATGTTCGCCTGCGATCCGGGAACGTACTTGTAGTTGTGCTTTTCAAGGAAGGAAAGCGTGTCGTCCAGCGTGTCGCGATTGATCTTACGCCGCAGCGGTACCAGATCCTTGTCCGTCAGAGACGCGTGCGCCGCCGCCGCCGAGACCAGCGAAATGCTCCCGATCTGCCGGTCCGACGGTGTGACCGTCTCGAACTTTGCCAGGAGATCCGGTCGCCCAAAAGCGAAGCCCGCCCGAATCCCCGCCATGCCATAAATTTTCGAAAACGTTCGCAAGACAATGATGTCCTTATCCTGCGCGACCAGGTCGATCACCGAATCCTGTGTCGAGAAGTGGTGATACGCCTCGTCGACAATCACGACCGAACCGGCCGGCTTGTTATTGACCAGCCAGACGATGTCCTCTTTGGGCGTGATCGTGCCGGTCGGATTGTTCGGGTTCACGATGTAATACGCGCCCGGGCTTGGGTGCGCGGCAAGCATGCCCTTCACGTCATACTTCCAGCTCGTCTTGTCCAGCGCCACAGGAAAAGCTTTGGCCTTCATCGTCACTGCCGCGCGCGGGCCCTGCTCGTACGTCGGGTCACCATGCACCAGCGGTTTGTCCGGACCGATGTTGGACATCAACGCCAGGTCCAGAGGGCCGCCCGAACCGGGATACAGCCGGACATAACCCTTCTTCAGCCCGAACTCCTCGGAAATGACCTTTACCGTGGCACCGGAGTGCTCCCGGTCATAACGGCCGCCAGTCGGCGCATATTGGGTGATCGCGGCCAAGGCACTAGCACTCGGCCCCAGAGGATTTTCGTTTGACGAGATGATCACCGTGCCCGGAGCTTCGCGTGGAATCTCCCAGTCATCGGCACTTCGACGTGGACGAGGCGAACCGCCCGAGGTAGCCGACTGGGCCGCCGCTGCTTGGGCATGGGCAAACGCGGGAAGCGCCACTGCTGCCGATGCGACGCCTGCCGAACGAAGAAAATTGCGACGGGTAAATGCGGAACTGCTACAGAACTTCTGGAAATCCATGGTGCCTCTCCTCAGGGTGGACTGCGGGGTGACAGAATCGGATACACGCCGGCGAAGCGACGCGGAAGTGCGTTTGCGGTTGGGTTCAGCTTGGAAGGTGGATCACCAATGCTGACGGCGGTGAAAGGTGATTTGTTTCAAAATACCGTGAATACCGCGTCTGTGCGCATCACCGGCAAGCTTTTTTCGCGACTTGCTTAGGTGCGCCTCTGACTCGTGGCTATAGTCCGGCGCGCGTCTCCCGCGCCATGTAATCCACCACGGCTTTCAAATCACCGGTTTCGCGAAACACCGTCAGCTGCCGGTCGGCCCCGCTGCCCTGCTCCAGCATCGTTCGCACATATCCGATCTGCTGGCGGCTGCCCAGTTCGTCCACCACGTCGTCTACAAAATGCAGGTACTCCTCGATGAGGTCGCGCTCCGGCACCTCGCACTCCTTGCCGAAATCGATCAACTTGCCATCCAAGCCGTAGCGCACCGCCCGAAACTTGTTTTCCATCAGCAGTGCCCGCGAGTATTGCCGGAAATCGATATTGTTCGCGTGCAGGCAGTGCAGCTTCATTGCAGTCGCCTGAATCAGCGCCGCGATCGCAACCGACTCCATCGCCCGCATAGGAATGTCGCAGATGCGGACCTCGACCGTATTGAAAAAGGGATGCGGCCGCACATCCCACCACAGCTTCTTCGCGTTGTCGATCGAGTTGGTCTTGATCAGGAGGTTGACGTAGTTCTCAAACTCCGAGTAGGACGCGAAGCTGTCCGGCAGGTTCGTCCGCGGAAAGTGTTCGAACACCTTTGCCCGATAACTCTTGTACCCCGTCTCCATACCCAGCCAGAACGGCGAGTTCGTGCTCAGCGCCAAAATGTGCGGCAGGAAGTAACGCAGCGAATTCATGATCCGGATCGCCGCCTCGCGGTCCTCAATGCCCACATGAACGTGCAGGCCGAAAATCAGGTTTGACCGCGCGACCAACTGCAGGTCTTCCACCACCTGCGCATACCGCGGGTCTGGGTAAATCTCCTGCGAACGCCAGTCGGCAAAGGGATGCGTCGCGCCCGCAACCAGCGTCAGACCATTCTCCTCGGCAAGATGGATCATGTTGCGCCGCAGGTCGAACAGGTCGTCCTGCGCCTCTTGAATGCTGGCGCAGACGCGCGTTCCGACCTCGATCACCGATTGGTGCAGCTCGGCCTTGACACGCTCTTCCAGCCGCATCTTGCCGTGCGCCAGCATCTCCGTCGACACATGCGACCGCAGGTCGCGCGTCTCCGGATCAATGGTTTGGTACTCCTCTTCGATCCCAAGTGTGAAGGATGGACGCATCGCACACCTCCGGCAATCGCCGATGCTGCATTGGTGATGCAGATGTTATCGCATCGCAAACAGGTTGTGACAAACGCAGACGCCTGCCCGTCCGTCAGCGATTCGCGTCTCGGTTCAACTGCTCGTACCAGCGCGTCGAACGCGCGAACAGTGTCAGCTCTCCAGGATGCGGCACCGCGCGGGTACCGGTTTCGCAACGGTTCTCCGCGATGGTGCCCTTGCCAGCGATCTGCTGCAGGTTGTACCCAGGCATGGCCTCGCGCTCCGAAAGCTTGCGGCAATCGTAGAGACCATCGGGAATCACCAGCACACGCAGGGGTGTGGCGGGCGGTTCCGGAAGCAGCGCCTCACCACGCCCGTCTGTGGTCAGCAGAAAGCCTGCGGCATCGCGCTCGTCATACCACACGCGCACCCGCGCGTTTTTCATTGGCAGGCTGGTTCGGCCATCCAGCAGCCGCACGCGGAAGTGCAGTTCCCCCGCCGGCACTGCGACTTCCGGCTCCGCCCTTGGCCGGTCCGCCGCGATTGGCGCAGCCGGAACCGGAACGTACGCTGGCGGTCCTGCCTGTTGCGCGCCTGCCACAACACCAGCGCAGATGGTTCCAGCCAGCAAACAGCTTGGCCGAATCCTACTCCTCAACGTCTTCCTCACGGCTCGCATTCGCCGCCTGCTTCTTAGCCGCCGTCTTCTTCGCGGGAGCCTTCTTTGCCGGGCCTTTCAAACCAGGTCCCTTCAACCCGGGCTCCTTCTTTGCAGAGGCCTTCTTCGGCGGCGGGGGTCCTTTCTTCGCAGCCTTTTTCGCCGCTCCGGCAAGCTCGCCCTCATGCCCCAGCAGCGCCGCCCAGCGCAGTTCCGGCCCTTGGCCTTCGTTCCGCTGCGCGCGCTCCACGGCCATCCGCGCCACCGCATCCACGATCCAGTCGAAGTTCTCCTGCCCCACCGAGTGCAGATCCGCATCCGGCGCGGGGTTCATGAAGTCGATCGCATACGGCACGCCATCTTCCACCGCAAACTCGACCGTGTTCAGGTCGTAGCCCAGCGCGCGGCACAGCGTCAGCGCATCGTGCTCCACCCGTTCCAGCAGCCCCGGCGCATACGTTGGCGGATTTTTCACATAGCGCTCATGGTGCGGCCGCGAAGGGTCGTACGGCATAATCCGCACCTCCCGCTGGCCCACGACGTAGCAGCGGAAGTACTCGCGAAACTTCACCGCCGCCTGCAGCGTCATGCACAGATCTCGCGTCTGGTCATAGGCCCAGAAGAACTCCTCCGGCGAGTGCACGTGGTACACGTCCTTCCATCCGCCACCATCGTGAGGCTTCAGGAACGCCGGAAAACCCACATAGTCGAACACCGCACCCCAGTCATACGGAAACTGTTGGTTGCGAAAGCTCACGTCATTCGTGTCAGGCGGCATGTGTTTGTGCGGCACGATGACCGTCCGCGGCACCGCCACGCCCAGCTTCGCCGCCAGCGCGTAGTTGAAGAACTTGTCATCCGCCGACCACCAGAACGGATTGTTGATCACGTCCGTCCCCGTCAGCACCGCATTTTTCAGGTAGGCGCGGTAAAACGGCACATCGTGCGAGATGCGGTCCACGATCACCGAATACCCGCTCGGCACCGCTTCCTTGACCGGCCCAATCTCCACGAACTCCGCCTCGATTTCCGGCAGCCCCATCGCATTCACTTTGTCGATGAAGGCTTGTGGAAACGTGTTTTCCTGCCCAAACAGAATGCCGATCTTCTTCACGTGCTCGTGCTCCTTGCTGCTGTTTTCAGATGCCCGGTCCCGCGGGGCCGTTCTCCTGGTTCCACCGTTACAGGTATTCCTGCACCATGCGCTTCCACCACGGCCAGTCGTGCCCTGTGCCCTCGCCCCACACGTCCAGGCGTACGGGAATCCCTTTATCGCGCATGACCCGCCCCAGGCGCTCGTTGTCGTCCCAGCACTGGTCGTGGTGCCCGGTCGCCAGAATGTACGTGTTCCGCCGCATCCGATCCAGTTGCCAGCTCTCTCCCAGGTTGGGCAGGAAATGTGTCGGCAG
>CAXUEG010000010.1:13987-25806 GCA_964249935.1 uncultured Terriglobus sp.
GCGTGAAATATGCATCCTCGTCGTAGTGTCCGCGCAGCATTCCGGTTACAATGTCGAACGCGCCGCTCATGCTCAGCGCCGCCGTGATCACATCCGGATGTTTCAGGGCCATGCTCATGGCATGAAATCCACCAAACGAACAGCCCAGCACCGCCACACTCTCCCGCCAGGTGCGCCAGCGGATATGGGGAATTACCTCTTCCGTAATGTAACGTTCGTACTGAATGTGTCGTGCAATGCGCCACCGGCCGGGCACCTCCTTTGCATACCAGCTTTCGCTGTCGACCGAATCCACGCACCAAAGCTGGATTTGCCCGCGCTCCACCTTATCGCGTATCGCCTCGACCATGCCAAAGTGCTCGAACTCGAAGAACCTGCCCTGCGAACTCGGAAACACGATGACGGGTAGACCACCGTGCCCAAACACCAGCCGCTCCATCGGCCGACCCAGCGCCCAGCTGTGGTCGACAAAGTACTCCCGCTGCATCTCCAGCTCCCGCCTCGGGTCTTCCCGAGCCGACGTTCACCAGCCCGCCCTGCTACCCTGCTGAGACTTTACCAAGATGGAAACCCTGCTCCAAAGCTCGCCGGACGCTGCAGCCGCCACTGCGGGCGCTTCCACCCCTCGGCTCACCACGGCGCAGCTCGCTTTCCCGCGGCAACCAGATCGACGCTACTACCGCCTGCGAAACTGGGTGTCGGACATACTTCCAGCACCACGTGACCTTTTCCTCTATCTTCCAGAGGCCTACCTGCGGGAACCTGATGGTCGCTTTCCTGTGCTTCTGCTGCACGATGGCCAAAACCTCTTCGACGGCGAACTCTCCTACATCAAGGGACAAACGTGGCAGTGCGGTGTGACCGCGGACGACGTCTTCGCGCGCGGCCTGGCCGAATCCGCCGTTCTGGTCGGCATCGGCAACACCGGTGTGCAGCGCATGGCCGAGTACACGCCCACGCCGGACACCAGAATGGGCGGCGGCAAAGGTCCCCTGTATGCCCGGCTGCTTGCCGAGGAACTTCTTCCCACGCTCCATCGCGACCTCCGCTTGCTGCCCGGCCCCGAAAACACGGGCCTCGCCGGCTCGTCCCTCGGCGGTCTCATCTCACTCGCGATCGGTCTGCGTGAACCACAGACCTTCGGCAAACTCGGCGTCCTCTCGCCTTCCGTCTGGTGGGACCGCCGCACCATTCTCGATGACGTCCGCTCTCTGCCCGGCCATCTTCCGCTGCGCATCTGGCTCGACATGGGCACCGCCGAGGGCCAGATCCACGTCCGCGATACCGACCTGCTCTGCCATCTGCTCCAGCGCAAAGGCTGGCACCTCGACGCGCGCTCCACGCCGCCGGAGACCAAGGATCAGCCAGGCAGTCTCCGTCGGGCCTCCAGCATCTTCGAGCGCCCACGCCGGCCTGTAAATACTGAGCCCGACCTCCACTATGAGCGGGTTCCGGGCGGCCTGCACAATGAGGCCGCGTGGGCCGCGCGATTTGGCCAGGTTCTCCAGTTTCTTTTCCCGCTACGGCCTCCGGCTGAAGGAAGTGATCGCAAGGCGGCCCACTCGGAGACCTGATGCCTTTGCGGCTGAGCCGCCAGGCGGGATGACACCCGAGGGAAGTGGCTTACGCGGTCAAAGTAGCGCGACGGCCACCGGCGCTCCCTTTCCAAAACAGAGAAAATCAGCAATACTCATAAGGTTGGGAAGAGTGCGCCTGCCGCGCGCAGCGTTGCCCGGGCGCCGAAGCGGCTGGCCGGGGTCGCCACTCCCGCAAAGTTCTGGAAGTCTGAGAGGGTAATTTCTGTGGTTATGATTCGCCTGGCGCGCGTAGGCGCCCGTAAGCAGCCGTACTATCGCGTCGTCGTCATCGAAAAGGACCGTGCCCGCAACGGCCGCTCCATCGAAGTGGTCGGCACCTACAATCCCCGCACCGAGCCCGCGACCGTCAACCTGAAGCACGAACGCATCGACTACTGGAAGTCCGTCGGCGCGCAGCCGTCCGAGATCGTCGCTAAGTTGATCGCCAAAAATCCCGTGCCTGCCTCGGCAACGGAACTGGCAGCCGCATAAGAATTCCCATTTCGGGAACTGAATCGCACGCACCCTGCCTTGGCTGCCCTTCCGCCACGCAGGGTGTACTTTTTGTTCCACGTCGTTCTGCCCGTCCGGGTTTCTTGCCCTATCTTTAGAGATAGAGCGCGCAATCGCCAACGCAGCGATGCGCCAATATGCCTCAGTAAAAGGTCTGCATGACGGTCTCTTCCTCCTCGAATACATCGGAATCGCTACCCGAGCGCATGTCCGAACTCCTGCTCGCCATGGTCGAAAAGCTGGTGGATGACCCGGAGTCGCTCCACGTTGAAACCGACTCCACCGAAAACGCCACGACCTTCCGCCTCTACGTCGCACCTGACGACCTGGGCAAGGTCATCGGCAAGCAGGGCCGCACCGCCCGCTCACTGCGCACCATTCTCAGTGCGATCGGCAGCAAGGCAAACCACCGCATGCAGCTCGACGTCCTGGAAGACGACGAGGACGACTTCGAAGACGATCCGGAAAGCCACGAGCCGGAAGGTGAAGACATCGAAGCCTGAGTGCGCGCCGCGAGGTGCCTCCAGCGTGCTTATCGTTTCACGATGAGCCCTGGCAGCGCGTTCCACCTCATGAGTGCCAATCGGGCGGTGTCATCCGGGGCGCAGCGGAGGATATGCTTTCTGCTCACACCGGCAACTCCGTGTCACCCAGGCCCGAATGAGTGACAGCTCACCGGGTCCGCAGCGCGCTTGCGGCTTGCAAGGGAGCTGGATTTTGCTCCGCTGTCGCGCATCTGCCATGCTGGTGACGTGAACCAGGCCAAACCGCAGGACGAGTGGACGCTTCTTGCCCGTGCTGTGCGCCCGCAGGGCCGCCGCGGCGAGGTCCTGTGCGAGCTTCACACCGACTTCCCGGAACGCTTCGCTGATCGCCGTGACCTTTTTCTTCGCCGTGATGCAGGCCCCGGAACCACTCCCATCCAGCTCGAGGCCTACTGGCTCCCCACCGGCAACTCCGCCGGCCGGATCGTCCTCAAGTTTGCCGGCGTCGACAATATCGAAGCTGCTGAAGCCCTCGCCGGCGCCGACATCGTCCTGCCTGCAAGCCAGCGTGTCGCCCTCGGTGCCGACGAGTTCTATATCAGCGACCTGCAGGGCTGCGTCCTGGTCAACGTCGCCGGCGGCGACGGTCCCCAGGACCTGGGAACCATCACCGACGTTCACTTCGCCACCGATCGAAACGGAAAAAAGCTCGACAATGCCACTCCCCTCTTGATCGTGGAAAGAGCAAACGGCGATGAGATCCTCGTCCCACTCGCCCTCGAGTTCCTCCGCAACCCCGATCTCGCGAACCGCCGCATCCAGATGGCCCTTCCTGTCGGCCTGGTCGAAGCCAATGGCTGACGACGTCGCGCGCGACGCGCTCCGCTTCGACATCCTCACCATCTTCCCTGACTTTTTTACCAGCGTTCTCCGTTACGGTGTCGTCGCGCGGGCGCTCACAGCCGGCATCGCCAGCGTGCACACCACCGATCTCCGTGATTTCACCACTGATCGCCATCGCACCGTCGACGACCGTCCCTTTGGTGGTGGCGAGGGCATGGTCCTCAAACCGGAACCAATCTTTGCTGCCGCCGACGCCCTCGGCATCACGCCCAGATTCAGTCGCGATACCAGCCGCGAGACTGTGATCATGCTGACGCCGCGGGGCCGGCCTTTCACGCAGGCCGTCGCGCGTACGTTAGCGCTTACGGAGCGGGTCGTCCTGCTCTGCGGCCGCTACGAGGGCGTGGACCAGCGTGTCATCGATCACCTGTGCGACCAGGAGATCTCGATTGGGGATTACGTGCTTTCGGGCGGCGAACTGGCCGCCGCCGCCGTGCTGGATGCGACCGCCCGCCTCCTGCCGGGCGTTCTCGGCAACGCCGACTCCTCACACTACGAAAGCTTCGGTGTCTCCAGCGAAGGCGCGGCAGCCGAAGCGAAGACCCCGCTCGCGGTCAGTCCCGCCGCCGGCCTGCTCGACTACCCGCACTACACCCGCCCCGCCGAGTTCCGCGGCTGGTCGATCCCGGAAGTCCTCGCCGATGGCAACCATGATGAGATCCGCCGCTGGCGTCGCGAACGAGCGCTCGAAACCACTCTCCGCAACCGGCCCGACCTGCTCGACGAGCCGAGGTTGTCCAAGATGGACCGCTCCACCCTCGCGCGGCTGCGCACTCAAAGCTGAAATCTTCAGAGTCGTCGTAATTCGCCGGTATTGTCCGGTATACTGAACGACGACTCTAAGTAAGGAAAACTGCGTTATGTCGATTCACCCCATCATGCAAAAGCTGGCCGACAAGCTCCAGCGCACCGACCTGCCCGACTTCGCCCCCGGCGACACCGTTCGCGTGCAGGTGAAAATCAAGGAAGGCGATAAGGAGCGTCTGCAGGCGTTTGAGGGCATGTGCATCGCCCGCAAGAACGGTCCCCAGGGCAGCTTCACGGTCCGCAAAATGAGCTTCGGCCAAGGCGTCGAGCGGATCTTCCCATTTAACAGCAAGGTCGTCGACAAGGTCGAAAAGGTCCGCTCGTACGAAGTGCGCCGCGCCAAGCTCTTCTATCTGCGTGGTTTGCGCGGCAAGGCTGCCCGTCTGCGCGAGGTCGGCCGCACCGCCTAACCGCCTCTTTCATCCAAACAAAGCGCCGGCGTCACGCCGGCGCTTTTGCTTGCTTGCCGCTCTCTAGACGCTCTTCAGCGCCGCATACCGCTCCTGCGCAAAGTCCCAGTTGATCACGTTGTAGAACGCCTGCACATACTCCGGCCGGCGGTTCTGGTACTTCAGGTAGTAGGCGTGCTCCCACACGTCGATGCCGATGACGCGATACAGTCCCAGGTCGGCAGTCGTGTCCTGATTGGCGGTTCCCACCACCTGCAGGGCGCCACCCGGCTTCATTGCGAGCCATGCCCAGCCGCTGCCGAACTGGCCAAGAGCTGCCTTGGTGAAGGCAGTCTGGAACCCGCTGAAGCTGCCAAAACTCTGGTCGATCGCCTTGCCCAGCTCGCCCTTGGGCACCGCACCGTTGTTCTTCTTCAGCGACGGCCAGAACAGGCAATGATTCGCATGGCCACCGCCCTGGTTGCGGACGGCCTGCCGCTTGTCCTCAGGTACCACGCTCAGCTTCGACACAAAAACCTCAACCGGCATGGCCCTCAGCTAGGGATCGTCCCCGATCGCCTGCGCCAGGTTGTCCACGTAGGCCTTGTGGTGCTTGTCATGGTGAATGCTCATGGTCTCCGCATCGATGTACGGCTCCAGAGCATCTGGCGCATAGCCCAGCGGCGGTAGCACGCCAATCGGGTGCATGGCCATGGCAGCGCTTGCCTCCGCGGCCCAGATGGCCTCGGCAGGCGACAGGGCCAGCGCACCCGTCACCAGACCCGACATTTCCAAAAAATTCCGACGACTCGTCATCTTCTTCACCTCGCTCCACCTTCTCTCACCGCACGCCACCGGACCGGCGGGGCAGCAAACCAAACAGCAGACGCTGCGATGCTACTGCCCGCCCGCTTCACCGGCCAGCTTTTCAATGTACGCCGCCTCATCGTTCAGCGCCTGGACCAGGACGCCGAGCTGCTGCTCCGCCTCGTCATACCGACCGTCCTCGACTGCTTCGCGAACGCCCGGCAAGGTGCTCGCGCCGTAGCCAGTGTAGGTTCCCGGCGCATACAGCAGGTGCTTGACCCACGGACGGCCCGGCAGGCCGGCGTCGCTCAGCAACTTTCGCTCGGCGATTGCCAGGTCGTTATTCAGCGTGATCCGCTGCGCAGCCGGAAGAGCCGGAGCGTTAGCGCTAACGCTCCCGTATTTTGTGGCTGCGGCATCAAGCCGCGTGATCGCCGTGTCCAGCGTACCGAAATCCATTTGCGGCGGCACCGGCAGCTCGGGCGGCGGCAGCATCGGGTTCTTTGGATCGTTCGCCAGCGTGTAAGCTCCATTCTTCAAGGCGCGATTCCGGCGCTCCGCAGCCTGCCGCAAATCCTTCACCTCTGACTTTAGGTTATCGCCGTAATCCTTCACAGTTAGTGCAAGTTCGTGAAAGCTGAGCGGCATCACATCAGCGTCCGCAACCCGCATCACGATCGTGCCCGCGGTCTGCGCAAACAACTTGCCGTAAACCTGCTCGCGGTCGGCAAACTGGTACCAGTGCCACGGAGTGTCATACGCGGAGTGGTAAGTGCCGCTATGGTCCTCGCCGCCGAAACCGATGTTGATCGACGCGACGCCCAGATGGTCGATGAAGCCGGCATAGTCCGACCCGCTGCCTGCCGGTCCAAGCGCCACCGTCGCGCGTTCTGCCCCGCCTTCAGCTCTCGCACCCCCACGCCCGCGGCCAGCCTGCTGGGCGGCACGCTGGCGCGCATACACAGTGCCGCCGCTCTCTGGGTCGGTCATCTCGCGTGCCACATCGTTCACCAGCAGCTCATAGCTCTGCGATCCGCTCCCGCTGAAGAACCCGCGCCCGTTCTCGTCGGAGTTGACATAAATCGCACCATGCTTTGTCAGCTCGTCCGCGTGCGCCTCAGCCCACTCGGTCGACCCAAGCAGGCCTGGCTCTTCGCCGTCCCACGACGCATACACGAGCGTCCGCTTCGGCTGCCAGCCCTGCTTGTGCAGTTCACCCAGCGCCCGCGCCTCCTCAATCATGGCGGACTGCCCGCTGATCGGGTCATCCGCGCCGTTGACCCAGCCGTCGTAGTGGTTCCCGCGCACGATCCAGGTGTCCGGTTCGTCCGAGCCCTTCAGCGTGGCAACCACATCCAGCACCGGCTTGGTTCCCCAGTCCGACTCGATTTTGAGGCGCACCTTCGCGGCGCTTGGGCCAAACTTGTACGTTAGCGGTAACGCTCCGCGCCAGGCAGCCGGCACCGTCCGGCCCTGCAATGATGCCAGCAGCGGCTGAGCGTCGCCCCAACTGATCGGAATGGTCGGGATCGGCATGATCACCTTGCTGTCCGCAATGGCCAGCCGCTTCGATCCCGGGACCGACGCCACGCCCGGCGTCAACGGATCGCCGGCGTATAGCGTCGTATCGGCCACCGAGCCGCGCTGCACACCCCACTCGGGCCGCATCGGTCCGGCTGGAATCGCGTCCCCGGCCGCGAACCCATCATCTGCCGGATCGCTATAAATAATGCAGCCAACCGCGCCATGCATGGCCGCCAGCTTCGGCTTCAGTCCGCGCCAGCCGCCGCCATAGCGGGCGATCACAATCGCGCCCTTCACGCTGACGCCGTATCGGTCCAGGTCTTCGTAGTCCGATTTGTTGCCGTAATTGACATAGAGGAGCGGGGCCGTCACGTCGCCGTCGAGCGCGTAAATGTTGTACGGCGGCATTGCCGGGCTCTTGTCGTGCGTGTACGGATCCTCCGGCACCTCCGGTTCCATCAGCCGCGCTTTGTACGGCTTGGGCCCCGTCAGTTCCAGCACCCGGGTCTTTGGCGTTGGGTACAGTACGTCAAACGTCTCGATGCGCGCGTCCCAGCCCCAGGACTGGTACTGCTTCAGAAGCCAGTCCGCGTTTGCGCGCTGGGCGGCGGAGCCCACATTGTGCGGATGAGCAGCGAGCAGGTGCATGTTGTCGCTGATCTTTTTCGGATCGGGCAGTGCCTGGAACTTGGCTTCCCACTGGCGCTCAGTGACGGAGTCGGTTGCCGTGAAGCCCTGCAATGGTTTGCCAGAGTCGATCGCCTGCGTTTGCTGTGCACGAAGCGTGGAAAGCGGCTGAGCGAACAAGGCAGCCACGGCAAGGACAGCAAGACGACGCATCGGGTCTCCTGGAGGTGCAGATTGCTTGCGGTATCTCCGTTATACACAGCAAGTCAGGAAGTCAGCGATTCAGCCGGTGATGCTTGATCAATCCGCACGCCGGCAATTCAGACCGGCGTGGTCCGTATTCTTGGTATGATCGGGAAGCGGGCGTGTTTCCTACCTTTGGCGCCTCGGAGCGGCGTTGCACCTGGCAGAGTTGAGCACCGGAGAAAGGGCAGTCGTGACAGGTGTCGCGGCGAGTGAGGCTCACTGCCAGCTATGCGGTCTAGGCGTGGTGCCGGGCGCTGAGGTGGAAGTGGTTCGCCACCTGAGCCGCAAAACCATGCTCATCGTGCGCGTCGACGGATCCGACGTCGCTCTGCGCGAAGCCACAGCACTGACCGTGAAGATCCGCAGGCCGGAATAAGCGATGGAGTTCCAGACCATTGGCCTGATCGGGCCGCCCAACGTCGGCAAATCCACGCTGTTCAATCGTCTTACCGGGCTGCGGCAAAAGGTATACAACTTCTCTGGCATGACTGTAGCGCACCGCAGCGGCCGGCTGCGCGGTAGCGCCAAGACCGTAATCGACCTGCCGGGCGTTTGGACGCTGACGCCGAGCTCCGAAGACCAGAAAATTGCGGTCTCCATTCTGCAGGGCGGCCAATCGCACCTGCCAAAACTGGACGCGGTCCTGCTCATCGTTGACGGTACACAATTCCATAAGTACAGCCTGCTTATTGGCGAGGTTCTGGCGCAGAAGCTGCCCACCATGCTGCTGATTAACATGGCGGACGAATTGGAGCAGCGCAGAGGCTTTATCGACCCGCTGGCAGTGGCGCGGGAACTGCGAACCCCCACCGCGCTGATCAGCGCCGCGCGCGGCACCGGCATGGACGCTGTGGACCACTGGCTGAAGCAGGACCATGCGCCGGCGAACGTGTTGCCGGTGCTGCAAGCTGGCGGCAACGCGGCCCGGTGCGAACCGAACTGCGGCGATCTGACGGCGGCGGGTGCGTACCGCAGGCCCGAGCACTCCGCCCTCACGCGTGCCGTGGATCAGTGGGCGCTGCATCCGGTCGCCGGTCCGATTCTTTGCCTCCTCTTTCTGCTGCTCGCGTTTCAGGCGATCTTCCGGTTCGCGTACCCGGCCGGTCAGGCACTGACAAACTGGCTGGGCGTGATTGGCACGAAAGCCGGAGCTGTGTTGCCGGATACCGTTCTTCGCGCGATTGTGGTGGACGGCATCTGGAACGGCATCGCTTCCATTCTAGGTTTCTTGCCGCAGATTCTATGCATGTTCCTGGTCATCACGGTGCTGGAGGACAGCGGTTACATGGCACGCGCGGCGGTCATCGCCGATCGCACGATGGGCCGCGTGGGATTGAATGGGCGCTCCTTCCTGCCGCTGCTGTCTGCCTACGCGTGCGCGGTGCCTGCGATTATGGCGACACGCGCGATTCCGTCCAAGCGCGATCGCATTGCGACGATCCTGATTGCGCCATTTATGACGTGCTCGGCGCGATTGCCCGTCTATGCCCTGCTCATCGCCGCGTTCATTCCGGCCCGACCGTTATTTGGTGGGCCGCTGGGCGGTGTGATCGGTCTGCAGGCCGCAACGATGATGGCGCTCTATGTTACGGGTCTGCTAGCCGCGTTGCTTACCGCGCTGCTCCTGCGTTCCTCGGTCATGCGCGGGCAGGCATCAGCCTTCGCCATTGAGCTGCCGAACTACCGCATGCCGCGCTTGCGCACCATCGCCCTGGCGATCGTAGATCGCAGCAAGGTGTTTCTGAAGCAGGTTGCAACGGTGATCCTGGTACTGAACCTGATCGTGTGGTTTTTAGCGCACCTGCCGTTGCGGAACGGCCAGCCGAGCGAGGTGGGCTCGAGCATCCTGGCGTGGATCGGTGGGCTGATCGAGCCGCTGTTGCATCCGCTCGGCTTCAACCGCCCGGTCGGCATTTCGCTGCTGACGGCGTTTGTAGCGCGAGAGAGCGTGGTCTCGACATTCTCCACGCTCTACAACAGCGTGCAGCCGGGCGATTTGCTCCGGGCCGACATCGGTTTGCCCGGTGCTTTGGCACTGATGATCTTCTTTGCGCTCGCCATGCAGTGCACCGCAACGCTGGCCGTGGTACGGCGCGAGACGAATAGCTGGACATGGCCGATGGTGCAGTTCGGGTACATGACCGTGCTGGCCTACGCCGCCGCCTTCGTCACCTATCGCATGGCCTTGCTGCTGCACCTGTGAGTCCGGACAGACACGTTGAGCCACTCAGGCGGCTATGATGAACCCGCATGATTACGATTTACGTGTCACACGAAGGCAGACTGCTGCCAGACACCAAAGCGCACTTGGAGAATGCCCTGTGGGTCGACCTCTTCGAGCCTACTGCTGAAGAAGAACACCGCGTGGAGCAAGCACTCGGCGTGCAAATACCAACGCGCGCCGAAATGCGCGAAGTGGAGAGCAGCAGCAACCTTTATCACGAGGACCACGCAACCTTTGTCACGGTGGGTGCTGTTTTGCGCGATCCCGACCTGCAGCCTCGACTGACTTCGATCACGCTCGTGCGGACGGACAAGATGCTGGTGACCGTGCGGTACGGGCTGCCGAAAGCCTTTCTCGAATTCGTTTCGCGGGTGGGAAAGAGCAGTGCTGAGATCACGACCAGCCTTTCTGCCATGCTCTGCTTTTTAGAAACGCTGGTGGACCGCGATGCGGACACCCTGGAAGAGATCGGTGATGCGCTGGACCCTGTGTCGCGCGAAATCTTTTCGCAGAATGCGGGCGCCATGAAGACGATTGCCGCCGCCGACCTGGGTCGCGTTCTGAAGCAGATCGGGCAGAGCGGTGATCTTGCGTCACGCGTGCGCGAAAGCCTTCACAGCGTTGGCCGCGCAGTTCCCTTTCTTGCGGCCGAGCTGCCCGACGACCAAGTGCTGCATGTCCGGCTGAAGACGTTAGGAACCGACGTGAAATCGCTGCTGGAACATGACAACTTCATGCAAACGCAGATCCAGTTCTTGCTGGACAGCAATCTCGGCCTGATCTCGATTCAGCAAAACGCGATCATGAAGACGCTGAGCGTGGCAGCGGTCGTCTTTCTCCCGCCAACGCTCATCGGCTCCATTTATGGCATGAACTTTGAACGCATGCCGGAGCTGCACTGGCGTCTGGGTTATCCGTACGCTCTTGGATTGATGATGCTGTCCGCAGTCGGTCCCCTGCTCTACTTCCGCTGGAAGCGCTGGTTGTAGCGGCAGGGAGTCCGGCGGCCGCTTTGCATCTGCTACGAACTCGAGCCCGCACTTGAGCGGAATCAGGTGGGACCGGCTTGATTTTGGCTTCTCACGTGCGGATGAACGCGGTCGAGCCATGATCGGAGTTGCTACAGTGTGGCGGGCCTGGCAGTCTTGATCGAGCTGTACGGCTCGGCTCAGGGCGTTCTCAAACCAAGCTTGAGCCGTACGCGCCTCCCTCACCACGGAATGGTCTGGCTTTCCCAGCGCGTAAACGTCCCGGTCGGACCATCCGGCCCGAGTAGCGCGAGCCGCACCGGCTCGCGAGCGCCCTCCTCGACAGTTCCTGTGCCCTCATAGTTGTTCAGTTTGGTCTTGATGAAGTCCGGGGAGCAGGCGTTTACCTTGATACCGGTCGACTCCAACTCGATCGCCATCGCGAGTGTCATGGCGTTCATTGCTGTTTTTGAAGCGGAGTAACCCGGGCCAAAGATCTTACGATAGGGAAAGCTCGGGTCTGCGTTCCTCGCCAGTGAGCCGGCACCGCTCGAAACGTTGACGATGCGCGCAGCCGGTGCTTCGCGTAACAGGGGCAACATGGCCTGATACACCGCCAGTACGCCGAAGACGTTGGTCTCCCAAATGGTCCGCACCTCATCGAGCGACACATTGCTCGGACGGTTCAACTTGGAGTATTCCTCCACGGTCTGGCTGGGCAGCTTACTTGTGTTCGAGATAGCGGCGTT
>CAXUEG010000010.1:25816-27819 GCA_964249935.1 uncultured Terriglobus sp.
GCACATCGAGCCGTCCATGCTCCTTGCGGATGTACTTTGCCGCAGCGGCGATAGAAGCACCGTCCGTGACATCGAGTTGGAGCGCCACCGCGTCCGGCCCGACCTCCTTCGCGGCAGCCTGGCCGCGCTCGAAATCACGTGAGCCGATGAGTACCGTGAAATCATGCTTGACGAGTTCCTTGGCGATCTGAAGACCGATCCCCTGGTTTGCTCCCGTGACCAGTGCGAGAGATTTTTCCTGCATAGTGCCTCCTCGGCAAATGTTCGATGTAGTTAAACGATTCCCTCTTGAACTGCTTGATGTACCGTCGCGATTGAGGGACGGAACCCGAGGCTGCGACTCAGCGATCCATCCATTCGGCCCATCCACGGATCGGTCAGAGGTTCGGCCGAGGGCTTGATCGAGACTCCGACGATGCTCGCCATCTCGTAAAGCGTGGTTGGTGCATCGTCGACGATGTTCACGATGCGTCGATCCATCACGCCGGTCAGAGCGAGTTCGAACGCACTTGCGACATCCCGCTGGTGAGCCAGGCTGAATGTTCGCGCCGGGTGCCAGTTGAACATGGCAATGATCCTGGGCACTGCGGCCAGGTGTCCGTCTCCGTCGCCGTAGACAAATGGAAGCCGGAGGATGCTCCATGTCAATTCGCTGCTTCGAAGCTCGTTCTCGGCGGCGACCTTGCTTGCCGGGTATGCCAGCTTCGGATGAACTGCATCGTCCTCTAAACCGGGACGCGCGGCGTCCTCGTCATAGACGAGGCCGGTACTCGCCATCACGAAGCGAGCTTCTGGCGCACGCGCCTTCACCGCTGCAATGAGGTTGCGCGTACCGTCAAGGTTGGCTCGCCAGATCGCGTCCTCATCGGAGGTGCGGAAAACAGCTGCAAGGTGAACGATTGCCGACACGCCCTGAACAGCTTGCTGCAACGCATCCACATCGAGCAGGTCACCCTCAACACGCGACGCTCCCGAAGGAACCTCTTTGCCGGGCCGCACGAGAGCGCGACAGTCGATTCCAGCATCCACAAAACGGCGCAGCAGGCGCGAGCCCACAAGACCTGTTCCACCGGTCACCAAGATGCGCATCAGTCACTTCCTTTCCGAAATGTGATGATTCAGGCGCTCGGTCGCGCCCTGGAGAACCCGGCGTGCGGTCGCCATCTCGGCGCCGTCAACACCGTCGAATGCAACCGACAGGATGAGGGCAACCGGATCGGGAAGTTCTTTCCAGAGCTTCCTGCCTGAGCCGGTGATACGGAGCATTCGCTGACGCTGATCCTCCGTGTCTGCCATCTGCTCTATAAGACCTTTCCGCACCAGCGTCGCCACGATTCCGCTCAGCGTAGCCCTCTCAATCTGGAGCAGGCGCACAAGGTCGCGCTGCATCGTCGGCCCTTCGTTGGCCAACCTGTGCAGCACGTACCACTGCGTGGAACCAAGGCCGTAGGGACGCAACACTGAATCCATCAGCGCCCGGGACGCAAAGTAGAGCCGTTTGGCCCACGAGCCTACCGACTCACGATGTGGATTTACAGTCTTTCGCATAGGGCGGACACACTTGTAAGCCGCCTTACAATATTCGCAAGGTGGCTTACGTTTGTCAAGCTGCGCCGGCTGATTCTATACGGAGGAGAGCGCTGCACTCACTGTTGCGCTTGAAATGGAGATCGTCAGGATCGTGACGGACTGTCAGCGACAAGGTGCAGACTTCGATCCCAGCTCTATCCATGTCACGAAGGCAGAGTTCAGGATCGAGTAACCGGCTCTCGATGTCCTTTGTGTACGCGAGGCCATTGCGGCCTGACTCGCCTTGCGCATTCCGGTACTTGTTGTTCAGCTCGGTAGAAAAGTGCTCCTCGATGGCAATCTTGCCTTCCACGGTGTCTCCCTTCGCACTTCAACAGCAAGACCCGCCGTATGACAGCGGAGCATCCGAAGATGACAATCCTTTCGGGTGGCTTGAGAATCACCGTTTCGGTTGAAACGCACCACTCCATTAG
>CAXUEG010000011.1:0-1081 GCA_964249935.1 uncultured Terriglobus sp.
GGGTAGGCGATCTCGCGCGGCAGGCCGCCGGTGTGGGTGGCCAGATCACCCAGCGTGAGCGGCCGGTCCGCCTGCCCGTGGATGGTGAGGCTGGTTACCGTCGCTCCCGCAGGCGCGAACTTTTCCAGAGGGTCGGTGAAGGCGACCGTGTGGTCCGCGACGAGCTTCGCCAGCACGTCGGTTGTCAGAATCTTGGTGATGGAACAAAGCCGCACCAGCGAATCGGGACCGGGCTGCTGCTTGCGGTCATAGGCGACCTGGCCGAAGGAGGCCATCCACACATCGCTACCGCGGACCACGACAACGATCATGCCGGTGGAGTTGGTCCGGTGAAAGATCTGCTCGGCCACGGGTTGAGCACTGCCCAGCGGCGGCAATGCCGCGGCAGGTTTGGGCATTTGCGCGCACAGCGACATGCCGGTCCCAACCAGCGGGCCAAAAATGAAGGCAGAAAGTTTGAATGGCAAGTTCTGTCCCGCGCGGTGGTTCCGGCGCTGTATTTACACTAGCCGCTTCGCCGCGAGCGGAAGGAACACACGCGAGCACCTCCCGCGCGATTTCCTGCGTGGGAAAGGATTTGCAGCCGCAGCGGGTTCGCGTAAAGCGGATCCTTGACGCTCGCGGAAAGGGCACAGCGGATGCTGTGCCCTTTTCAAGGTTGAGGCAGATGGTGCTAGGCCGGGATGTGTTCGGATTGGGTGCTGATCGCTTCGGAGCCGACGAAGTGCATGTCGGAGGTCGGGTTGCCATAGGCGTCGGGCTTGTGTTTGTACTCCCGGTCCAGGGCGTCGGCGGCGATCCAGCCGGACTGCAGAACCATCGGCACGCCGGGGCCGGGGTGCGCCGCGCCACCGGCGAGGAACAGGCCGTCCACACCACGGACCACGTTCGACGGCTTAAACGCGCCGCTGAAGCGGCCGTGCGAGCTGAGCCCGTAGATGGCGCCGTTCAGCACGCGGTAGCGCTCGTGGATGTCCTGCGGCGTGAGGTGGCGCTCCACCACGATGCGGCTCTCCAGGTCCGCCATGCCGGCGCAGCGGGCCAGCTTGTCCAGGATGACCCGGCGCTACTTGGGCAGCAT
>CAXUEG010000011.1:1091-23137 GCA_964249935.1 uncultured Terriglobus sp.
CTCGTGGATGTCCTGCGGCGTGAGCGCGGATTCGTAGACGATGCGGTCTTCGATATCGGGCATCTTGCCGGTGGTCTTCAGTTTGTCCAGGATGACCTGGCGGTAGCCGGGGAACATCTTCCGCCAGTCGTGATTCGGGCGCAGGTACGGCGTGTGTACCAGAACGTAGAGGGCGTCGCCGCCTTCGGGTGCCGTCGCCGGCTCGGTGCGGCTGGTGGAGGCCAGATAGCAGGTCGGGTCCGGCGCCGGCATGCCCATGTTGTAGATGGCGTTGAATTCCTCATGCGGATCGCGTGAGAAGACGAAGTCGTGGTGCGCCAGGTGGTCGTAGCGCTTATTCAGGCCCAGGTAGAGGACCACGCCGCTGCATGCCGGCTCGTAGCTGCTGCGCCGGTCGAAGCTGCTGATGACGTCGGCGGTGCCGGGCGCGCCGTCGAGCAGCTCGCGATAGGTGCGGACGCTGTCCTCGTTACTGACGACGGCGTCCCAGGCGTAGCGCTCGCCGCCGCGCATCGTGATGCCGTCCGCGATGGGCAGGCCGCCAGCGAGGTGCGTGTTGATGCGTGCAACGTCGGCATCCGTGTGGTACTGCACGCCCAGCTCCCTGCCCAGTTTCACCAATGCTTCCGGCACGGCGCGCGTTCCACCCATGGGGTACCAGATGCCCTGCTCGGTCTGCATGTGACCGATCGCGCACAGGATTGCGGGGGATGCGTCCGGCGACGAGCCGACGTACTGCACGAAGTGGTCCAGCATCTGCGCCGTGTTCGGATCGCTGATGTACTCGCGGATGACTCCGGCTACTGTCTTGCCGAGCCGCATCTTCATCACGTCCTTGAGCACGGCCGGGTCAAACATGCCGCGCATTTCGAGCGTGTCCAGCATGGAGCCGATCGGCTTCCAGAAGAAGAACTTGTCGCTGATGTGATGGAGCTGCTCGCTCATGCCGATGAACTCGCGATATTTTTCGCCCATGCCGGGCTTCACGCGGTCCAGCTCCACGACCATCTGGTCGGTCGAGTCCTTCAGGTCGATGATCGAGCCGTCTTCAAAGAAGCAGCGCCACGACGGGTCGAGCTTGACCATCGTCAGATAGTCGTCGAGATTGCGGTTGGCTTCGCCGAAGATTTTGCGGAGTGTGGATGGCTGGATCAGGATCGTCGGACCCATGTCGAAGCGGAAACCCTGCTCCTGAAGAACCGCGGCTTTGCCGCCGAGCCAGGAGTTTTTTTCGAACACTTCGACCTGGTAGCCGCGGGCGGCGAGTGTAGCTGCGGCGGAAAGTCCGGCAAGACCGGAACCGATAACGGCGACGCGCATGATGCTCCTGATTATTGCAGCCGCACCGGCTGCTGATTCACTTTGATACGGAAAAGCTGATACGGCTTCTCGCGCAGATCCTGCCCGTTGTGCATGGTGGGCTGGCGATGCAGCTGGTTTGCCGTGAAGTAAAGGTAACCATCGCCGGCGAGCGACATCGTGTCTGGCCAGAGGATGCGCGGGTCGTGCGCGAGCGTCTCGGTCAAGCCGGTTTGTGGGTTCCAGCGATGGATGGAGTCAGTAACGGGATCGGTCTCGTAGACGTTGCCGGCGGCGTCGGATTCGAGGCCGTCGGAGGGCATCTTGCCGGCTACGGCGCGAACGGTTGCGCCGACCTCTGCGTCGCTCATTGTCTTGTCGCGCAGGGCGTCGGTAGAGACAGAATAGAGCTTGGTCGAGTTGATTGGACAGTAGTAGAGCAGCTTGCCGTCGTTGGAGATGGCGATGCCGTCGACCGCGAACTTTACCGGTTCCGGTGGGTAGCCGGGCAGCGTCTGAAAGACGGGCTGTCCCTCGGCAAACATCAGGAAACCATCCTCAGCGAGTGTGCTCGAGTGCTGGTTCAATCGGCGCATGCTCTTGCCCGTAGCCAGGTCGACAACGATGATGGCGTTCGGGCCCTCTGAGCTGGAGTCGGTGATGTAGGCCGTGCCGTGGATATTCGCTCCGCCGGCAAAGTTTGTGCTGCCCGGACCTTCGCCCTCACCGAACTTGCCGGTGGCAACGCGGTTTGCCAGCGGATGTTTCGCGTCTGCCGAGGCGACCTCAGCGGATGCATCGTTCCGGCTGAGCGGTTCCGTTCCCAGGTCCTGTGGCCCGGTGTTTCCTACGCGCAGGTCGAAGCGGACATCGTTCATGTAACTGCGGGCTCCGGCAACTTCCGGCGGCAGCAGGATAATTTTGACGATCTGATTTGTAGTCAAATCCACGCACACCAGTTTCGGTCCGCCCGGGACCACGTCTTTGAGCAGCGGCGCGCCTGTATCCAGCACCCAAAGGCGGTCCGCCGGGTCGATCACGACCGACTGCACGCTCACGAAATGGCTTTGGTTCACTGCCTCGTTTGCAAAGGCGTTCGGATTCGGCTTGGTGCGGCCAGCCCAGTCGTTGATCTCGGCATTCGGGTACGCCACCGCCTTGCCCTTCACCAGTTCAGCGACCGTAAACGGAACATCGTCGCCCCAGCGCGGAAAGTTCACGAAAATGCGGCCGGACTTTGAAACCGTGACGCCGGTCGGCATCGGACCATTGAACGTCGCGACCGTCTCCAGTTGACCGACGACGCGGTCCGTCGCGGCGGGCGCGTTGTGCTGAGCGCTGGCGACGACCCCGGTCGCAGACAGCACGCATGCGGCGCTCACTTCCAGTAATCTTCGGTGCATGATGCAGTTGGATGCCGTGGGCATCATCGCTACTGCACCGCCAGATCGCGGTCACGCAGGTGGCTCTGGTCGAACGCGGACTGGGTAAAGTTCCACGCGGGCTTCATGCCCATGTCCTCCAGCAGTAGCTTTGAGGAGATGCGGGCAGACTCAAAGATGACCGGCAGACCCGAACCCGGGTGTGTTCCGCCACCCGCAAGATAGACGCCCTCGGTTTCCTCAAAGCGGTTATGCGGACGCAGGTGGAGCATCTGCTTGAGCGAGTGCGCCATGGAGAACGTAGAGCCTTTGTGCAAGGCAAACTCCGCCGCCCAGTTGGCGGGCGTCAGGATGCGCTCGGTGCGGATGCGTCCTCGCACGTCGCCGAAGCCGATGTTCGCCATCTGGTCCAGCACGCGCTCTCGGAAGGGTGCGAGATCGCGGCCCCAGTCCACAGCATTGCAGCTGTGCGTCACCGGCGCCAGCACATACAGGGAGCTCATCCCCTTGGGCGCGAGCGAATCATCGCTCACCGAAGCGTTCTGCACGTAGATGGACGGATCCGCAGAGAGCGTATGGCCCTTCTCAATGTCGTGCAGGTTGCCGCGGTAGTTCTTCGCCAGGTAGATGGTGTGGTGCGAGACGTTGTCGTAGCGGCCATCCACCCCCAGGTAGAGCATAAAGGTCGAGCAGCTATGGTCTTTCTTTTCGATGCCTTTGTCCGTCCAGCGCGAGCGCAGGTGATTCGGAATCATGCGCTTGGCCGCCTCGGCGAACTCCGCGTTCATCACCACGGAGTCGGCCTGGAGTGTGCGCTTGGAGGTGCGAACGCCGCTCGCTTTACGTCCTTCAAAGCAGATCGCCTCGACGTCTTCGTTCAGCAAGATGGTGACGCCCATCTCCTCACAGATTCGTGCCATGGCACGCGTCACCGCGCCGCATCCGCCTACCGGATGAAAGACGCCGTACTCGTATTCCAGGAAGCTCAGAATCGAAAACAGGCCCGGGCACCGGAACGGCGACATGCCAAGATATTTCGACTGAAACGAGAAGCCGAGCCGAATGCGCTCGTCGCTGAAGTACTTGCGCAGCTCCTGGTCGAGCGACTTCCACGGGGCCAGGATCGGCAGGAGCTTCAGCATCTCCGGCCGGGCAAGATCACGCCAGCTTTCGAAGGGCGATTCCAGAAACGGCAGGAATCGCTGCAGCTTGTTGCGGTTATCGCGCATGAAATCCTGGAAGCGCGTTGCGTCCTCCGGGCAGAGCTTGGCGATTGCGCCTTCCATGCGTTCGTGGTCGCCGGTCGCCAGCAACTCGCCGCCTGCACCGAACACCAGCCGGTACTGCGGGTCAAGCCGCACCATCGGCACTTCGCGATCCAGCGAATAGCCGGCGGCGGAGAAGATCTCGCCAAGCACGCGCGGGTACAGGAAGAATGTGGGACCGTAATCGAACCGAAAGCCGTCCTGCTCAAAGGTGGACGTGCGTCCGCCGGCGTGGTCGCGCTTCTCGACCACCGTCACATCCACACCGGAGGCAGCCAGCAACATGGCGCTGGCCAGACCGCCGGGGCCCGAACCCACGACAACGACACGCTTCCGCTTGGAACTCATTCAACTTCCTACGATGCTGAAACGACGGCATTTGAGTGTTGCAACGTTCTATAGGCCACGTTGCCGATTGAAAGAAGTAGCAGCTTTGTATCACGTGATGGAAGGAGCAACGTGTTACAGGGTTATGCGCCCGCACCCTCCAGGCCCAGCGCTGCGGCCTTTGCCTGCATCGCGCGCAGACAGTTTCCGATGTGTTCGTCCACACTGAGCCCGAGCAGTTCCGCCCCGGCGACAATGTCTTCGCGCAGCACGCCACGTGCGAAAGCCTTATCCTTCATCTTCTTGCGGACTCCGGAAACCTCTACATCGTGGATGCTCTTGCCCGGCTTTACCAGGGCGCACGCGGTCAGAAATCCGCTCAGTTCGTCACACGCGAACAGAGCGCGGTCCAGGTGCGACTGGCGCGGGGTGTTCGTGTAATCCGCATGTGCCAGGATGGCGTGCCGGATCGGCTCTGGCCAGCCTTGCTGCTCGAGCACCTTGCTGCCCACCCAAACGTGCTCGTCCAGGGACGGATGCCTTTCATAGTCGAAGTCGTGCAACAGCGCCGCCAGCCGGTACGGCTCGACGAACTCCGCCGCCTCGGCGCCGGACAGGCCGAGTCGCGCCGCTTCCTGCTCTCCATAAGCGGCGGTGCAGGTTTCGACCGCGAACGCGTGCTTCAGCAGGCTCGGCGATCGGGTCCACTCGTGCAGCAGCGCCAGCGCGCGTTCACGCGTGTAGGCATCCTTCGTGGCGGCCCCAGGCGCAACTTCCGCTTCCACGGTTTCGGCGCTCATGCCTAAATACTAGCGCGCATGCGCCGCAGGAAAGGCGCCGAGACGCTGAGTTGTTCCAGGTCCTCGGGCGTGTCGATGTCTATTTCGCCGCCGGGGAGCGGCAGCTGCAGCACATCTTCATGCTGCAGAAGGTCGCGCGCTCCCCGGTCACCGGATAACCGCTGCAGCGCGTGAAAGCTGAATTCCGGAAACAGCGCGGGAACGCCACGGCGGTTGTGGTAGGCGGATGCCACGACATGCTCGCGATGGGACGCGGCCACCAGCTCACAGAGGTGCGCGGACGTGACAGCGACCTGATCGCAGGTGAGCACCAGGAGGTCGTCGACGTTGTGGCGCTCCGCCGCCGCGGCACCCAGCGCGATGCTGGTTCCCATGCCCTCCGCCCAACGCCCGTTCAACAGCACGCGCAGGTTCGGCTGGTAGGGCTGCAGCACTTCAAAGATGGGCTGGTAGTGCGCCCCGAGCACGACAAAGACCGTGTCGGCGCCGGCTGCCCGCGCGATGCGAACAGTTCGCTCGACCAGTGTCTCGCCGTCGATCTGCAGCAGCTGCTTGGGCTGACCCAAGCGGGTGGACGCCCCGGCCGCCAGGATCAACGCGCCCAGATGGCGCCTTCCGTCGATCAACTGCTACCTCGCCTTCGGCTCCAGTTTAGACGGTCTGATCGATCGGTCATGATGAGCCGGACTCGTCAGAGTCTCGAACTTCCATGTGATTCGCATGTGCCACATCTCACCTAGCGTCGCTACGCATGCGTGCTGATGAAGGTGCGGCGTTGATAACAGCCGCAACGACAAAAGCCCGGCAGACACCGGGCCTTGTCGAGAAAGGAGGTTTGCAATGACCAAACCTACCTGGATGGAGCGGATGAAACTCCTGCTCAGCTCCTCGGTATGCTTGCCGGACTGGCGATCAGGGCCTGACCCTGTACAACCTGCTTTACAAGTAGCCGCGGAGTGAACTACCGGTGTCGTTGATGCAGTAACATCAGCGACTCCGGTAGCTGCGATGCACCCGCCCGCTGCACGGAAGCAAGCATTATCGCCGCAGCCGCAGCGCGAATTGCGCCACGCGCGGGTCGGTCGTAGTCGCGGTGATGCTGCCGAACGCCGCAGTTCCGAACGAGCCGCTGGGCTGCGCGAAGGCCGGCGTATTTGTCACGTCGAAGAGTTCGGCGCGGAACTCCGCCGTGAACTTCTCACCGAAGCGCGTGTTCTTGACCAGAGCCAGGTCGAGGTCGCGGTAGGCCGGACCGCGTACCGGGTTCCGCGACGCGCTGCCAAAGGTAAACTGCGGCGCGGCGGCAAAGGCCGCGGTGTTGAAGAAGACCGCCGGCGTTCGAGCGGCGGGCGTCAGGTTCGGCCTACCCACCAGGTTGGGCCGCTGCAGCGACACGCCGAGCGAGCTGTTGTTGTTCGTCGCCTGCGTCACCGTGACCGGCATGCCACTCTGCATGGTGTAAATACCATTCACCTGCCATCCGCCAAGCACGCCGGTCAGCACCCCGTGACCTCGGAAGCCGGGCAGATCGTAAATGGCCGAGGTAGTCAGCACGTTCGGCATATCGCCCGATGAAACATCGCGCTCCAGGTACGGCCGGTACGTGTCAGCAGCGATGAGAGAACTTGTATTCGGCGAGCTGAGAACAGTGGACGAGAATACACTCGATGCATCGTCGATCAGCCGCGAATGCGTGTAGCTGAAGAGCAGGTAGAGGTTGTGGCTCATGCGCTGCTCCACCTTGGCCTCGATCGCGTTGTAATTCGTTGTCCCTGTGTTGTTGCGGTAGACGGCGACATTCTGAAAGCGTGGAAACGGTTTGAGCAGCTGTGCGTTAGTGATGGTTTTGCGGCCAAGTGTGCTTGAAATCGGAATCTGACCGTAGTACGGATTTGCCACAGAGCTAAGCAACGTGGAGCCGGGCTGAAGGCCGGTCGCGATCTGATCCGCCGTGAGCTGGTTGATGTTGCGATCCGGGATGCCCACGTGCACGATGTGTGAGCCGACATATGCCACATCGAAGCTGAGGTTGTTCGTAAGCGAATGCTGCACGGCTAGGTTCCACTGCTCCACATAGCCGGATCCCGCGCTGCGTGTCGCGGTATATACGCTCTGACCCAGGCCGGCGTTGGGCGTGTCCGAGATGGGCGCCACACTGGGTCCGTTGCGCAATGCGAACGCCGGCGTCAGGTTGTCCAGCGTCGGCTGCTGCACGTTCTGAATGAACGGGTACTGCGGTGTCGTGAAGGGTGTCGTAATGCCACTCTGGTCGATAAAGACGATGCCGAAGCCCGACCGGACCACCGACTTGGGATTGATCGAGTAGGCCAGGCCGAAGCGCGGCGCCACGTTGTCCCAGTGCAGCTCGCGCGCACTGCGCGGATAGCCGTTCACGCCCAGGTAGTCCAGCACTTGCGTTGTGGTGTTAAAGATCGCACCCTGGTTGTGCGTTTCAGTCGAGGGCAGGTGCAGTGTCCAGCGCAGGCCCGCGTTTACGATCAGTTTCGGCGTGGCCCGCCAGTCGTCCTGCACAAAGAACTCATAGATATAGTCGCGCGGCCGAATGGTGCGGTTCTGCAGATCAATGGAGAACGTGTCCACCTGGCCGAGCAGGAAGCTGGCGAAGCTGTTGCCGCCAACGGTCGCCGCGGAACCGGTTGCGGTTTGCGTGTCGGTACCCGTCACCGTGAAGGCAAACGAGCCCTGCGGGTTTGGCGGCGCAATCGTGTTCAACTCATACCGCCGCGCATCCACGCCCGCCTTGATCGAGTGAGCACCGCGCGTATAGATCACGTTCTCCACCAACTCGCCCACGGCAGTCTGGTAGCGCGCGTTGGTGCTGGCCGAGGGTCCGAGCTGCTGAAATCCGGTAAAGGTGAACAACGGCACCGCGTTGCTGAAGGCCGCATTGTTCGGAATGCCCGGTATGCCCAACGCCGCGGAAGCGCTCCCCGGCAGCGTGGCGCCCTGCTGCGTGTTGCCGCGTCGCGTGTAGCCCAGGCGAAACTCGTTTGCCAGACGCGGCGTAAAAGTGTGCGTTTCGTTGAAGACGCCCTGCTGACCGAGGGTGTGCGTCAGCCCGGTCACGTTGCCGGTGTCGAGCACCGAGCCGGTGATGGCGCCGGAACCCTCAGCGAACGGCGTCACCGGGTTTTCGACTTCGCTGTAGTAGGTGTAGCGGGCGAAGGCGCGGTCACGCTCGCCTTTGGCGCCGTCCACGCGAAAGTCGAACTGCTGCTGATGATCGTCGTCGTTGCCGGTGCGCGAATAATTGCTGCTGCCGGTGGTATTCGGCAGAGGGATGCGACTGAGCAGAGCGACCGCGGCTGGGTCGAAGCGGGCCGGATCGATCGTGTTCTTCGCGAACTCCGTTCGGACCACGCGTCCGCTGGCTGTGGTCGTCGTGCTGTTCGGGTCATAGATCGCGGTTGAGCCGAAGTTGCCACCGCGCTGCGCGATCGTCGGCACCGTGGACAGCCGTGTGACGCCAATACGCTGCAGGATGCCCTGGTAGCCCGCAAAGAAGAACAGGCGATCGTGCACGACCGGGCCGCCCAGCGTGGCGCCGAACAGGTTGCGGCGGTACTCCGGCTTGGGCTGCGGTCCGGCGGCCGTGGGTCGCGCGAAGTAGTTGCGCGCGTTCAGATCTTCGTTGCGGAGAAACTCGTAAATGCTGCCGTGGAGGGCGTTAGTGCCTGACCGGATCGCCACGTTGACGACACCACCGTTGAAGCGGCCGTACTCGGCGGGCACATTGTCGGAAGCGATGGTGAACTCGGCGATGTCGTCGACGATGGGAAAGAAGGCCACCTGCCCCGGCTCGGGCTGCAGCGCGCTGATGCCGTCGTAGAGGTACTCGTTCGTGCGCGGACGGCCGCCGTTGATGCGCGGCAGAACGGTGCCGGGAGGCAGTTCGACGCCGGGTGCAAGCTGCGCCAGTTGGATGAAATTACGCGAGTTCAACGGCAGGGCGATCACGGTGCGGCCAGGGATCGTAGTCTGAATGTCCGAGGTACTGTTCTGCAGCACTGGCGCGTCCGACGTAACCGTCACGCTGTCCGTGCCGGAACCGACCGTGAGCGGCAGATCGAGGCCGATGGTGGTGCCGGTACTGACCGTGACCTGCGCGCGGTCATAAGCCTGAAACCCGCCTGCAGTCACGTGAAGGCTGTACACACTGGAGACGAGGTCAGGAAAGTCGTAGCCGCCGGCGCCGGTTGTGATCTGAGCCTGCTGCACGCCGGTGCGTGTGTCGGTGAGCACCACCGTTGCGCCGGCTACCGCGGCGCCGGACGGGTCTGTGACGCGTCCCCTCAGGTCACCCAACACCTGGGCATGCAGAAGCGGCTGCACCAGAACACAACTCAGCGAAAGCGCGGCAGCACGGGCCGCAAGACGATTCGATTCAAAACGCATACTACGAATCTATGCGTTTTGACCCGTTCATCAAAGAGCCAATCGATGAACTGGCGCGTCCCTCCGCCCCAAACCGACGCCAGCTACTTCTTCGGCGCTGGCTGTGCCGGAACCTCTTCCACGCCCGTCAGGATGCGCGCGCTCGAACGGTACCGCTTGTAATCGGTGTACTTCACGATCGACTTCACGTGCACATCCTGTCCCATGCTGCCGCCCTGCGCCGTAAAGTGCAGCGTTCCCTCGGCCTTGGTGTAGGTCGGGAACCAGTATTTGCCGTCGATCTGCTCGTAGTACGTGCTGAACGGGGGTGACAGGTTCTCGTGCCCGCGGCGCACGTCGTCCGGCACATTTTTGCCGCTCGCCAGGACGATCTGCAGATCCTGCTGGTCGACCCACACTTTGCCCCGAAAGTAGCGCTTGTTCTTTTCGATGGTCTTCGGCTCCACGTTGAAAACGTACGTGTCCAGTTCGTCAACCTTCTGCCGGCCCAGATAGCTCACGTTGTATTCGGGAAGCTGCTCCGTAGTCAGAATGAACGGCAGGCGATGTGCCACGTCGTCCAGATCTTCTTTCGTCATGATCACGCGCTCGAGGGTGTTCTGCGGGGCGAACAGCACATTCTCAGTGCGCCGGCCGTCACTTGAAAATCCGATGTCACTCACCTGGTGGTACTCGCCATCGGGCCGGTTGTTGTCATCGTTGATCGTCTGAAACTTCACGTCCTGCTTGAAGACGTAGCTGTCACGCGCCTTGGCGAACTCCGATTCACGCGCGCCCATCGCGGTGACGATCTGATCGGCTGTCTTCCCGCTCGGCGCATCGGGTTGGAGCGGGCCGAAGCCCTCCTGCGCTAAACCTGCAGAGGTGGCAAGGGCGGCGGTTGCGATGAGGAGGCCAAGACTGCGCAAAGACGTACATTTGCGGCGGGAGTCGCGCCCAAGCGCCTTGTGCCCTGGAGGAGAGCGGCCGGCTCAGTCTCTGCCGACAAGTCGGGCGGCTTAGCCCTGCTTTGTGGCAACTGGTGGCAGTTCGTTCCATCGGGAGATCACGCGAGAGTCGCGCTCCCATGCGAGCACGCTGATGCTGGCCGTGGAGAGTGCGAGGTGTTCGCCGAGAGCGCCGCCCTGGGCGGTGCCGGGACCGATCCAAACGCCCGCAAGCACGCGGAAGATGTGCGCGTGGGCGAACAGGGCGCAGCGGCCACCGTGCTGCGTGCAGCGGTCAATCACGGCCTGGGCGCGGGCGGCGACCTGTTCCAGTGATTCGCCGCCTGTGATGGGGCTGCGCCATACGTTCCAGTCCGGAATGCTCTGGCGAATTTCTGGCGTCGATTTGCCTTCGAACTCGCCGTAATTCCACTCCTGCAGATTTGGCTCGATTTCCGCTCGCCCATGTACGCCGGCGAGCTTTGCCGTGTCCTGTGCCCGCTGGCGTGGGCTTGTCAGCACCAGGTCAAACTGCACCTTTGCAAGCACGGGCGCGAGCGCCGCAGCCTGTTCCCGGCCATGCTCCGTCAATGGCAAATCGGTGTAGCTGGTATGCGCGCCGCTCAGTGACCACTCGGTTTCGCCGTGGCGGATGAGCCAGAGTTCGGGCTTTGGATTTGCCATGGAAACAGTGTACGAACACGTTCCTCAGGGGCTGAAGCCCGTCGTGTCAGGTGCTTCCACAAGGCCAGCTAAAGTTGTGCTTCTCCGACTCCGTCAGCTGAACCTGCAAAGCGATACCGATGCTGATTACAGCGGGTCGTGCTCGCTTGGCATGGTGCCAGTGAAAGGTGAGCAGCAGACGGTGCCACTGGGCTCAAATTCCATCAGCTCCACGCGGGAGTGGTCGGGGTCGAAGACGTTCAGTTGCACCTTGCCGTCGCGGCCCATCTGGCTGGTGGTGCAGTTGTGCGTGTCGCAGCCGTTGGCTTTGAACTGCGCGATCGCGGTGTCCATTTTGCGCACGCCGAGCGAGAAGTGATTCGACACGCCGCGCTGCTGCGCCGAGGCGTCGGGCGCGACGTTGAGCATGAATTCAATCCAGTCGGTTCCGTTCGGCACCTGCTGCGAGATGTAGTCGGTCACGCCGTCCACGTGGCCGCCGTGCCAGTAGGGTTTGAAGCCGAGCACGTCGCGGTAGAAGGTGTTTTCCTTGTCTGCACTTTGCACCACAAAACCGGAATGGATGATGCGGTGCGACACGCCGTTGTCATGCATGGGCGGCGTGGGCGTGTGCGTGTGCGCATCCACGAAGACGACGGTGTTGCCTTCCGGGTCACGTACCGCGAGGCGCCCGCGGGTGACCGGGCCAAGCGGCGTGATGCCCTTTGCTTTCAGGTAAGCCTGCATGGCCGGGACGCTCGCGGTGCGCAGGCCGATGGCAAGCAGACGGCCGCTAGGCGCGTCGATGGAAGACGGCCCGGTCACGGTCTCAATCCATTGACTCGCGTTGACCGGGTACAGCACGTCATGATCCGGTCCGGCAGAGGTCTGCGCGGTAAAGCCGAGCTCATCGCCGTAGAACGCCTTGGCGGCTGCGGCGTCGCTCACCGCAAACTCCACAAAAGCGATGCTGGTGATCGACGGCCGCTGTGGTGCGACCTGAGCGGGCAGCGTGGGTGCAAGCAGGGCGGTCGCGAGGGCGAACGGGATGAGACGAACCAGAAAGCGCATGTCCGCCACTCTAGCGAGACGGCGGCCACATCGTCCAGCGTGGCAGTAAACAGCGTAGGCACATGCGGGTTCGGTGCGGGCCACCGAGTCCACGCGGTGATGATGAAGCTGCCGCTCCGGGCGGAATCAAAGGCCCCGGTAGGTTCGCCGGCCTAGAGCGTGCGCAGCTTACTTTGCACGTCCAGCGTCTCGGCCGCGAGCTGTCTGCGCATGGCATCGTCGCCGCGCCGAACGGTTTCCGCCAGGAGCGCGGTCAACTCGCGGGCACGGCGCTCCAGACGGCGGCGCTCCAGCGCGTGCAGAGCGTTGCCACCATCCACGGTCAGCATCTCGACGTCGTTGTGAACGTCTTCCGTCATCACGCGCGCGACGATCTCGCGGGCGCGGTCGTTGGGGGCGATCTCCATGGGATCGATGGTCGCATCGAGCGGCGCGTGGCTGAGTGCTTCGAGCAAGTCGGCGGAGGCCAAGCCTTCCAGCCATTCCGGGTGGGCGGCAATCTCCTGCGCGACACGCCGGCGCATGCGCTGTTCGGGACCGAGCAGGAGAACCCGCAACAACTTTTTCTCGTTCTCACCCACGGCCGCGCCTGCGCTTTGCTTGATGCTGCCCAGCCGCTGTGTTGCGGCCTGCTGCATCTCTTTGCGCAGCATGGCGGAGTCGACGCTCAGCTTTTGCGCGGCGTCGTCGGCGAACTGCGCACGCGCGATTTCGCTGGGCAGCCTGCGAATGTGCGGCAGCAGAAAGTTGATCGCCTTGACTTTGGCGTCGGCGGTGCGCTGCGGGAAGAGGGTGCGTGCGCGCTCGATGAGGTAATCGGCGTGGGGCTTTGCGGTGCGCAACGCTTCCGCGTAGGCGGCAATGCCGTGTTGCCGGACGAAGCTGTCCGGATCCAGGCCGCCTTCGAGCGTGACGATGCGTACCTCGAAGCCTTCCTCCGTCAGCAGCGCAAGCGATTTTTCTGCGGCGTTGGCGCCGGCGGTGTCCGGGTCGAAGTTGACGATGACGCGCTTGGTGAACCGGCCCAGCAGCCGCACCTGGTGCTCGGTGAAGGCGGTGCCGCTGGTCGCGATGACCGGTTGGATGCCGGCGGAAAAGACGCGCAGGCAGTCCATCTGGCCTTCGACGAGCAGCCCGTAATTTTGGTCGCGCATGGGCTGCTTGGCTCGGTGCAGGTTGAAGAGCACGCTGCCTTTGCTGTAAAGCGCGGTCTCGGGCGAATTCATGTATTTGGGGCCGCTTTTGTCATCGCTGTCCAGGGCGCGCGCGGTGAAGGCGATGGTGCGGCCCTGTTCGTTTGCGATCGGGAACGTAATGCGCTTGCGAAACCGCGCGTACATGGGGCCGATGGGGCGGCCGTCGTCGCTCTGTTCCTTCGAACTGAACAGTCCGCTGGCGCGAAGGGCTTCCTCTGCGAAGTGCCGCGCCATGGCGTCGCGCATCGCATTGAAGTCGTCAGGCGCATAGCCGATGCGAAAGGACTTCTGCATCTCCGGCGAGACGTCGCGGCCGGTCAGGTACTCGCGGGCGCGCGCCGCCTCCGGCTGCTGCAGCGCCTGCTCAAAGTACTGCGTGGCGGCCTCGTGCAGTTCGAGCAACTGCTTGCGCAGGCCGGCCTCGCGTGCCTCCTCGGGGCTGGCGAACTCGCGCCGCGGCATGGCAATGCCCATTTTCGCCGCGACGGCGCGTACGGCCTCGGGAAAGGTGACGTTCTCCAGCTTCTGGATGAAAGTAAAGACGTCGCCTTTGGCGTGGCAGCCGAAGCAGTAAAAGTAGCCGTGCGTTGCATTGACGCTGAACGACGGCGACTTCTCTTTGTGGAACGGGCACAGGCCGTTCCAGTTCTGTGCGCCGGCCTTGCGCAGCTTCACGTACTCGCCGATTACCTTCACGATGTCGGTCTGCTGCTTCAAAGTTTGCGCGAAGTTATCGGCCATGGGGCTGCCTGGAGTGTATCGAGCGCGGTCTCAGTAGTGCAGCACGATGAACGAAGCGAAGGCACTGACGACCGCCGCCGCGATCACAGAGAGCAGAATGCCGATGAACCAAGCCGCGCGGCGCTCCTGCTGCGGCGTGGGCTGCGTAATGCCGAAGGTCTGAATAAAGGCGCGCGCGAGGAAAAGAAGGAAAGGCATGTTTATGGGACCGCCGAAGTTGCCGGAAGCGCGGAGGCGGTCCGTACAGCGTCGACAAACGCAGCGAGCTTTACCGGGTCTTTGCGGCCCGGCGCGCCGGATTCCACGCCGCTGGCAACATCGACGCCCCACGGTTGCAAGGTTTCGATCGCTTCCGCCTCGTTGCCTCCGTGCAGGCCGCCCGCGGCGATGACGCGATAGTCGACCCCCTGCAGCGCATCCTGCGCGGCCAACCAATCGAATACAACGCCGGTGCCGCCGCTTTGTTCGCGCGTGCGCGAATCGATCAGCAGGGCGTCCGCGCTGCCGTCCTCGGCAATCTCGCGGGCCTCGGTCGCGAACGCCTCATGCTGTGCCTCTATCGCTACGTCTGTGAACCAGGGCAGAACCTGAATCACGCTGCAACGTGTCACGTCGCCGAAGTACGAGCGCAGCCGCTCGCTCAGCGCAAAGTCCAGCGGCCCATGTAACTGAACGCCAGTCAGGCCGGCCTGCTCCACCGTCCGGACAATCTGGTGATAGTCGCGCGTGGTGAAGACGCCGATCTTCTCCAGGTGCGTTGGCAGTTCCGCCGTGATCACGGCCACGCGCTCCGCAGTGACGAGCCGCTTGCCATGCGCGAAGATGAAGCCAACCGCGTTTACGCCGAGGTCAGCGGCGAGCAGACAATCTTCCAGGTTTGTGTTGCCGCAGATCTTGATCCACATACAGCGAGCCAGACGTTAGCGAGCCAGCAAGTCGGCGGGGACCTGGCCCGCGGGTGACCGTTGGCAGGCGAAAAGCGATTCAAGCGCCGCACCCGGGTCTTCGGCGCGCATCAAGGTTTCGCCGATCAGGAAGGCGTTGAAGCCGGCGTCGGTCATGCGGGCGATGTCTTCGGCGGTGCGAATGCCGCTTTCGCCAACGCGCACGGCACCGGCCGGCAGCATCTGCGCCATGGCGAGCGCGGCTTCCGGGTCCACGTGAAAGGTGCGCAGGTCGCGCGTGTTGACGCCGTACATCTCGCATTCAAGGGGCAGGGCGCGGTTGATCTCCCCGGGCGAGTGCACCTCGCAGAGCACGTCGAGTTCCGCCCTACGGGCCGCGTCGCACAGCGTGCGCAGATCGGCGTCGGTCAGCGCAGCCACAATCAGCAGGATCGCGTCGGCGCCATGGGCGCGGGCCTCAACGATCTGAAACGGATCGACGATGAAGTCCTTGCGCAGGCAAGGAAGACTAACCTCCGCAGACGCGATCCGCAGGTTGCGCAGGCTGCCCTGAAAGAACGGCTCGTCCGTGAGCACGGACAACGCGGCTGCACCGGCCCGCTCCAGCGTGACGGCAAGCGCAGCTGGATCGAACTCCGGCCGGATGAGACCTCTGGACGGAGAGGCCTTTTTCAGTTCGGCGATGACGGCGGGCCGGGTCTGGGCGGCGCGGCGCAGTGCCGCAGCGAAGCCTCGGGGTTGGTGAGCGGCGGCGGCACGGTCCAGCGCGCCACGATCGGTCTCGGCCATGCGCATGGCGAGGTCGCGACGCGTCTGCGCGACGATGCGGTCGAGGTGGGTCGGAGGTGCGGCCGTGGCGGGCATGGTCTCTTTCACAGGGTAGTTCATCGTGCGGGAACGTCGCCTTCAGGAACGCGAGATCAACCGACAGGCTGCAGATATCGGGAAAGCTCGCGAACGATGCCGTCCTGTTCGTCGTCGCGCAGCTGCATGCGGATGTGCCACTCCTGTTCGCCATTCACCGACACGAACAGCGACAGCCCATCGTCATAGGGCAGGAAGTTATAACCCAGGTAGATCCAGATCTCGCCAGGGGCGTGCTCGTCGCGGTCGTAATCCGTGAATGACCGGACCACCCGGTATTGCACGCCGGGCCGCAGCATGTCATACGGCTTGCGGAAGGCCGCACACATCCAGGAGCCCCTCGGTTCAGGACCGATCATGAATGCCTCTCTGCCTAAGTCGAACGCCCGCGATGTTCGATTCCTTGCGCAAACGACAAACGCGATGCCGAAGCATCGCGTTTCAAAATCGTTGGTGCCGAAAAGAGGACTCGAACCTCCACACCCTTGCGAGTACATGGACCTGAACCATGCGCGTCTGCCAATTCCGCCATTTCGGCCCGGAGCGAGGTGCTTGAATCCACGCTTGCAGCCCCATCAGTATCGCAACGAGCTTCGGCCCGTGTCAAACCGTTCAACTCTTTGCATTCTCGGCGCAACACCCCGCGGAGCCGAGCGCATCAGACCACCATTCCGCTACCTTGCAGGAGTTCTCTGCCGTTATGAGCAAGTCCGCAGTCTCCACCAACCCCAATGTCTTGCCGGAAGACCTGGCGCTTGAGATTCGCAAGCTTGCGCACGACCTCAGCAACGCCCTGGAGATCGTGGTACAGACCGGTTACCTGCTCAGTACCGCCGACCTGCAATCGCCGGCCAGCGATTGGTTGCGTATGCTCGACAGCGGCACGCAAAAGGCGTTGGACATCAACATGCAGCTACGCAATTACATCAAGGCGCACTCGCCGCGGTAAGGACGAACGGGCCACCTCCGCTGCGGCTTACGCGGCAAGGGTTGACCTGATTCGAGGATGCCACATCACCGCAGGGCGGGTGCTCACCGGCAACGAACGAACCGGAGCGGTGCATGGAGGAATCCGTGCTCTCCATCTCTGCAGTTGCGTCGCCTTTGTCTTGCAACCTGGCGCTTACTTCGGTAGAGTCGCCGATCCCTGCACGTCGAAGCCGGCCATCACCGCGTCTGATTCAGGACCGGGCTGCGTTGAGCCGATGCTCAGCTCATAGTGGCCGGGCAGCACCACGTGTTCGCCCGCGTCCGTGACGCTCGACAGCGACCGGTCGCTCACGTGCAGCGCCACCTCGCGGCTTTCGCCAGGGTTCAGGTGAATCCGCTCGAAGGCAACCAGCGACCTCGTCGGACCACCGGTCTCGGGCGTCTTCAGGTAAGCCTCGACCACCTCGTCCGATGCAGTCTTGCCGTTGTTCTTCACGGGAACTGTCACGGTCAGCGGCTTTCCTGCCGGAAGCGTGACGTCGCTCAGCTTCGGCGCGCCGTAGTGGAAGGTGGTATAGCTTTGTCCGTAGCCGAATCCCCACAGCGGCACGCCCGTGTAGTAGCGATAGGTGCGATTCTTCATCGAGTAGTCGGTGAATGCCGGCAGGTCGCTTGTGGACGAGTAAAAGGTGACAGGCAGGCGTCCGCTGGGACTGGCGTCGCCGTTAAGCACGCGGGCAATTGCGGTGCCGCCGGCCTGGCCCGGATACCACGCCTGTACAACGGCCGCGGCATGGTCCTTCGCCCATCGAAGCGCGACAGCGCTGCCGCTCAGATTGACGACGATGACCGGCTTGCCGGTTGCGGCAACCGCCTCCAGCAGACGCTGCTGTGCCGCAGGCAGGTCGATACTGGTGCGGTCACCGCCACTGAAGCCCTCCACGTGCACCGGCATCTCCTCGCCTTCAAGCTGCGGCGACAGACCGGTAAAGGCGACGACCACATCGGCCTGTCTGGCTGCGGCGACGGCCTCGTCGAGCAGGGGCTGGGTAGGCGGCTCCCAGCTGAGGGTCAGGCCACCGCCGGCGCGGTCGCCGGAGTGGCTGTACTCCACGACCAGGTCGTGCTCGGCGGCGTTGCTAACCGTGATGTCAAACTTTGCGGCTGCCGGATCGCTCAACTGCGCCGGCGCGGTGGGCGACGCTCCGGGAGCGAAGTGAAAGTCGCCCAGCGGTGACGTAGAGCTCGCGTCCGCACCGGCGGCCGGCTTCTCGCCACTCTTCTGCGCGGTCGGTTTCTCACGCATCCGGAGCTTCCGCAGGCTGCCTTCGCTGATCACTTTTCCGTCCAGCAGCAACCGGTAGGTTTCGCGCGGGGAGTACGGGAAATCTGACGGGGCGTCGATCACCAGGCGGTAGGTGCCCGCGGCCGGCATGCGCAGCTTGCCGGTCCAGCGTACCGCGTAATCGTGCGAATCCGAGCCGGGAACAAGCGCAACGTTGTCCCAATCATTCTGGATGTTTGAAACCATGCGCGAGACCGCGGGTGCGCCGGTTGTGGACGTGGAGGGAAAGATTTCCATCTTCAGCCCGCCCGGCAGCGCGGTGCGCGGCACGGGAACCACTACGCCATCCGCCAGCGCCGAGCCCTGCGAGTAATGCACGGTCTTTCCGGGCAGTTGCAGCAGGCCGTCCAGCGGCGTGACAAAGCTGCGCGGCTCTCCGTTGTAGTTACCTTCCAGCGAAACCAACAGGTCCGCCGTCGGACCCACCACGGCGATCGACTTTGCGCGATTCGTGAGCGGCAACGCGCCCTGCTTGTTTTCGAGCAGGACAAGCGAGGCTTCGGCCACCTTTTCCGCGAGTGCGCCGTTCTGCGCGTCGCCGGCTACATCGAACGGAATTTTGTCCAGCGGGTCGTTGCCGCCGTCGTACAGGCCCAGTTGAAAACGCGCGGTATAGAGCCGCTCCGCTGCCTGCGTCAGGAGGTCTTCGCTGACCAGGTGATCACGCACGGCCTTGGCCAGGGTGTTGAAACCGGGCGCCCAGATGGAGCACGACAGGTCCGTGCCGGCTTGCAGCGAAATTGCAGCGGCGTGCTCGATATCCGGCGCGTCGTGGTGCCCGTGCGTCACGTCGACGATGGCGGCGCAGTCTGAAACCACGAAGCCGTTGAAGTGCCAGGCGTCGCGTAGATGGTCTTTCAGCAGCATGGTGTTGGCGCACGCGCTGTGCCCGTCGATCGCGTTGTAAGCGCACATCAGCGACTTCACATGCGCATCGACCACGGTCGAACGGAAGGCCGGCAGGTAGGTCTCTTCCAGGTCATGGTTGGAGATGACCGCGTCAAAGGTGTGGCGCTGCGACTCCGGACCGCTGTGCACGGCGTAGTGCTTACTGGTCGCAACGGCTTTCGGGTGCTCCGGATCAGGTCCCTGCACGCCGCGGATAAAGCCGCCCGCGATCTGTCCGGTTAAAAACGGATCCTCGCCATAGGTTTCCTGCCCGCGGCCCCAGCGCGGGTCGCGAAAGATGTTGATGTTCGGCGACCAGAAGGTGAGGCCGAAGAAGATGCGGTGATTGCCTTCGCGCTGCGCCTGGTTGAACTTGCCGCGAGCCTCGGTGGAGATCACATCGCCGACCTGCTGGATCATCGCAGGGTTCCAGGTAGCGGCCATGCCGATCGCCTGCGGAAACACAGTGGCATACCCCGCCCGCGCCACGCCGTGCAGCGCCTCATTCCAGGTCTGGTAGTCGGGAATGCCGAGCCGCGGGATCGCGGTGGCCCAGTCCTCAAGCTGCTCTGCCTTTTCGTCCAGGGTCATCTGTCCCACCAACAAATGGGCGCGCTGCCGGGCCGAAAGCTTGGTATCGAGCCAGGGGCGTTGCTGTGGTGCGGCGGACTGCTGCGCCATGCCGGGCAGCGCAACGGCGATAGCGGAAAGCGCGAGAGCAAGAGGGCGAAGTGTCAAGGTGTAGCTCCGAAGCCCAGGTTCGTTTCACGTCAAACGGGTCTGCCCACGATGCGGCCGGGAATGATGGGATACAGATATGGGCGCGACGCCCATACTATGGCGCGCAACGAGCGGTATACAAGCGGCGAAGCGCTCTCCACGCCGATATGCGGCGCGCATGATCGTTTGATTATGATGGTGCGCATGGAACAGAACAGCGTCGTCGTCATGCTCGACGAGGAGATTTCGCGTTTGCGGCAGGTCCGAACGATTCTGCAGTCACTGGTTGCGGTCGAGGCCCAAGTCGCGCCCCTGCTGGTCGCGGCAGCGGAACCAGCCGAGGAGGAAGAGACTTCGGAGGAGCCGGCCGTCGTGCGGCATGTATCACGGCGCGGTATCAAAACCGGCCGGCGCGGTCCCAGGGCGAAGCAAGCAGCCGCTCCCCGAGCGTTGGACGCCGCGGTTCCCAAAGCGCCGGTGGTGGTCTCGCGCTCGGCGGCGGCAGCACAGAAGGTGGTAGCAACGCCCCCACCTGCCCCGGCGCCAGACGGCACGCTGGAGGCCTGGGTGCGTTCGCTGAAGCAGGCAAGACCGGCTGCGTAACAGGCCAGCGCTGCCGACGGGCTAGCCATTCCGCAGCCGTTTGCGTTTCGCTCGCTTTCCTAGCCCTTGCCGGCGGACTTCACGACGGAACGCGCCTTCTTAACCAGTTCCGTGGCAGTTTCCGGACCCTCGGTGCCGAGCAGTTTGAACTCCTTCTGACTGAGCACCCGCGGGTAGTTCTGGAAAAACTCCTCCATGTGGCGTAAGAGCGGTTCAGGCAGATCGTGTACATGCTGGATGCCTGCGTACAGGTCGCTGGCGCAGGCAACGCCGAGCAGCCGATCGTTGCGTTGCGTCTTGCCGTCCTCCAGGTCCTCGCCCGTGATCACGCCGATGAGCCGCACGCCGAGCACGCAACCCGGAAAAGCCGGCTCATCCATGAGCACAAGCACGTCCAGTTCGTCGCCATCGTCGGCTTCCGTGCTTGGCACAAAGCCGAAATCGTAGGGAAAGACCATGCCCGCGGGCAGCACTTTTTTCAACTGGAAGCAGCGCCGCTCCTGGTCATAGGCGTACTTATTGCGGCTCGTCTTCGGCGTCTCGATAACGACCTGGAGCGTTTCATCGTGAAACGCGTCGAGCCTGGAAAGGTCGGCAAAGGAATCGGCGGGCTTGGTCATACGCATTCAGATGCGCGATTGTTACAGCCGCGTGAACGCCCATGACCTGCGCTCACCGGCACGGTTCGGATCCGGCTACTCGCCTTCCATCACCGGAGCTTCATCAATCAATGCAAAGATCTCCGGGACCGGTAGCCGCACCGGTGTTCCCTGCAGGGTGAGTTCGGGGCCGTCAAACTCGATCGCCTCGCCCTGTTCGTCGAGCACCCAGATCTCGCGACTGCGGGGCTGGACGATCCAGACATGGGGCACGCCCATGGCCTGGTACTCGCGGCACCGCTCGACCGTGCGGCGAAAGCGGTCTTCCGGGGATAGCACCTCAACGCACAAAAACGGCGGGTTGTTCAGAATGCGCGTGAGCGGCTCGAAGTTCCGCACGGCGCATACGTCCGGAATACGGAAGCGCGTCGGAGCGGTGCGGACCCGTTGCTCAACAAGCGGGCGTAGCCCCCACTCGTGCCGGTGCTGTCCAAAGATAATCGCGATTGCTGTTTGTACCAATGCGTGCCACTGCTCGCCCAAACATCTCTCCTGCAACTCGCCATCCACATAGTCGCGGTCGGGCTGGTAGCTGGTGGCAAGGTACTCCTCGACTGGAATCGTGGTGATGGTTTCCATGCAGACAGTATGGGGCCAAGGCTCTGGTCTGCGGAATCCAACCAGCTTCGAAGATAACCACCAGCATTGCTGCCTCAAAACTAGTGCAGTGAGCAAAGCTGCTCCGGTCCACTTGCACTTTCCTGGTTCGCATCTGCTTTCCCCTGTCGGATACAATCGTCTTCTCAGCACCGGAACGATTCTGTGCGTGGTGAACCGCCGCCTCCGAACTGTTCCGGACGTTCGATACTGTCTGCGATCTATGGCGGGCGAGCGTAGTTTCAGGGTCCGCGCCTTGCGCCGGCTCGGCAGTGAGGATGTGCGTATTTTGTCTGTAAAACCGAGGGGTGTTTGCCCTTCCATGCAATCAGAGCAGGATGCGCAGGCCGCATCGCCGTACCCATCGCGCGTTCTGCGGCAACGCGGCGCCATCGTCGGCGAGCGCCGCAACAACCAGCAGGCCATGCGCAGCATGTACGGCGTGACTG
>CAXUEG010000011.1:23147-27610 GCA_964249935.1 uncultured Terriglobus sp.
CGTCCTGCTGGCGGGTCTGCTCTCTTCCCGGAGTGGCGTGGCCCAGGCTGGCGCCGTGCCCACTACCGCTCCAGTGGCGGCCTCCGCGCCGCTGTGCGCCCCCCAGGTCATCGGCAATCGGCGCATTCCCAAGGAATCTGTGATTGCGCGCCTGTTCTCGCGGCAGGGCGACCAGTACGACCCGGCCACGGTGGAGCGCGACTTCAACGCGCTATGGAACACTGGCTATTTCGAGGACGTGCGCATCGAACGCGCCGAGGGTGCCTCAGGCTGCACGCAGCTGGTTGTCTATGTGCGCGAAAAGCCCACCATCGGTGAGATCAACTACAAGGGCCTGAACGCCGTAACGGTGTCGGATGCCTTGGAACGGCTGAAAAAAGCCAAGGTCGGCATCAGCGTGGAGTCGCAGTACGACCCCACCCGCATTAAGCGGGCCGAAGTGGTGCTGCGCGGGCTGTTGGCGGAGCACGGCCACCAGTTCGCCACGGTCACCACTGAGGTGAAAACGATTCCGCCGGCGCGTGTGAATCTCACCTTCGTGATCAAGGAAGGTCCGACGGTCAAGGTCGGCAAGATCGAGTTCGACGGCAATCACGCCATCTCGTCGCGCACGCTGCGCAGCGCGATGAAGAACTCCAAGCCGCTCGGCATTCCGCACTCGATCATCCTGGAGAACCTGTTCGCGCGCACCTTCGATGCGACCAAGCTGGACGAGGACACCGAGCGCGTCCACTACGCATATCGCGATCGCGGCTATTTTAAAATGCAACCCGGTGAGCCCGCGACCCAGGTGCGCGATGTGACCGGGTTCAATCCGTTCACGCTGCATCCGAGCCATGGCAAGCGCATCGACATTCGGATTCCCGTGGAAGAGCGCGATCGTTACAAGCTGGGCGGTATCAATTTCACCGGCTACGACAAGAAGAGATTTCAGGCCGTGGCGCTGCGCGCGCAGTTCGCCAACAAAGACGGCGAGTTCTTCAACGCGACGGCTTTCGGCAAAGGCCTGGAAGCGTTGCGCAAGGCCTTCGGCTCTGACGGCTGGATCAACATGGTGGCCACGCCGGTACCGCGGTTCGACGAAGCGAAGAAGCTGATCTTTCTCGACATCGACATCGACCAGGGCAAGCAGTTTTTTGTGTCGCGTATTGAGTTCACCGGCAACACCATCACACGCGACCGCGTGATCCGCCGCGAGCTCTTGCTGGAAGAAGGTCAGAAGTACAACAACCAACTCTGGGAGTTGTCCATTCTGCGCCTGAACCAGCTGAACTACTTCGAAACGCTGAAGGCCGACCAGGATTCCGAAACGCGCACCAACGCCGACGACGGCACGGTCGACCTCTTGTTGAAGCTGAAGGAGAAGGGCAAGAACTCCATCGGTCTGAACGGCGGTTTGAGCGGTCTTTCCGGCTCATTCATCGGCCTGAATTACCAGACCAACAACTTCCTCGGCCTGGGCGAAACGCTCAGCGTCGTCGCGAATCTCGGCAATCTGTCGCGCAACTTGACGTTTGGCTTCACGGAGCCGTACTTCCGTAACAAGCCGATCTCGCTCGGCGTGCAGGTATACGCGCAGAAGTATGACTTCAACCAGGCCAAGAGCTACAACACCACGGGTGCCAGCCAGAACCTCTCAAACGCGCAACAGTCGCTGCTGACGAACTACAACACGTCCACCACGGGTATCACGACGTCTGTTTCGTCGCCGCTGCGCCACCTGTTCCGCACCAAGGGCGTGACGCGCGTGGGCGCCTCGTACGCCATTACCAAGCAGAACATCAGCACATTCAACGACAATACCCGCAACGCGTTTCAGACGCTGGCTTTCCGCAGTGGCCTGCAGTCCAACGGCAACCAGTTGGATGGCATTATCACGAGCGTGTTGACGCCCAACTTCAGCTTCTCTTCGGTGGACCGTGCGGTGGGCCCGCACTCCGGCCGCGACTTCAATGCGGCGCTCCAGATTGCCGGCGCGGGCGGCAACGTGAAGTACTTCTCGCCCCAGATCAGCTTCCGCCAGTTCTATCCGATCAAGGGCCTGCACATTACGCGCGAAGGCCACAACGTGCTGGGCATGCGCATGCAGTTTGCGCACGTGGAAGGTTTCGGTGGCGAAGTGGCGCCGCCGTTCAACCGCTTCTACTCGGGTGGTGAGCAGGAGCTGCGCGGCTTCGACATCCGTACCGCTTCGCCGTACACCTTTATCCCGAACCGCATCAACTTCAACCTGACCAATCCGGACGGCTCTACGGTGCCACGCGACCCGTCGAACTCCGCTCTGGGCAATCTTCAGATTCCCCTGCCGATTTACCGGCTGGTGCAACTCGGTGGCGACACATCGTTCACCGGCAACCTGCAGTACACCATTCCGATTGTGTCGCAGGTAAATTTCTCATTCTTCACCGACTTCAACATGACGTTCAACGCGCGCTCGAGCCAGTTGCGGGAGAGCCCGCTGGGTCAGTCGCAGATCACCAGTCCCCTGTACGGCTGCCCGGTGTACACCAACGGCGCGTGCTCGGGCGGTCAGCAGGTCGACTTTCCGTTCTTGCTGAAGACAGTCGGCGGCACCAACTTTGTACCGCGCATGTCCAATGGCGCCGAAATCAGCGTGCTCCTGCCGATCGTGAACGCACCGTTCCGTATCTTCTATGCTTATAACCCGCTGCGTCTGTATGAGACGATCCCGCAGCAGTTCGCCGTGCAGACGGACCCGAAGAACCCGAATAATACGTTCCGGTCGTTCTTCCCGAACACAGGCGCTGGTGCGTTTACCTATGCGCAGGCGATCCAGCTCTATGGCGCGGACTATATTCTGCGCGAGCCGCGCAAGACATTCCGGCTGTCGGTTAGCACCACGTTCTAAGCTTCTAGAAGCAGGCAGCCAAAAGGCGCTCCGAACGGAGCGCCTTTTGGCTGCTGGTAGGCGGTCAGTCGGAATCCGAGTCTGCCGTCAGCGGCGCTTCATCAATGAGTGCGAAGATATCGGCAACCTTGATGGTCACGGATGTGCCTGCAAGCGTCAATGCCTCGTCGTCATGGAGTGCAGGCTGCCCGGCCTGGCCAACCGTCCAGATGTCGCGCGAGCGGGGATTGATGATCCAAACGGCCGACACGCCCATCTGTTGGTAGTCCTGCACCCGTTCCAAGATGCGCCGCCAGCGGTCTTCAGGAGACAGCACCTCGATGCAAAGCACGGGAGGCTTGCGGAGCACTCCAACAAATGGCTCGCTCGACGGAACCAGGCAAACGTCGGGAATCCGGACCCGGCCGGGTGACACGCGGACGCGCTGTTCGGTGAGCGGGCGCAGCTTCCATTCATGCCGATGCTGCATGAAGATGTGCCCGAGGTTGACCTGTACTGCCGCGTGCCACTCTTCACCTAAGTTGCGCTCCTGCACCTCGCCATCCACGAAATCGCAGTCTGGGTCGTAGCTGGTGTGGAGGTACTCCTCCATGGACACAACGGGAGCAACGATTGCGGTCGCCATAACCACAGTATGCGCCCGCTTTCCTCATGGCAAAACGCGGTATAACCAATGGTGAAGGGAAAGCGAAACCATGCTGGTGCTTATCGTCGCGTTGCAGGCTGTTGGAATCGTGATCGCACTGCTCCTGTTCACGCGCAAGTCTGCCGCGCCTGCCGTTGACCCGCGGCTCTCTCAGCTGCCGGAGGCCTTTGTTGCGTTAAGGGCGCGGCTGGACACCGCCGATGCCACCATGCGCAACATGCTTGCCGACCTGCGGCGGGAACATGCCGACAACGCGCAGCGTCATCAGGTTTCCACGGTGGAAGCTGCACGGCACCTGCGTGAAGAGGTGCTCGGCAGCATGGACAAGCTCGGCACCGCGCTGCACGCGGGACTTTCCAGCTTTCGCGCGGACAATATGAAAGGCGCCGAACAATTGCGCGAAGAGGTGACCGCGACCCGCCGTGAGATCGATACACGTCTTTTGCACTTCACCAACGAGGCGCAGACCGCGCATGTTACCGCGCAGCATGTGCTGCACGGCAAGCTGAGTGAACTTGGCACAAAGAACCTGGAGAGCCATGACGCGCTGCGGGAGAGCATTCAGGGCAAGTTTGCAGAGCTTGGCGTTTCTCAACGAGCCGACCAGGAACAGCTGCGCAAGGCCGTGCAGGAAAGGCTGGACAAGCTGAACCAGGACAACGGCGTGAAGCTGGATCAGATGCGTGCGACCGTGGACGAAAAGCTGAGCAGTACGCTGCATGAGCGGCTGACGGCGAGCTTCGGGCAGGTGAGTGAGCATCTGGGTCAGGTGCAAAAGGGGCTCGGCGAAATGCGCGAATTTGCCACAGGCGTGAACGATCTTAAAAAGGTGTTCAGCAGTGTGCGGTCGCGGGGCAGTGTCGGCGAGTTCCAGTTAGACATGCAACTGAAGCAGATGTTTTCGCCGGAACAGTATGAGTGCAATGCCCAGATCCGAAAGGGCAGCGC
>CAXUEG010000012.1:0-5277 GCA_964249935.1 uncultured Terriglobus sp.
GGCGTTTGCGCGAGAGCGATGCCGCCAAGCAGCAGGCCTGCGAGAAAGAACTTTGAAAAGAGATGCGGCATGGTGGGATCAGCTCAGAAGCGCGTGAATATCAGATCGTCCGGATTCAGTTTACCGGGCTGCGGCACAGGTGGGCTCTGCTGACCTGCTTGGCGCTCTCTTCTTCGCTGACAGAAGCCGGCCAATGGGACGGTTACTGGAGGGTTACGGATCGGCGCGCACGTCACCGAAGGCTGGCAGACCGCCACCGTGTCGCGCGAATCTGCTGTTGAATCTCCTCGCGCCTACGGCCGCGAAGCTCGTTTGCCCGATGCGATTGACACGTTGCACCTGTCGCGCGCAGCGTGTCGACGTGCCACACGGCGCATCCATGCGCGCATCTCCGGCTTGCCGTTACGCCTCGTGTGGTGGCGGCAGTTCGTGACTGGGGTCGAGCAGTGGAACGGTTGCTCCCGTGGAGGGCTCGCCGGGGTGCGACGTGCGTGGCGCGCGGCGAAACCGCTCCAGAAGGCTGCTCAGGATGACATAGAGCACCGGTATGAAAAAGAGGTTGAGCACCGTGGACGCGAGCATGCCGCCCACTACCGCGGTGCCGACCGAATGACGCCCGTAAGAGCCTGCGCCGGTTGCGAAATACAGCGGCAGCACGCCCAGAATGAAGGCGAAGCTGGTCATCAGGATGGGTCGAAGCCGGAGCTCGGACGCCTGAATCGCGGCATCGATGATGCTGGCGCCCTTGCGGCGAATCTCTTCGGCAAACTCGACGATCAGGATTGAGTTTTTTGCGGACAGACCGATCAGCATGACCATGCCGATCTGCACGTAAACATCATCGTTGAGCCCGCGCAGCGCAACCAGGCCCAATGCGCCCAGGATGGCGGTGGGAACCGCGAGCAGAATGATGAACGGCAGCGCAAAGCTTTCATATTGCGCGGCAAGCGTCAGGTACACCACAAGAATGCCGAGACCGAAGATGATCGCTGTTTTGCCTGCGGATTCCACTTCCTCCAGCGCGAGTCCGGTCCACGAGTAGTCCATTCCGGGCAGCTTGATGGTGTTGAAGAGCTTGACCATATTGTCCAGGCCTTGACCGGACGACTGGCCAGGCGCCGGCGAACCGTCGATTTCCGCCGAGCGGAACAGGTTGTAGTGATTGATGACCTGGGGGCCGCTGGTCTCCTTCACGGCGACCAGGTTATCCAGCGGCACCATCTGGCCGGTATCGCTGCGCACGTAGAACTGGCGCAGGTCCGATGCGTTGCGACGGAACTGCTGGTCGGCCTGGATGTAAACGCGGTAGGACCGATTGTTGAAATCGAAATCGTTGATGTAGGCCGAGCCCATGTAGACGCCCATCGCACTTGTGATCTGCGATAGTGAAACGCTCATGGCTTTCGCTTTTTCGCGGTCGATGGTCACAAAGAGCTGCGGGTCGTTCGCAGTAAAGGTGGTGTTCAAGCCGACGAGCCCGGAGCCGGGAGCGTTGGATTTCGCCACCGCGGTGTGGGCAATGCGATCGATATCCGCGAAGGTATTGCGGCCCTGATCCTGCAGGATGAACTGAAATCCGCCGACGGTGCCGATGCCACTGATCGCCGGTGGTTCCGCGGCAAACAGGATGCCTCCGGGAACGCCGAAGAGCTTGGGCCGGATGCGCTCCACGATGGCATGGGCATCGTGGCCGCTGCCTCGTTTGGTGCGGTCATCCACCGGCTTGAGTGGTGCGAAGATGAGGCCGGAGTTGGGCGAAGATCCGCCGGAAAGCGAGAAGCCCATTACGGAGAACGTGCCGAACACGTCGTCATCCTGACGCACAAGAGCGGCGCCGCGGGCAGCAACATCGCGGGTGTAATCGAGCGATGCGCCGGGCGGCGTCTGCACGATGATCAGGAAGTAACCCTGGTCCTCTTGCGGGACGAACGCCGTGGGCACGCTGTTGTAGATGTAAGCCGTTGCGCCGAGTAGCCCGACAAAGATCAAGAGCAGCGCATAACGGTAAGCCACGAAGAACGTGACCGCACGGGCGTAAAGCTTGATTACGCGTTGCAGGCCCGCCTCGAACCAGCCCACGGGCTTCCGCAGCACAAACGTAATCGGCTTCAGGATGCCCGGCAGCAGTTGCTTGTCGCGCTTGAGCAGAATGGCCGAAAGCGCAGGCGTGAGCGTAAGCGCGTTGAAGGCGGAGATCGCGATAGAGAAGGCGATTGTCAGCGAGAACTGCTTGTAGAGAATGCCCGTGGTGCCGGGAAAGAAGCTGACCGGCACAAACACACTGATGAGCACCAGCGAGGTGGCAATGACGGCAGAGGTGACCTCGGCCATGGCGATGCTGGTCGCCTGTTGTGCGTCCGCGACGCCTTCTTCCAGGTGGCGCTGCACGTTTTCAATGACCACGATGGCATCGTCCACGACCAGGCCGGTGGCGAGCGTAATCCCGAACAGCGTCAGCGAGTTGATGGAAAAACCGAAGATCTTGATAAACGCGAAGGTGCCGATCAGCGAGACTGGAATCGTGATCGACGGGATGACGGTCGAGCGCCAGTCCTGCAGGAAAAGAAAGATCACCAAGACGACAATGATGATCGCCTCGATGATGGTTGACCGGACTTCCCGGATTGAGTCGGACACGACGGTGGTGGTATCGACGGCTACGATGCCCTTCATGCCGGGCGGGAAATTCTTCTGCAGCTGGTTCAGCACCACCAGGCAGCGACGCTCTACATCAAGCGCGTTCGCGTTGGAGAGCTGCTCAATGCCGAGACCGATCGCCTCGCCACCCTGGTTGCCGAAGTTGAACTGGAGGTCGGTGTTGTAGTTTTCAGCGCCAACCTCGGCGTGGCCCACATCGCGCAGCAGCACCAGGCCGCTATTGGTTGCGGCGGCGGTGTTGGTTCCGGCGCTTGCGGCGGTGGTTCCACTCGCACTCTTCAGGATGATGTTGTCGAATTCATTTGGGTCGGAAAGGCGGCCGACTACGCGAACCGCCATCGCATATTGCTGACCGTTCACGCTGGGAGGCTGGCCGAGCTGGCCGGCGGCGACTTCGACGTTCTGTTCCTGGAGCGCGCTCTGCACATCCAGCGCCGTCAAGCCTCGGGCCGCAAGCTGCGACGGGTCGAGCCAGACGCGCATGGCGTACTTGCGCTCACCAAAGATGACCACGTCGCCCACGCCGGGAACGCGCTTCAGCGCGTCACTGACGTACACGTCCAGATAGTTGCTGATGAAGAGTTGCGACAGGCTATGGTCGGGCGAGATGAAGCCGGCCGCCAACACAAAGTTGCTGTTTGCCTTGGTGATGCTGATGCCGGTGTTGTTCACCGCCGCGGGCAGTCGCCCCTGCGCGGTGGCGACACGGTTTTGTACGTCGACCGCGGCAATGGACAGGTCGTAGCCAGTTTGAAAAGTGACCGTGATCGTGCTGGTTCCGTCGTTGGAACTGGTCGAGCTTAAGTAGCGCATGCCCTCGACGCCGTTGATCGCCTGCTCCAGTGGAATGGTGACGGCGGACTCAACGACCTGCGAGTTGGCACCCACGTAATTGCAAGCGACGACGACTTGCGGCGGCGCGAGCTGCGGGTAGAGCGAGATCGGAATGGTGGGCACGGAGACCGCACCCGCGAGCACAATGAGCAGAGCGCACACGGTGGCAAAGATAGGTCTGCGGATGAAGAACTCAACCATGAAGCACTCTCTTGCTGAAGACTGACCAACCCTGTGGGGTCAGGCGAACATGAACAATGTGCGAGCCGCGGCTTAGGCTTAGCCCAGCGGCTTTACCGGCATTCCCTCCTGCATCATTTGCAGGCCGGAAACAATGACCTTATCGCCGGGCGACAGGCCGCCGAGCACGGGATAGTTATTGCCGACTGGTTCGCCGAGCTGAACATTCTTCTGGTGCGCGGCAAAGCCATTGCCAGCGGGTTGCGCGATGAAGACAAACGGAAGTCCGCCGATGCGCGTGACGGCAAGCACCGGGACCACGGGAGCGTTGCGCGTGGCCCAGGTGACACGCGCATTCAGGATCTGCCCATTGCGGAGATTGCTATTGGCGGGAACGGGTGCCTTGGCGAGAATGCCCTGCAGCCCGTTATCGACCTCCGGAGACACAAAGTAAATGCTCGAAGAGGCGAGCTTTTTGCCGTTCTCATCCAGCAGATCGACCGGAAGGCCGTTGTGCGCATCGCCCGAGCGGTCGGTTGGCAGGTAGATGTAGGCTTCCAGATCGGTGATCTGGTCGACCGTGGTCAACAGCGTGGTGGCCGACACGTAATCGCCCACGTGCACCGGGATATCACCAACGACCCCGGCAAAGGGAGCGCGTATCTGGTAGTAGCTGAGCAGCGTACGCTGCGTGGACGTTTGCGCCTGCGAGGCGGTGAACGCGCCCTGTGAGGTGCCCATGTTTTGGACCGCCTGATCGTAGGCTTGCCGGCTAATCACGCCTGCTTCAAACAGCTGGCGCTGGCGCTGCACGTCGCTCTGGTTGTATTGAAACTGGGCGCGCGTCTGTATCTCCGCCGCCTGCTGCGCCTGCACGGCTGCAACCTGCTTCAGCGGATCGATCTGCATGAGCACCTGGCCGGGAGCGACGCGATCGCCGCTCTTGACTAGAATCCTGGTCACGTTGCCTTCGACTTGCGGCTGCATCGTGGAGGAACGACGGCTCTTGATGGTGGCAACGTAGGTGTCGCTCTCCGGCACATTGGTGGGCTGCACCGGCGACACCTGCACCGGCATTGCCTGCATGGCGGGCGCGGCAGCCGGTGCGGTTTTGCGGCAGCCCGCGGAAAGTAGCACGACCCCAACGGCGGCAAGCACGACCAGCAGGCAGTGAACGCGGGAATAGACCTGTTTTGCCAACACAACACCCCTTACAACAGACGTCCCACGCGGGCTGGACACATCCGTATACCGCGGGGCGCGCTCGACACTCATTTTCGTGGCTCCTTTATGGGATGCCCTTGCGGAGTACAGGTTTCAGAAAAGAGCCTGACCAGGCCACGAGCACGCTCGCCCGGGCACGAGCACGCTTGCGCGCCCATTCAGTCTCGTGGAACGATGTTTGCGGGCTGCGGCCCGGTCTCTGAGGTTTATTATCGTGCGTCTTCGACATCCTTCCCTGTTTTCTTTCTGGTTGATTGCTGCAGTGCTTGCGACCGGCGTGCAGAACCTGGGTACCTGGATGCGGCCCAGTCTTCGGACCGGATCGAAAAAGGCTGTCTTGCTGCAGCCGAATTTAGCTGCGGGTGCGGGAGAATCTATGAG
>CAXUEG010000012.1:5287-11995 GCA_964249935.1 uncultured Terriglobus sp.
GTGGCTAGCTGCAGTGCTTGCGCCGGGTCCCACACCACTCGCCGGGGCAGCTTCGGCACAGATGGCATCCGTGCCGATCGTTTCGACGAAAACCTCTGGCTTGTTGCCAGCCGCTGAGTTGGAGCGCCTGCTGCCGGCGACCGTGTTCTTCAGTGGACAAAGCGCCCCCCTGCAGCTGCGCAACAGCGCGGGCTTCCGTACCGCGACAGGCCGCGTGCTCTGGGCAGGGCTTGTCGACACGTCGGGTTACTCGACCGGCGTACGTGAAAAATACCAGTTTTACTTTGTCACGGAAGTGCCCGTACGTGCGGGGACGCTGACCATTCAGCCGGGCGTTTCTGGGGGCGGCTATCTTGCGGACCATCCCTTTGTTCTTCTGGATGTGGCGGGCAACGAGATCGGACGGACCCCGCTCATCGAGGACAAGCAATTGCACCGCCCGCGGCCGTTGCAGATGACCACGGATGTCGGCAGTCTGCGGCTGTACCTGGGCCGGCAGTACGCCGTGTTGACTCCGCGCTGAAAAGGGAGTCAACGGGCTAACATGAAAGCCGTGCCGCGCCGTTTTGTTTTTCTGCTCGCCCTGACCGCAAACTGCGCCGCACCGGCGCAGACCGGTGTCGACGCTGCGGGCAAGGCCTTTCGCGAAGGCGTGACCGCGGCACAGGCCGGCCAGTTGGCGACGGCAGAACGGCAGTTCCGCGGCGTGGTGCGGCTTGCGCCGGAGATCGCCGCCGGTCACAGTGCCCTGGGCGCGGTGCTGGTGCAGGAAGGGCGCAACGCGGAAGCCCTGCCCGAACTACGCAAGGCCCTGCAGCTTGAGCCGAACGACGCTGCCGCGCAGTTGAACATGGGCACCGCCTCGGCTGCTGTTCTGGGATCGTCCGCCGGCGCCTCGTTGCAAACCGACGATGGCATCAGCGCTCTGACGAGATGGCAGGCACAGCACGGCGCGGCACTGCCGGCGGACGCAGCGGTGGCACTCGCAAAACTTTACAGCGCAAAGCAAAGGGGCGCTGATGCCGCCCGTACGCTGGATGCGGCGCTTGCCGCAGCGCCGAACGACGCAACGCTGCAGGATGCCGCCGGCGTGCTTCTGGCGCAACAGAAGCAATTCCCGGAAGCCGAGGCACACTTTCGCGCGGCGGCAGCTTCTGCCCCGGCCGGATCGGAGACGCAAGCGAACGCGTTGCTGCACCTGGGCTCGGCTTTACTCGGAGAAGGGCGTGCTTCGGATGCGGTGACCGCATTGCAGAAGGCTGTCGCGCTTCGACCGAAGAATATCTTAAGCCGCGTGCAGCTTGGCTCGGCGCAATTCCAGGCGGGCGATGAAACAGGTGCGCTTGCAACGCTCCACGAGGCGCTGCGACTTGATCCGCAGAGCAGTCACGCGGCGTACCAGCTTGCGTTAACCCTCGAGAGCCTTGGACGCAACGAGCAGGCGCTGCCGCTGTTCGCGCAGGTGCTTACCGTGCGTCCTGATGACGCGGACCTGCTGACAAACTACGGGCTTGCCCTGGTGCAAACGGGCAAGGCGCGCGAGGCGGTGCCGCTGTATGCGCGCGCTGCAACGATTGCACCCAACGATGCGACGCTGCACCAGGATCTTGGCGTCGCATACCTGCAGCAGAGTGACTTCGATCATGCGATCGCGGAGTTCGCGCGCGGCCGCGAACTGGATCCCAGCAGCGCACAAATTGCCTATGATCTGGGTCTCGCCTACAAGCTGAAGGATAGGTTTCCAGAGTCGATTGCGGCCTTTGAGAAAGCACGCGAGCTGGATCCGCAATTGGCTGACGCGCCCTACTCGCTGGGCGTTCTGTACATGCAGCAAGGTGACTTCAACAAGGCCGCTGCCGTGCTGCAGCAGGCAGTGGCACTGCGCCCCGAAAACGCGGATGCGTGGAGCATGCTGGGTTCGGTACTCAAGCAGGATGGCAAGCCGAAGGACGCGGCGGATGCCTTGCGGCGGGCCATTGCGATGGACCCGGGGCAGCCCGGAAATCATGTGAATCTTGCAAGCGTTTTGATCGATCTGGGCGATCGCGATGGTGCTGCGAGCGAGCGGAAGACTGCCGCGGAGTTGAGTCGCGCCGCGAATGCAAGACAGAAGGCGCGCTTCGCTCTGGACAGCGGAAATCTGCTGCTGCAACGTGGGCAGTTCGCGGAAGCCGGCACACAGTTTCGCAATGCGATTGCAGCCGACCCGAACGACGCAGCCGGCCACGCCGCGCTGGCCAATGCACTGGAACATGTGGGCGCAAAGGCCGAGGCAGAGACGGAACGCGCCAAGGCGAACGCCCTGCAGAAAGCGCCGTAGCTCATGGAATGCACGCTGGCGTCGAGCACAGATCGACGTGGCCGTTGCCGGCACACTCCGGCGGTTTCTATACTGCCCAAGCTGAGGTATATGGATGCGGGCTGACCGCAGAACTTTTCTCAAATCGCTGTGTCGCACTGCGATGGTACTGTCGCTGGAGGACGTTCTCTCCCTGGCTGCGCCCGCGCAGGCAGGACCGCAGCAGCAGGCACCCTCGGCAAACTCGCGCGAGGCCTACGACGTGAAGCCGCGTGCGGCAAAGCTGAATCCGTCGCCCGTACTCGGTGCGCCACTGGGCTACACCTTTCTGGATGTGGCAAAGCAGAGCGGTCTGAACGCGAAGACGATCTACGGTGGTGAGCATAAGAATCGCTATCTACTGGAAACAACCGGCTGCGGCGTGGCCTTCTATGACTTCGACCATGATGAATGGGTCGACATTTTTCTGGTCAACGGAAGCCGGATCGAAGGCTTTCCGAAGGGGCAGGAGCCAGTGTCGCGCCTGTTCAAGAACAATCGCGATGGCACCTTCACCGACATCACTGCGAAGAGTGGCATGACCCGCACGGGTTGGGGCCAGGGCTGCTGCGTGGGTGACTACGATAATGACGGTTTCGATGATCTTTTCGTCAGCTACTACGGGCAGAACGTTCTGTATAAAAACCACGGCGACGGCACGTTCACCGACGTTACGGCCAGAGCCGGACTGCTGCAAAAGACAACGCGCTGGAACAGCGGATGCGCTTTTCTGGATTACGACCGGGACGGTCACCTGGATCTGTTTGTCGCAAATTACATCGACTTCGACATCAAGACCGCGCCGCTGCCCGAGGCAGCCGGATGTGCTTACAAAGGCATTCAGGTGGCGTGCGGCCCACCGGGCTTAAACGGCGGCAAGAATATCCTGTATCGCAACAACGGCGATGGCACTTTTACCGATGTGAGCGAAAAATCAGGCGTGCTGAACACGGTCGGTACCTACGCGTTAAGCGTGAGCGTGGCCGATCTGGATAACGATGGCTGGCCCGACATCTACGTTGCGAACGACTCAACGGCCGCGACCTTGTACCACAACCAGAAGGATGGCACGTTCAAGGACGAAGCGATTGAAAGCGGCGTGGCGTACTCGCCGGATGGCAAACCGCAGGCGGGCATGGGCGTGAGCGTCGGTGACTTCAACCGCGACGGGCTGTTCGATATTGTCAAGACTAACTTTGCCGGCGATACCGACTCACTGTACGAGAACCTTGGCGATGGGAACTTCGAAGACCGCACTTATTTGAGCGGCCTGGGCGTAAACACGCGTCTTCTGGGTTGGGGCGTTGGCTTCTTCGACCCCGACAATGACGGCTGGCCCGACCTGTTCATGAGCAATGGGCACGTCTATCCAGAGGTGGACGGCACGCGCATCGATGCCTCCTATGCGGAGCACAAATACCTGTACCGGAATCTGCGCGATGGGCAATTCGAAGAGGTAACGGATCGAGCCGGCAACGGCATCACCGCCGACGTGCCCGCGCGTGGATGCGCCTTTGGAGACTACGACAACGACGGCGACATGGACGTGGTGGTGAATTGCGTGAACGCGCCGCCGCAGTTGTTGCGCTGCGATCGAACAGCGGATGCGAAACAAACGAATTTCCTCAAGGTGCGGTTGGTGGGGACAAAGAGCAACCGGAGCGGCATCGGCGCACGCCTGACCGTGACCGCACAAACAGGCACGCAATTCGATCCCGCGTCGAAGGCACCGCTGAAGCAGATCGATGAGGTGCGCAGCGGCGGCAGCTACTACTCCCAGAACGACCCGCGCGTTCACTTCGGGCTTGGCTCCGCCACCTTGGCGGACCTAGATATTCAGTGGCCCAGTGGTGCACGGGACACCCTCAAGGCGTTGGCGGCCAACAAGCTCTATGTGGTGCAGGAGGGCGGTAAGGTTCTGCGTTCGTTGGATATGAACGGGCCGAAGCGTTAGCTTTAGGTGATGCGATCTTCTACAGGCGGGGAACAACGAAACCGTTCCACGCCGATCGATGCTCGATGAGCCCGCACACGCCACCGCGGGAACTGCCGGTGCATCAGCCCTTGCGCAAGCAGGTGGCCGGCATCGATGCGCTGCGACTGATTGCCGCGGTTCTCGTCATGGGTTCGCACCTGACCGTCTCGTCGTGGCTGCGCAGCCGCAACGGCGGTGTGATGCCGACCACATCCTTCATGCCGCTGCGGCCGCTGTTCTGCTACGGGTGGATCGGCGTCGAGATCTTCTTCGTCATCTCGGGCTTCGTCATCGCATACTCCGCGCAAGGCGTAACCGCGGCGAAGTTTGCGAAGCAGCGCTTCTTCCGGCTCTGGCCCATGTGCGTCTTGTGCGCGCTGGTCGCAGCTGCCGCGGCTACATGGATGCAGGCCATGTCCCAGCGCGTGGTGTGGCGAGACGTGCTGGAGACAATCGCCTTCTTTCCGGCAACGCACAAGACCGAGTACATCGACGATCCCTTCTGGACGCTGCCCGTTGAGGCCGCCTTCTACCTGCTGGTGTTTTTACTGATTGCAAGCGGGCGTCTTCATCTGCTGCCGCGTGTAATGGCTGGGATTGGTACGGTCGGTTGCCTTTACTGGTCGTTCGTCACTGCAGACCCGTTCTGGTCTGGACGGGTGTGGCTGGTTGTGCACAAATCGCTACAACACTTATCTTTTTATCCCGGCACGCTTTTGCTGCACGGCTGCTTTTTTGCAACCGGCGTGCTGCTTTGGGACGCGATGCTACGGCCGGGCCGGCATGTCACACAGAAGCATGTAGCGGCTCTGGCCGTTTGTATCGCCGGTTGCCTGATGGAGATTTGGTATCACTCCACCATCGCCCAACCGTATTTAGAAATGTGGTTCCCACAGTGGGGTGCGGTGGCGATCTGGCTCGCAACGGTAGCCCTGATCTGGGGTTCCGTCCGCTACAACGTATCGTTGCAGCATCGCATCGGCGTGCGTGGTGTGAGCCTGCTGCGTGCCCTGGGTCTGATCACGTATCCGCTGTACCTGCTGCACAATCGGCTGGGTTTTTCGATCACGATGAAGCTGCATGCCGCGCTGGGTTGGTATGGCGCCTTCGCCATCGCGGTCGCAACGGTGGTGCTGGTGGCGACGGTACTCGCACTGCGGATCGATCCCGCGATCCAAGGACATCTGAAGCGACGCTTCGGTTGACCGATGACCCTTTGACGTGCGCCTCTACAGAGCGCGCCCGAGCGCCTCCAGGTCGCGCTCACCGTGGCACTGGCGCAAGAACAAACCGAGTTCCGCAGAACGCCGGCTCATCTCTTCATCCATGGCAAGCGGTTGCGGACCGTAGGCGCGGGCAAAGCGATCCAGCGTGTCGGTAGCAAGTCGTTCGACGAGGTGGCGCAGGCGCAGCGCTCGAACATGGGCCGCCATTGTGTCACTTGGGGCGGCGTCGATTTCCTGGCCCGTCTCCGTCAGCAGCGCGCGCATGGCCCACACGTTGCTCTCGATGGCGGCGCGATGTGCAACGGTGTGTGGGTCGTTGCGTTTACTTTGCCGGACAAAGTGAAGCAGGCCCGCTGCGCCGCCCGCCCAGCACGCGGCCGGCCCACAAGCCCCATTCCAAAATCCTGGGCGTTCCAGGTAAAAACCCGCACCATCCACCACGCGCTCTACAGGCGCATCCGAAAACCGGACAGCTCCCGTCTGCGTAAGTCGACACGCCTCGGTATGCCAGGCCGAGGGATCGTGGGTGATGGCGTCAGCGAAAAAGCTAAGCGCCTGACCCGCGAGTTCGCTGGCCCATACCGCATACACAGCGCCGGCCGCGGGTGCTTCGCACGCCTCCGCCAGGATCGCAATCGCATCGAAGTGCGCTTCTGCGATCTTCGCCAAACTCAGGTCTTCTTCGCCGATTGCGAACAACATCGCATGCCGGAGCGCCGTCTCGCCTGACCCCGGCAGGGGTAGGGAGCGTGCGCACACTTCCCGAACACGCTCCTGAAAGACGTTGGCCACACTCAAGCGGCGCACTCATCGTGGGCGGCAAGCGCCGCCGCAAAGCCCTGCGGCGCACGCCCAACGCGGCGCCCGCTGGTAATGACCTGGAGTGCGGCATCGCTCACGCGTGAATGGCCGCTCGCATGCAGCCGTCCCCAAAGGTCGTGATCTTCTGCCGTTCCAAGGCTTGCCCATCCACCCGCCCGCAAATAGGCATCCGCGCGAACACCCAGGTTGGCGCCATGTACGTGCGGGTGGGTTCCATCACTCGCTGTGAAGTAGGTGTCACGAAAGCGCTGCGCGACGTGTGCTCTGTGCTCGGAAAAGTCTTGCACGTCCACGATACCCGCCACGGCATGAACTCCGCGCGAAGCGATGCGATGCTGATTCGCAAG
>CAXUEG010000012.1:12005-20088 GCA_964249935.1 uncultured Terriglobus sp.
AGCCAGCAGCTTGGAACTTCGCAATCAGCGTCCGTGTTGGCGAACCAGCATTCCTCAGGATGGTCACCAAAGCGTTCCAAAGCGATCCTGGCCGCCAGGGCGCGGGCCGTTCCGACGACCCCAACGCCCGTACACACCACAACTCCTGATGTACCCAGAATGTCTTCCGCGATTTCCCGCGTACGATCGCTGGAACAATCTGATACCACGACCACATCACTTGTGCAGCATGCCGGCAGCAACGCGCGGGCCGCCTGCACCGAGTGCAGGCATCGCGGGAGTAGCTGCTCTTCATTCCGTGCGGGAATCAGTACTGCAATGTGACGCGGACTTGCGACGCCTTCCGCAGGCCCGTATCGTTGCTTCATCCCATGCGCTCCAGTCGATCTAAACGGAACGCATGCACTTCGTCCCCGCTCATACTGTGATCCGGTGAAACTCCGAGCCAGTGTGCTGTGATGAACGTCGTGCCTGGCGCAGATGTCGCAACCAGCGAACCCACGATGTCCGTCCACTGCTCCGGTGTGAAGTAGTAGCCGATCTCACTCAGCACGATCAGGTCGAAGCCCTGGAGCGGCAGACGCTCGGGCAATCCCATCACTTGGAAGGTAGCCTGAGGCTGTGGGCAGCGCTCACGTGCGGTGGCAATCGCTGAAGCAGCGAAATCGATCGCCTCCACGTGATCGCACAGCGTGAGCAGCTTTTCGGTGAGCGCACCAATGGAACAGCCAGGCTCGAACGCATTGCCATATCGCCTTCCCTTCAGCGCGGCAAGGATGGCATCGTAGCGGGCTTGTTCATACTGGCTTTCCGCGAAGTTCCACGGATCAGGCCTCCGCTGGTATTTCTGCTCAAAGAAGTCCGCGCTGGACGGATCGAGTTTCTGGCGGAAGTTCATGCGGGAAAGAATATCTCGTAGGGCCGCCACGCCGGCTCCAGCAGGTTTTTGGGAAGAATCGGCTTACCAGTGTGATGCTGTAACTGCGATACATGAAACGCCAGCGCCTCGCGTTTGGCTTGTTGCTGACGGTGCGTGAGCGGCAGTCTGCGCAGGGGCAGACCTCGCAGCAGGTCGGGAGTGCCGCGATGCCAGGTCCAAAATAAGTAGAAGGAGACTGGAATCGCGTGCCTTTGAGCGATGGCGAGTGCCGCCCGGCCTGTTACCTCATGATCCGGGTGGAAGTCGTGTGGCCAGGGGGCGACGATGTGCCGTGCCCGAAGCAGTAGCGGCTCCATCTGCTGAGCGAGTTGCTCTTCCAAGACGAAGAGACCACTATCGCGCAGACGCAAGCGCTGGATCCGCTCTGAAGGAACGCCTAGCCGGTGCAGCGCGCCTGCCTGCTCCAGTTCGCGAACAGGACCTAACCCCGTCTCCCCCGCGTATGCATTCTCTCCGTCCGTCACCGCGACCACGCTGACCGGAACACCGTTTTCCCGGAGTAGTGCGATGAGGCCGCCGGCCGCAAGTGTTTCGTCATCCGGGTGAGGTGCGATGACCAGTGTCGGCACAAGCGGCGGCTGCCATGCAGCGACATCGCGGAGGGCGATGTCCCACTCCGGTTCCGATGTGATGGGCACGATCACGAGAACGCCGCTAAAAATGACGGATGGTGCGACCTGGTTCCGCGGAGGTCCGCGGCGCCGTATCGATGGGTGTGGAGCGGTCTGCCGTTCGCTCGATCGAGCGCGCCACAACGTCGCGCGATCCCAGGCCGACCGCCAGCGCCAGCGTGAGCACCATGCCGCCGAACAGGATGCCGAAGCCCAGATCGACAATGGTTCCGCCGATGCCCAGGTGATCGAGCACCATGGCGCCAGTGAAGACCAGCACCAGATACTTCGCCCCAAGCGAGAGTAGCCGCGCGTACTGAAGTTTTGCGTTCGACGCATTGATCAGGATGGAGCGTGACAGATACCGTGCGACGATGATGCCGGCTACCGCAATCAGGAACGCACCCACGCCGTGTGCCAGGTACGGCAGAAAAAACGGCGTCAGGTTGTACGTGGCCGAAGCAGAGTCGAAGGCCGAGACACCCACCACGACTCCAAGCAGCGTGCACGCCCAGAACACGATGCGGCCCACTAGAAGTGTGGGGGAATGCGATGGTGACCAATCCGACACGCCCACGTTTCCGCGGTCCGCGCGTTCGTCGAATTTGACGCGTGCCAGCAGCTTGCGAACAACCCAGCTCAGGCCCGCACCGATCAGCGCGAACAATCCGATGGCAATCAGCAGTGCAAGCGCGGCCGGCAGGAAATTTGCCAGCTTGACGAGCACGCTTTGGGTCGACCCGATCAGTGCGTCATTCATCTGGGAAAGCATTGTTTGTCTCCTCGCCAAGTGCGGATCGGTTCGTAGGTATGCTGGTACCAGGTTGAGGGCGTGATATTGCGTTAGGGGTTGAAGCGGTCGGGCCAACGCCAGCGTGAAACCAGGTAGGGCTTGTCTGCCTCGAACGCGCGCGCGAGTGACTCCACATGCGCATCACCGCGGTCCTGCGCCAGGTGCGACGCGACCCACGCAAGGTAAAGCGGCGCGAACGCACCCATCAAGTGGTTGCGCGCAATCGTGCGCAGGCGATGCGCCAGCACGAAATCGTAGACGATGCGAACCCACGTGCTATCCGGGACCTGAAAACTCTCCAGCGGCGCGACGGAAAGACGCTTGAGCGCAACCAGCGTGTTGGGCGGCAGAACCAGCGACCAGATTTCATGCAGGTTGTTGTAGCCAATGCGAAAGCTTTCGATCAAGGCGTCGATCTCGTCGCGGGAAGGCGCCTCGGAACGCGCAGCCTCGCTGTTCGACATGCCCGTGGAGCGCAGCACCGGACTCGGTGGACGGGTGCGCTGCCAGAATGTTGCCTTTGCTTCCACATCCGCGAACATCGATCCGGCGACGCGGTTGAGAATGGTTCCCAAGTCCTGGTCGGTTTGTGGAATCGCACGTGGCCCGGTTGGGACCTCGGCGAGAGAGAAGCCAGCAACTGCGGCCTCGGCGACCGGCCAGATCACCGCGTCTGCCTGAGAGGTTGAGGTGAAACGCTGCGCCGCGCTGGCCATGCGTTCCGCCATGCGCGCGGAGCAGGCAAAATCCAACGCCAGCGGGAACTTCAGATCTGCGTTGAACACCGCTCTGGATACAGGCGACAGTACCGCCGCGTTGAGCAGACCCTGGTTGGTTGGCAGGTTATAACGCGGCGCTGCCAGGTCAGCGCCGCCGTTGCACACAGCCTCAGTGAGCGATGCGGCCGAGCGCGCGTCTACTGATTGCGCCTCGCCCCCCAGCAGCAGACAGCAACGCGCGTTGTGGGCACGAAGCAGTTCAAACGCGTTCAGCCACGAGGCCGCAGTCTGCACCACAACACTGGTGGAAGCGACGCTCTCAAGAAAAGGCTGCAGCACAAAGCCATCGTGTTGCTCTGAGGCGGCGCTCCCGTGTGTTACCGGGTACCCGACCAGAACGTCGCGCTTTTCTGTGCCCACAACATCGCGCAGCCAAGGCAGCATTGCCGCGATCTGTTCCGGTGGGGCATCCAGGTAAGACGGCCCCAGGCACACCACCAGAGATGCCCCAGTGCTGCTGCCACTAACGTTTGCCTGGTCGCGCGCTTCCTGCTCCGCGGTAATTGTTTGCTCCAGCGCCATCGCTACCTTTCGCCTTGCTCCAGCAATTCCAGAATGCCCTGGAGAGGAATGCCGATCCAGTCAGGCCGATTGTTCAACTCGTACATCAATTCATACAGCGACTTTTCCAGCAGAAATGCGCGCAGCAACTGTGGCGCAATTGCGGCAGTGCCGGTGTGCTCGGACCCCTCCGGGTACGCCCCCCGGTATCCCGCCAGGAAGCCAGCCGAAGCTTCATGCTCCCATGCACGGCGCTGCGCTGCCCGCGCAGTATCCACCCCGTAACCAGCAACACCCGCGTAAGAGAATGAGCGCAGCATGCCGGCAACATCGCGCAACGGCGACTGCTTGGCGCGGCGCTCGTCCAGCGAACGCGCCGGCTCCCCCTCAAAGTCGAGCAGGACGAAATCGCCCTCGGTCCGCAGCACCTGACCCAGGTGATAGTCACCGTGAATGCGGGTGCGCTGGCCCGCCTGCTCAGGTGGCAGCGTGCGTAGCTGCTGTGCCACGGCATAGAGATCATTGCGATGTGCAATCAGCGTTGCCGCCGGCGTGAGCAAATCTTCCGCCAACGTGGGCATGCGGGATCGCACTGCGTGGAGCGCCGCTGCGATCTGCGCCTGAAGTCGGTCCGCATCCGCCGCAAGCGCGTCCGGCGTCGTAGCCTCGGCAGCAAAGGCAGCATTGTCGGTCGGCGTCGCCAGCGCGAGATGCATCTCTGCCGTACGCTTCCCAAGCAGGCGGGCCGCTTCCCGGTAACCTTCCCCGCCCTGCTCGATTTGCTCCAGGGTCCAGTACCAGCCGTCACCGTTGTTCTTGACCAGGCCTTGCAGCAGCCCCACGGTTGTGGGCACACCGGCAACGCCATCTGCGTCCGCAGGCGTGTACACCAGTTCGCCCGCGAACGGCGCGATGTGCTCGTAGTGCGCGACCTCTGTCAAAAAGCGGCCAATCTCCGCGTCCGGATTCTCGCCTGGCTGCAGCCGGCGAAAGAGTTTCAGGATGAGCCGGTCGCCAAAGAACATGCTGCTGTTGCTCTGCTCGGCAGAGCTCTTCCGCGAGTCGAGAACTCCATCGCCTCGCAGCCGCCCGAATGCGGAGCTGGCGAGACCATTCATTGCACCGAAATGCTCGGTCTGCTGGCTTACATCGGCAGCGATGCTCTGCAGAAACACATCGCGCACTTCCGGCAACACCAAACCATCCAGCAGCACGCCCGAGTAATCCGGGTTGTAGAGCTTCGCAACGATCGCCGTTTCAGCGTAGTCCGCCCCCACCTCGATGCGCCGTACCGCGAGCGGCAGCGTGTACTCATCGTGCGGACCGCCATCGTTGTACTGCACGTCGAGAAACAGCAGGGCGGCGTCGGTAGCGTCCAACTTTACCGGATCCCTGATGCAGACATTCTGAATGTGGCGCGACTTCGCTCCAAACCAGCGCTGACTGCAGAGGTATTTCGGAAGAAACGCCTCCTGCAGCAGCTGCGCGCCGGCACCGGTCAGTACGCTGTCGATGTCGTTGGCGGGCAGGGTCACTTCCTTGGCGATCTGCTCGGGTGTCCCACCCTCTTCCGCGACAACAGTCGACGGCTGCAGCTCGAGCCAGATAAAGCCATAGGGCGCGAGCGTGAGCGCGTAAGGAGTTTGGTCGATCTTGGGAAAAGGCACATAGCCCAGCATCTCCACTGGAACCATGCCGGCGAAGCGCGACAGGTCAAGCGTGACCGGCTGCGCGAAGCGCGACAGGTTCGCCACGCATACCACGTGCTCTCCCTCATACTCGCGCAGGTAAGCCAGCACCTTACGATTCTCCGGCTTCAGAAACTCCTGCGTGCCGCGGCCAAAGACCTGGAACAGCTTGCGCAGTGCGATCATGTTGCGCGTCCAGTGCAGCAGCGAGCTCGTGTCGCTCTCCTGCGCCTCGACATTGATTGCCTCATAGCCCCAGATCGGGTCCATGATCACGGGCGAATACAGTTTGGCGGGTACTGCGCGGCTGAAGCCGGCGTTGCGGTCGCTGTTCCACTGCATGGGCGTGCGCACACCGTTGCGATCGCCCAGGTAGATATTGTCGCCCATGCCAATTTCGTCGCCATAGTAAAGAATCGGCGTGCCTGGAAAGCTGAGCAGAAGCGAGTTCAGCAGCTCGATGCGGCGGCGATTGTTGTCGAGCAGCGGAGCCAGGCGGCGCCGAATGCCCACGTTGATGCGCATGCGCGGATCGGCCGAGTAGGCCAGCCACATGTAATCGCGCTCATCATCGGTGACCATTTCGAGCGTCAGCTCGTCGTGGTTGCGCAGGAACAGGCCCCACTGACAGTTGTCCGGGATCTCCGGCGTGCGCGCCATGATCTCCGTAATTGGCAGGCGGTCTTCCTGCCGCAGCGCCATGTAGATGCGCGGCATCAGCGGAAAGTGGAAGGCCATCTGGCACTCATCGCCATCGCCGAAGTACGGCCGGACATCGTCGGGCCACATATTCGCCTCGGCCAGCACCATGCGATTTTCGTACTCGGCATCGATCGCAGCGCGGATCTGCTTGATCACCACGTGCGTCTCCGGCACGTTCTCGCAGCTAGTGCCGTCGCGCTCGACCAGGTACGGAATGGCGTCCAGACGCAGGCCATCCACGCCCATGTCCATCCAGAAGCGCATCGCGTTCAGCACCTCTTCCATCACGCGCGGATTGTCGAAGTTCAAATCCGGCTGATGCGAAAAAAAACGGTGCCAGTAGTACTGGCCCGCGACGGGGTCCCACGTCCAGTTCGACTTCTCCGTGTCGGTAAAGATGATTCGCACGCCCGAGTAGAGCTTGTCCGTGTCGGACCACACATACATCTCGCGCTCAGGCGAGCCCTTCGGCGCATTGCGGGCTGCCTGGAACCACGGGTGCTGGTCGCTGGTGTGATTGATGACCAGCTCCATCATGACCTGCATGTTGCGCGCGTGCGCCTCGTTCAGGAACTCTTTAAAATCGTCCACCGTGCCGTAGTTCGGGTTCACCGACACATAGTCGCTGATGTCATACCCGTCGTCGCGCTGCGGCGATGGAAAGAACGGCAGAATCCAAATGCACGTGACACCCAGCGACTGCAGGTAGTCAAGCTTCTGGATGATGCCCTGGAAGTCTCCGTAGCCGTCGCCGTTCGAGTCGTTGAACGCCTTGACGTGCAGCTCATAGATGATCGCGTCTTTGTACCAGAGCGGGTCGGTTGCGGACCCCGGCTTGCGGCGCTTCGTGATGGGACGCGTGATCTCGGCAGTGCTCAACGTATGCTCCCTGCAGTTCCACCGGAGCTTACGGTGCAACGGTGTCCTTCCACAGATGATATCTGCGTAGCGCGGTGTTGCTCTGGCGGCTGCTCTGTGCGGTAAACCGGGCTACTCCCTTGTCAGCGCCCGATATCCAATGTCCCGCCGGAACTGCATGCCCGCAAAGTGAACCGTTTCAAGCACCTGGTAGGCGTGGGAAACCGCATTTTCGAGCGTAGCCGCAGCGGCGGCTATCGCCAGCACACGCCCACCGGCGGTCACCAGATCACCTCCGGGCGTCGCGGCCGTGCCGGCGTGGAATATGACAGTTCCTTCCGGCACCGGCTGATCAAGTCCCTCGATCAGGTCGCCCTTGCGTGGCGCCGCAGGGTAACCGGCGCCGGCGGCAATGATGCACGCGCTCGCTCCCGGCTTCAACTGAACTTCCAACCGTCCCGCCGTTCCATCGATAGACGCGTCCAGCAACTCAACCACATCGGTTTCCATGCGCAGCAGAATCGCCTCGGTCTCCGGATCGCCCCAGCGCGTGTTGAACTCCAGCACCATGGGGCCGCGCGCGGTCAGCATGATGCCGCAGAACAGAATGCCGCGAAAGGGCGTGCCCTCCGCACGCATGCCGTCGACGGTGCGCTGCGCCACGTCGCGCAGAAGCGCCTCCCGCAGCGAGCCGGGCAAGAGATCGTCTGTGGAGTACGCCCCCATTCCGCCGGTATTCGGCCCTTCGTCTCTGTCCAGCAATCGCTTGTGGTCCTGCGCCGCCGCGATCGGCACGGCAGTGGCGCCGTCGCACAGAGCAAAGAACGACAGCTCTTCCCCGTCCAGACATTCCTCCAGCACCAGGGTGCCGCCCAGTGCGAGCAGGTCGGCGGCGGCCTGCTCCGCTTCCGCATGCGTTGCGGCAATCACAACGCCCTTGCCGGCGGCCAGGCCATCCGCCTTCACAACCACCGGCGTGGCAAATGCGGGTAGCGCGGCGATCACATCCTCCCGCGAATGGCACACCCGGTAACTAGCCGTAGCGATGCCGTGACGCCGCATGAATTCCTTGGCGAAACTCTTCGAGCCTTCCAGCCGTGCCGCGGCTTGCGTCGGTCCAAAGACGCGCACGCCCTCACCATTCAAGGCATCAACAATGCCGACGCCCAGCGGCACCTCAGGCCCGATCACGACCAGTTCCGGAGCCACCT
>CAXUEG010000012.1:20098-24575 GCA_964249935.1 uncultured Terriglobus sp.
CTAATACGCTGGTCTGCTCCACCGGAACGCAAGTGGCGATCTGTGCGATGCCAGCATTTCCGGGCGCGCAGAAAAGCTCGGTAACCCGCGCCGACTTGCGTACTGCCCAGCACAACGCGTGCTCTCGGCCGCCGCCGCCAATGACAAGAACCCGCATGCGCCAAGGCTAGCATCCGTGGCACGCCTCGCGTGATCTCAGGTGATTCGGCGCAACTGTCGCCTCTGCTTCCGCATGGTCGTTCGTGCGACATTCTGCGCTGGGCCAAAGGATCGGCCATGAGCTTTGATGTTGCCCAATCATTGCTGCGCACGCGCTCCGCGCCCAAGTAGCGGGTGAATGAAGCAGGCGCGCAACAGCCCGGCATGGAGCATAATGCTCGCGGCGATCGTCGCCGGCGACGCTGGTTTACCGATGACCGTTAAGTTCCCCATGAACAGGAATGCCCACAAGTCGCCGTAGGCGTCTTTCAGAAAAGCCCAAGTTGATCAGGAGACGGCCTTCAGAGAGACGATCGAAAGTTGCAGCCATGCGCGCGGCCAGCGTTGCGGAAGTGATGGTCGGGCGCACTGCAAGGTTCAACGAACAAGAACAGCATTCCATCTTTCCCATCGTGTGCAGGACAGCGCGCGTGCCTATGATCAGGAATAAAAGAGAAGTCATTGCAAGCTGCCGGACACTGCATGCAACCCGCTACAACTGAGTATGACGAAAATCTTTTAAACGAATGTAACCCTAAGTGGAGAGGGCATAGGTATGAAGCTGAAGATAGCCGTGGCAGGTGAGCCTGTACTGCGCCAGGGTGCGCGGCCGCTGCGCTCTGAAGAGATCGGCAGTGAAGCCATTGCATCCCTCGTGCAGCACATGCGTGAAACGCTGGCGGATGCTCCAGGCGTCGGTCTTGCCGCACCGCAGATCGGCGAGGCCCTCCAACTGGCAATCATCGAAGACAAGGCGGCATACCAGGCGAACCTTTCCACTGAGGAGTTGGCGGAACGCGGACGGGTCCCGATCGACTTCCATGTGCTAATGAATCCCGAACTTGAGCTGCTGTCTCCCTCCGATGTGATCTTCTTCGAAGGCTGCCTAAGCCTTCCCGGCTACGTGGCGATCGTGCCTCGTGCGCAAAGGGTAAGGGTGCGCGCTCTCGATCAGAACGGGCAGCCGGTGCAGATCGAGGCTGAGGGTTGGTACGCCCGCATCCTGCAACATGAATTGGACCACCTGAACGGCACCCTGTACCTCGACCGGATGTGGACTCGCAGCTTCTGTTCCATGGATCAGTACACGCGCCATTGGAAGTCGGCAACCCATGACACGTTGAGAGAGGCGTTTCAACCAGGCACAAAGTGAAGCGGCGGCCAGCGCATAGGCCGCCGCTTACTTCGGCAGAAATGACAAGCGCATCTCAGCGTTAGTTCGTCAGAGCCGCACTTTGTGTAGGAGCGGGTTGCGCCAACAGCCTCTCGATCAGATCTGTAACTTCACGCTCAAGAGCGGCATGTCCTCCCGTGTTGCCGGGGCCGGCAAAGCCAGCATGCGTCTCTTTTACCAGGCCATCCCGGCCGATGAAAAACGAAGTTGGCCAGCAGTTCAGGTTGACGCCTTGCGGAATTTTCTCGTTCAGCTGGTCCGTGGTGCCAGCCACAAGCACCGGGTACGTAATGCCGTAGTGCTGAATGAACGCCTTCAGGCGTGCGGTGTCGGTTTCGGGGTCACCCTGCTCGAAGTCCAGGTTGACGATCTCCAATCCCTTGGAGTGGAAGCGCTTATACAGACTCACCAGCAGAGGCGCCTCGTCGTGGCAGTTCGGGCACCAGGAGCCACCGATCGCGACGATGACCACTTTGCCTCGGAACTGAGGATCCGTATTCGATACCAGCTTTCCTCCGAGGTCAGGAAAGCTGAAAGCGAACGGAAGCTTCGGGTCCTTGACCGATGTCTGCTGAGTACTCTCGGTCGGAGCGGGCAGGTTCAGTTTGCGTGCTTCATCCGGTCTCCTCGCCACCAGATCGGGTGAAGCGCCGTGTACACCGCCCAGCAAGCTTCGAACTAAAAGCGTTCCATCCGCTTGCGGCGTGAGCGAATACAGGGCGCCACCCGCCGCCGTGAAATGGCCCAAGGTATAGCGAGTGCCGTTCCACGTTCCCCAAAGGCCGCCCGTGTCTCCATCGATGCGCTGAATCGCGGCTTTGACCACGGCGGTGTTCGGCGCAGGCGGATCGACGCGAAGTTCCCATGCGTTCTCGCCTTTGGTGCTTGTCGTTGCGATCTCCCAGGAGCCGGTAAGGTTAGGAGCGTTGGTGGCTGCCGGCGGATCGACCAGCTTTGTCACCCGACCTGCAGTAAAGGGTGTAGGTGCGGGCGTTTTCACCCCTTGGCGAATGGCGCCGTAAGTACCGCTCAACCTATCCCCTGTGATAGTGGCATCCAAGGTGCGGGCGAAGTAATCGAACGTGGCGACAAGATGATTGCCGCTCAGGCTCACAGACGAGGCCGGTGCTACATCAGGGTTCGCTGCCGGGCCGTTCAGAAAGGCGGCATTCAGCCGCGAACCGTCTTCTGAAATACGCAAGGTAATAGGAACGTCCGTGCCATGAACGTTGGCGACACCCTGCCAGGTTCCCAACACAGGCTTGGCCGATGGACTTTGCGCAACGGCCCGAGTCGAAGAACTAAATGCAGGAACGACAAGGAAGGATATTGCAAGGAGGCGGACAGAAAACTTCATGACGAAGACTCCGTGTGTACCAGATTGTGCGTGATGTCAGAGAGTCGGTCGTTAGACTTGCCCGCTCTGTCCGGGCATAAACAACGACTGTGAGGTGCCTGCGTCAGCGGCAACAACAACACAGCGTGAGGGCAGAGTGCATAAGCTCAACATATCTATCTCCTTCATTCAGGTCAAGCAGCTGTCACGGCGATGCGGTACGTTATTGGTTTTTGACGCCATGAGTGATTGTGCTCTTAACCTCACTGCGGAATGATGGAAGCTGTCGCCGGATGATCCGCAGTGGGCAGCGCCGGCAAGGGAGCGAGGGTCTCGTTACCACCGTTCATTCGACTTCCGCTTTTGCACGTCGGCGTTGTGCCGCAATCGCGCGCTTCTCCGCAAGCGATTCAGCCGTGGACTCTCTAGTGCCAGCCACAATGCGCGATCGTGCCTGCGCTCTCAATGTTTCCTTAGCTGGCGAATCGCAAGGCTGAATGGTGCAGGGTGTTTCGTTAGTTTTGGTTGTGCTGAGAAACTGTGATTGAAGTCCGCCGAGGGACGCTATAGAAGGTAACGCTCTGTGCAAAGTAGTTCGTCCGTAGTCGGAAGAATGCGCGTAGTATCCGCGCGAAGATAGTGCACCAGGTACCATTTCGCATTGACAGCACGATACGCTGACAAGTCTTCGAGACGTACGGCGAAGCCAAATCCGCCGCTTGCTGCAAGCACTGGCTTGGTGTCGGCGTAGCAGGAAGAGCAATTGGTTTGCTTTGGAGAAGCGACGTTCGACCGACACGGTTGAATGATGGGCGAGCGACATATAGGCGCAAGCTGACGCGCTGCGCCCGGACATGGACCATCTGGTACAACACAACGTACTGGCTCTCAAGTGGCGCTACGTAATCGGACTAAGTAAGGCGGCTTGGGCATCATGCCCGGCCAAGATGAAGGTAGGTTCAACACCTAAGGTTTTGCATCGACCGGTTCGTCAATCTTTAGCTGCCGGTCTACTGAAACACTCTTTAGCTCACTTGGCCAGCGAACCTCAATGCGCTGAATTGTCTGCTCGGAGCCGAGACCAAAGTGAAGCCGCTTGTCACTGGAGGACAGGTATGACCCTGCAGTCGACACTGTGAAGAACTGCGAGCCTTTTGCAGTGGTGACCTCCACCTTTGCCCCGATTGCGTCGCGGTTTGAGCGGTGGCCCACCAGCAGCAGTGTGATCCAGTGGTTCGCGGATACGGTTTCGTTGTGCAGAATGTGCGCCAAGCCATCGTTCGTGGACACTACGGCATCCACGCGACCATCGTTATCCAGATCGCCGATCGCCATGCCGCGTCCGACCCATGGCTCTTGGAACACGTCCCCTGCCTCGCGCGATACATCCACGAACTTGCCCTGACCCTCGTTGTGCGCCAGCAGCATGGGTTCTTTGTATCGAAGCTGCGGATAGTTCAATTGAACCGTGTCCAGATCGTGCCCCTGCGCAATCAGCAGGTCTTTCAAGCCATCGTTGTCGTAATCGAGGAAACGGATTCCCCATCCGGAGTGGAGCAGGGTCATGCGCGCCAACCCGGACAGGTACGTCTCATATGTGAAAGAGCCGTCACCGTTGTTGCGGTAGAGCGCATACTTCTGGTTGGCCAGGTTCGTTATAACCAGGTCTGGCAAGCCGTCATTGTCATAGTCCTCAAAATCGATACCCATGCCGGCATACGTTCGCCCGTCGCTGTCAACGGCAATCTCCGCGGTGAGCCCGGTTTCTT
>CAXUEG010000012.1:24585-25487 GCA_964249935.1 uncultured Terriglobus sp.
ACAGGAACTCCAGCATTGAGTCGTTCGCGACGGCAAGGTCGATTTTGCCATCACCATCGAAGTCTGACAGAGCGATACCGAGTCCCTTGCCAGGCTTCAGCCCGATCGCGTCTCCCACCTCTGTGAACGTTCCATCACCGTTGTTGTGATACGCCAGCGGGCGAATCACCGGGAAGATGTCTGGATGGCAGTAAGCGCGATAGCCCTCCCGGTGCTCACCGCACCATACATCTTCGAAGTCCCACGTGACGTAACGCAGCACGACCAGGTCCAGCCGGCCGTCGTTGTCCAGATCGACCCACATTGCGGAGGTCGACCAGGTTTGCCCCGGCGTTGTGGGACCGCCCGTCCCCGAACGGATCGTTACGTCGGTAAACGTTCCATTGCCGTTGTTGTGATACAGGTGGTTGCCGCCGTAGGACGTGACGAATAGATCTTCGAAGCCGTCGTTGTCGTAGTCGCCCACGGCGACTCCCATGCCGTAGCCCACGCCCTTCAGCCCGGCTCGCTCCGTCACATCTTCGAAGGTTCCGTCCTTCTTCTGGTGAAAGAGTCGATTCCAGTCCGCTGGGGACGCTTTCTGCGGCACCGTACCCTTAGGCGACGGGCTGGGGATAGGAGCACCATTCGCAAAAAAGATGTCGAGCAAACCGTCGTTGTCGTAATCGAAAACAGCAACACCGGAGCCCATCGTTTCCAGCAGGTACTTGTTGCTGGTGTGATACGCCTGCCCCTTAAACCGCAGCCCGCGCTGCTCGGCAACGTCGCTGAAGTGAGGAACGACGTGAGGTGCGGGAGGTGCGGTCGCGGCGGCCTGCGCGCGAACCGAGCCGCAGATCAGGCAGGTTGCGGCCGCAAAAAGAAAGGCAACACAAAAGCGGCCTGAACGAAGCATGATGGGG
>CAXUEG010000012.1:25497-26549 GCA_964249935.1 uncultured Terriglobus sp.
CTTCAAGGCGCGGCGACCGGTGCGCCTTTGCCCTGCTGTTTCGCAGCCAGTTCCGTGGCCAGCTGAAGCTCGCTTGCAGAATCCTGCTGACGGCCGAGCCGCCGCAGCGTAAGACCCAGATAGTAGTGAGCCGGCTGGTAGTCCGGCGAGACGGCCACCGCCCGGGAAAGCGACCGCTCCGCGTCCGGGTAGTTCTTATGCCGGTACGAGAGAATTCCAAGGCCCGTCAAAGCGCCACCGTGCGACGGCACGCGGCTCACTACCTTCTCAAAATCGGCACGGGCCTCGTCATCCCGGTTCGCCTCCAGCGCAATCTGGCCCAGCTGATACTGCGATTCCGATTGGCCGGGCTGCAGGCTGATAGATTTCTGGAATTCGAGGGTAGCCGCATCCGGACGCTGTTCCATCTGGTACACGCGGCCCAAGCCGAAGTGCGCTGTGGCGTCATTGGGCCGCTGCCGCAGGTACGCCTGGATCTCTCGCTCTGCGGCAGGAAAGTCCTGCAAATCCATCTCCACTCGCCCGAGTGCGTAAACGGCTGTCGCACTGCCTGGTGCCGACACCAAGGCTGCCTGCAGTGCGTCTTTTCCCGCTTTCAACTTCCCCATCGCCTGTGCCTGGATACCGAGATCGGTTAGCAGAACGGCATCGTCCGGGACCTGAGCACTTGCGTGCTCCAGCGTCTTCAGGCAAGACTCGGCATCTCCAGTCGCTCTGTAGTGGAGAGCCAGAGCGATGGCAGCCTTCTCTTCTCCACCACGCGCCTCAGCGTTGCGCGTGTTGAGGTGCAGCACAGATTCGAATCGCTCCATCGCATCCGGCCAGTGGTTCCGTTCCAAAAACAGCTTTCCTAGTGCGTTATTGACCGCAACGGATTGAGGATCGGCCTCCAAAGCTGTACGCAGGAGTTCTTCTGCCTCAACAGTCTCGCCAGCATCGCTGTGCAGCTTCGCCTCATGGACCAGAGCCTCTGTTTTCGCATTGGTTGATCGCAAAGGCGCGAACTGCCCGTTCGCAACAAAGCCGCCGAAACACCACCAGGCAATCAGGAG
>CAXUEG010000012.1:26559-27234 GCA_964249935.1 uncultured Terriglobus sp.
GCCTCTCTTTCAAAGCACATCAATTTACTCGAACGCAGCTATCCCCTGAAAGAGAAATGGCAGGAGCACGAGTTTTCGTGCTCCTGCCGGTCTGCTCTGTCCCAGTGTCAGAACTGGAACCGTGCGGTGAGTTGCACGTGCCGCGGTCCATTGATGTCGCCGGTCGGAACGCCGAAGTTCGCGGCTTTCACGTCCGTGTTGGGGGTGGTGAAGACGTGGCGGTTGAAGGCATTCAGCATTTCCACCTTGAGAAAGAAGGTCACACCCTCACTCAGCGGCGTTTTCTTCAAAAAGCTGAAGTCCTCGTTTTCGTAGTTGTAGTTGCGAACCTCACCCGTAACGCGCGGCACATTGCCGAAGGAAAATGCACCGTTATCGCAGGTGTCGCAGTTCGGGTTGTAAACGCCACCTGCGTACGCGGATTGCACCGCATGGTGGATGCGGTTTTCCAACCGGTTCTGGTCGATGAACGCTGGACTCGTCTGCAGCGCTGCATAAGCCGGATTGACCGGACCAGGGTTCGGATTGGAGGTGAGCGGGATGCCGTTCGGTACCAGCTCGCCGTTGAACTCCGAATCCACGTTCGGGTCCGGTGCGGAATCAGGATGACCCGCCACAGAATCGATCGTTTGCCGGAACGGGAGCGGCTCTTCGCGCGCGAAGTAGCGGAGCAGG
>CAXUEG010000013.1:0-6266 GCA_964249935.1 uncultured Terriglobus sp.
CGCGCGCTGCTGCAGCTTGCGGCGCTCGGGTGGGGCACGCGCGACATCCTCACACCGGCGGCGATCCGCAATGCGATGGTGCTGCACGCGGCATTTGGCGGCTCCACGAACCTCTTGCTGCACATTCCCGCCATCGCACACGCGGCCGGTCTGCCGCGGCCGACGATTGCCGATTGGACCGCGGTGAACCGCGAGGTTCCGCGCCTTGTGGATGCGCTGCCCAACGGGCCGCGTGGCTATGCAACGGTGCAGGTGTTTCTCGCGGGCGGTGTTCCGGAAGTGATGCTGCACCTGCGCCGCGCCGGCCTGCTCGACACCGGTGTGCGCACCGTGAGCGGCACCACGCTGAACGACAACCTGGACTGGTGGCAGGGGAGCGAGAGACGCGCTACGTTGCGCAACAGGTTGTGTGAACTCGACGGCGTCAACCCGGACGAGGTGATCTTTACGCCGGACCGTGCACGGTCCCGCGGCCTGACCGCGACGGTCTGCTTCCCCACAGGAAACCTCGCCCCCGAAGGCAGCGTGATCAAGAGCACCGCGATCGATCCTGCGCTGGTCGACGCCGATAACGTGTACCGCCACACCGGACCAGCCCGCGTCTTCATCACCGAGGCCGCCTCCATCGACGCAATCAAGCGCGGCATCGTTCTGCCGGGCGATGTGCTCGTGCTCATCTGCGGCGGCCCGCTGGGCGCGGGCATGCAGGAGATTTACCAGATCACCTCCGCGCTCAAGGCCCTGCCGTTCTGCCGCGATGTCGCTGTGCTCACCGATGCGCGCTTCTCGGGCGTTTCGACCGGCGCCTGCATCGGTCATATCTCGCCGGAGGCGCTGGCCGGCGGACCGATCGGCCGCGTGTGCGATGGCGACATCATCGAGATTGCGATCGACCGCAACGCCCTGCACGGCGAGGTTCACCTGATCGGCGAACCTCGCGAAGGCAGCACGGTCAGGTTTACCGCGGAAGAGGGCGCGCGCGTTCTTGCATCGCGCCGACCGCGCGAGGACCTAGCGCCGCACGCCGCGCTGCCGGACGATACGCGGCTTTGGGCCGCACTCGTGCAGGCTTCCGGTGGTGTTTGGGGCGGCTGCGTGTATGACGCGGACACCATCATCACTCGTCTTGCGCTCGGTCGCGAAGATATGGGCGAAGCGAGCGATGCCGTAGCCCTGAGCACCACTGCGCCTGCGTCACAACACGACGGCCTCGGGAAAATGCGGATCTGATCCGTCGCGAGCATCCAACAACCATGAAGCTTTACAACACTCGCCGCGGCATCCTGCTCACCGAAGACGACGCGACCTTCTACACCATGAGCGTCGCGTCGTGGGACGATCTGCTGACCAGTGAGGACCTGCAGGCGCTTTGCCACGACGCGATGAATGGGCCTGCGGTCAGTGCTCCGACAGAGGAAGCTCTGCTGGCGCCAATCGGATCGCAGGAAGTCTGGGCGGCCGGCGTCACCTACTATCGCAGTCGCAGCGCGCGCATCGAGGAGTCGAAGGACGCGGGCGGTGGCACATTCTATGACCGTGTGTACGAGGCAGAACGGCCTGAGTTGTTTTTCAAGGCCACGGCGCGCCGTGTGGTCGCTCCGGGCGGCAGCGTGCGCGTCCGTTCCGACGCGGAGTGGTCTGTGCCCGAGCCAGAGCTGACCCTGGTGATCGATCCGCACGGCAAGATCGTCGGCTACACGGTCGGAAACGACATGAGCTCGCGCGACATCGAGGGCGAGAACCCGCTCTACCTGCCGCAGGCCAAGGTCTATGACGGCTCGTGCGCGCTTGGTCCGTGCCTTCTGCTCTCGCCCGATCCGCTGCCGAAGACGACGGCCATTCGCCTGACGATCACGCGCGACGGGAAGCCGGCCTTCAACGGCGAAACCACGCTTGCCGAGCTAAAGCGTGACCCGCAGGAGCTGGTCCGCTACCTGTATCGCGACAACAGCTTTCCCACCGGCGCGCTCCTCATGACCGGCACTGGCATCGTCCCCGGCGATGACTTTACGTTGCAAAGTGGTGATGTCGTGGAGATTACCATTGATCCTGTCGGGACACTGCGTAACACCGTCGCCTAGCGCGCCAGTAAACTTTGCCTTCCGTACCTCTACGCAGGTCATCCGTGTAGCTACTCCATTCCGGCAACCTTGCCAGGCGGTAAGGGTGCGGGTGTTTCCATGCGTGGCAGCATCTCCGGCCGGGTCGCGGCGTTGTAGGCGAACCATGCTTCGATGGCCGCGCCCTGTTCCACGTCGCCCGGCTGCACCCGGTCATACAGGTCCATGTTGCTGTGGTGGGTGCGCGAGCCATACTCGAGCGGGTCCTGCATAAATCCGATCCCGTCCAAGCCGATGTACGAAAAGCTGGTCGAGTCCGTGCCGCCCGGCTGCACCGTGGGACCGGCAGTCACACCCGTCACGGCCTCGATCCCGAGGTCGCGAATCGGCAAAATCCAGGAGCGAAAAATCGCAGCAAGCTGGTCGTTGCCCAGCGCCTGCACACCGCGAAAACGACCCGAGCCGCCGTCATCGTTAAAGTACACGTCGAACTTCGCGTACTCCGGCGTTTGCTTCATGGTGTCGCGCGGCGCAAAGTGCTTTTGCACATAGGCCAGCGATCCATACAGGCCCTCTTCTTCGCCACCCCATAGCGCCACGCGTACGGTGCGCGCCATGGGCTTATGCGTCGTCGCCAGAACGCGCATGGCCTCCATCGCAACCGCGGAGCCGGTACCGTTGTCGGTCGCGCCGGTGCCGCCCTGCCAGCTATCGAAGTGGCCACCCAGCATCACGACTTCATCCTTCTTCGTGGTGCCGGGAATCTCACCGATCACGTTAAAGCCCATCAGGTCGTCCTTCTGGTACTCCACCTGAATGTCGAAGGTCAGCTTGGGAGCGGCACCATGCTGCACCAGGCGTGCGATGCGGTTGTACTGTTCCGGCGTGATCGCAACCATCGGCGGACCGACCGGGTCGCTCGGATTCTGGGATCCGCCGTAGCTGGCGAAGATGGTGCCTCCGTCGCCGTTGTACCCGTAATTCACACCAACCAGCGCGCCTTCGTCTTTCAGGAACTGGTTGATCTGGTTACGCAGCACCATGCCTGACGGCGCCGCGGTGGAGAAAGCCTGGTTCGGGTTCGGCACAGCGTTGGCGGGTCCCGCGAAGCCGCGGTTCAGGCGTGCCGGGTCCGGTGTCATCGCGCGCTGCTGAATCTCCTCTTCGGTCAGCCGGTGCGCCTCGACCGCGGTGTGCATTTCGATCACCTTTGGCTCCGCCAGCAGCACGATCTTGCCCTGCAGCTTGCCATGCCATTTGCTGAAGTCCTGTGGCCCGCGGATCGGCGCCAGCACCGCATCGCCGGTCACCGGGCCGTCTGTGCCCGGTGTCCATGCCAGCGGAAACCCGACCAGCGCCGCGTAGGCCGGCGTCTCCAGAGCGCCATAGTACTTCTTGATCTGCCACCCATTCCCGAACGGCCCCCACGTCTCCAGATGCACGTTCTGCAATCCCCAGCTTTTCATCTGCTGCATGGCCCACTCGGCCGCGGCGCGATGGTTGCGGCTGTTGTTCACGCGCGGACCGTAGACCTCGCTGATGTAGTAGAGGTTCTCCATCACCTGCGAACGGTTGAAGGCCTCACGCTTGATCGCGGTCAGCGCATTCAGGTCGACCCGATCGCCGCCGGCCGCGTCCTGCTGCGCCTGCACAGTTCCGAATAAAACGGCGACCGCACATGCGGCCAGTGAGAGCTTCTGTTTTCTGCGGATCATCAAGTCGTTCTCGCTTTCGGTGGGGAACGTTGGAGTGGAAAGAGGCCGTGTCAGCGCAACCAGAAAAGCCCGCCACCGCAGTGTCACGGCGACGGGCTTCTGGTGCTTTGCGGGTTAGAAGCTGACCTTGAAGGCGAACTGCACGTTGAATGGCTCACCAAACCCAATGCCGGGGGCTGCCGCGCCGTTGCGGGTATTGGTGATCGTGCCGAAGGAGCCGCTGGTGATGTTAGATACCGAAGGCGCCGCGAAATTGTTGAAGTTGAAGATATTGAATACTTCGGCGCGGAATTCTGTGTTCACCCGCTCCGTGATGGGCGTGCGCTTGAACAAAGAAAAGTCGACAGTGCGGAAGTTCGGTCCGATGAACGAGTCGCGTACTTCATTGCCGTAAGTGCCGACCGTCGGAACCGTGAACGCCCCGTTATTTTGCAGATAGCGGTAGGAGCGTGCCGTCGCTGTGCTGGTGTTCAGAATGGTCCCGGTGTAGGGATTGACGGCAAGATTGACGTTCGGCCGGTCTTTCAGCTGGTACGTCTTGCTGTTATCGCCGCTCACCAGCGGACTAAGTGGCAGACCGCTGGAGTAGGTATAGAGCGCGTTCAGCTGGAAACCGCCGGTAACGCGCGACAGAGAGTGCAGAAATGTGGGCACCGTGTAAAAGATGTTGCCGTTGATCACGTGGCGCGCGTCAAAGGTGCTCAGGCCGTAGTCCTGGTGCAGGTTGTAACTGTTCATGGGCGTGGTCGGCGACGAACCATCATCCATGGACTTGCTCCACGTGTAATTGAACACACCGGACAGACCGTGGTAGTTGACACCGCGAAGCGTCGTCTGCAGCGAGTTAAAGTTTGCGGAGGCCGCCCCGCGCAGCTGATTAATGCCCTGCAGCTTCGTGCCCACGAACGCCGCGTTCTCGTTGGTAAAGCTTGTGACCGAGTCATAGGGCCGCGCGGCATAGCTGCCCGTGCCGATCGCCTGCGGCTGGTTGATGTCCAGCAGCATCGGCAGGCGGCGGCCCTCCGTACCCACATACCCGAGGTTGAACAGCAAGTTCCTCGAAAGCTGCTGTTCGACGTTCAAACTGAACACGTCCGAGTAGGGCATCTTGATGTTGCGATCGACGCCCACCGCGCCTACGGTTGGCGCAGCGACGCCGACAAACGGGTTCACCCCCACCTGCCATGGACCCAGTGCGTTGTTGATGTAGGTCACAGCGGCATCGGGACCGGCAGGGTTGTTTTGCGCATACGAAGCGCCGCCATTGGTGCTCGTGCCGTAGACATACGTGTACGCGCCGGGCATGTCATAGAACCGTCCCCACGACCCGCGCAGCACGGTGGCGTTGTCGTCGCGGAACGCATAGGAGAAGCCCACGCGTGGCGCGACCGCAAGGTAGTAGTTGTTGTACAGCCCAGGCTGAAAGCCCGGCGTAGCGCCCGGCACAAAGCTGTACACGTCGTTTCGTTCCGCGTGAACCACGCCAGGAACCGTGTAGCGCAGGCCGAGGTTCAGGTTCAGGTGTTTATTCACCCTGAAATCATCCTGCGCCCATGCCTCTTCCGTGTTCAGCAGATACACCCGTTGCAAATTGCCCTGCAGCAGCTTGGCGCCTGACGAACTGGAAGGAGTGCCGGCTAGAAAATCCGCGACATACGCCAGCTGCGTGCACGTGACCAGGCTGCTGCTGAGCCCGTACTGCGCGACCACAGCGTTATACGCCGACGTGGCACTGGCGTTGCACGTGGTGCCCTGCTTGCCCGTAGTCTGGTTCGTGAACCAGGGCCCTCGCGTACCGTCGAACGTGAAGCTGCCGCGTGAATTGGAGTAGTACTCGAAATTGACGTTCATGCGACGGTACTCGCCACCGAACTTCAGGTTATGGCGGCCCAGCGTCCAATGCAGTGTGTCGGTGATGTGGCCGGTCACGTCCGTCCGGCCGGAAGGCTGCGTTGCGCCGGTGATATCGAACGAGCTGATCGAGATGGTCGGCGCGCCCGCGGCGACGATCCCCGTGAGACCAAGATTCAACCCGGCATTGGTCCCAGGATTGAAGTTCTGATCGGCGTCGTTGAACGTCTGGAGGAAGTAATTGGTTCCCAGTGTCAGCTGGTTCAGAAGCTTGGAGCTGAGCGTGTAGTTATCCACGACGGAGAAGTTGTGGATGTGCATGGGCGCCGTCTGAAAGTACTCCGCGTAGTACGAAGAGGTGGGAGCGGTCTGCGTGCCCGTAGTCCCCAGGTACCGCAGCGACAGCGTGTGCCTGTCGTTGAAATGGTGATCGAGCTTGATAATGCCGTTATAGCTGTTGTAGTTCGACAGGCCTTGCGGCAGGAAGTTGTTGCTCGCCGCCGCCGCCGTCTTGGTAGCGTTCGGGAACAGCAGGTTGTACAAATTTCCGCTCAGCTGCGTCGGCGTCTTCTTGAACGCGGCGTTGCCCATAAAGGACGTTGCTGCCGCAACCCACTGATCGCTCAGCACGGTGTCCACG
>CAXUEG010000013.1:6276-11342 GCA_964249935.1 uncultured Terriglobus sp.
GTCCACGATCGCAGTATTGATCTTTGCGATCTGGAACTCGCCGGCCAGGAACAGAAATGTCTTATCCCGAAGAATCGGGCCGCCCAGGGTGAACCCGCCCTGGTGGTTGCGCAAGAGGTTCTTCTTTGAGTTCACCGCATTCACCGGCGAGATGGCCGCAAAAAATTCGTTGCGGTCGTAATAGAAAGCGTCCCCGTGAATCTGATTGGTTCCGCTGCGCAGCACCATATTGCTGTTCGCGCCCGCGTTGCGGCCCTGGTCCGCCTCGCCACCCTCCTGCATGGAGAACTGATCGATCGCTTCAATCGGAATCAAGCCGCCCGCGACGCTTGCGATGCCGCCCTGATTCGACGCCACAATCCCCAGCCACGAGTCCACATTGTCCGCGCCGTCCACCTGGAAGTTGATCGAGGTCGTGCGCTGCCCATTAACCGAGTTGGTCAGCGCGGACACGCCCGGAGCGAAGTGAGTCAGGCGCGTAAAATCGCGGCCGTTCAGCGGCATATCCTGCACCGCCTTCGAGTCCACCACGGCGACCAGCGCGCTGGATTCTGTATCGGTCTGCACCGCGGCATTGGCTGCCACTTCGATTACGGTATTCTCCGTGCCAAGGCCCAGGGTGATGTCTTGCGTGACCACCTTGGTCACCTGGACATCCATCTTCTCTACCTTGTTGCTGGTAAACCCTGGCGCCGTCACCGTCAGGTCATAGATGCCGGGCGCAATCTCAGGAAAGCTGTACGCGCCCGCCTTGTTCGTCCTGCTCTGGAGCACGGTGTCCGTGGCGGGATTGCGCAACTCGACCGCGGCGTCCACCACGACCGCACCTGAACTGTCTCTGACGGTGCCTTCCACCGTGCTGCGAAAAGTTTGTGCACCAGCCAGCGTGCATACAAGGGCAAGTGGGGCAACAACGCTGAACTGCAACGACTTCCGAAACATACGGTGAGACCTCTCCAAACACAAGCAGGAGACGCGACGGGGCATTCGCGTCCGAACACGGGGAGCCGCATAGCACGGGGGAGTGCACTGCGAGCCTTTCGGCAACGACAAAACCGCAAAATAGGTGAAGTATTCACACACTAGTCGCACCTCCATCAAAAATGCAAACGATCCGCACACATTCGGTCAGAAAAACGTGAGAAGCACCAGGAACTGGGCAGAACTCGTCGGGCAAAGAACGACCCGAGCATCAGTTCCAGCCAGCGGGACGGACCGTTACTGATAACGTATTCCCAGTGGCAATTCCGTTCGCACTCTTTGGTTTCCCGGTGATCGCCACGCTTGCCGGCGGCTTGCTCGCGGTCCGCTTCCGGCGCTGGCTGCACCTCATGCTGGCGGTCGGTGCTGGATTGCTGCTGGGGGCGGCGTTTCTGGATCTCTTGCCGGAAGCAATCCTGCTGGGTACAGCGTCGGGTACGTCCGTCAGCCGCATCATGACGCTCACGCTGCTTTCGCTGCTTGGCTTCTTCGCGCTGGAGTTTGCCGCCGACAGCGTTGCCGCGGGGGAGCACTCACGTTTTCCCAGGCTTTCCGTCGGACACGTCGCCGGAGCCATGCTCATTTTTCACAGTCTGCGCGACGGCATGGCCATTGGCGCCGCGTTCGCCGCGTCGCATTCCGCGGGGTACGCCGTGGCTGTCGGCATTGCCGCCCATGACCTGGGCGATGGCATGAACACCGTTCTGCTCACCACGGCCGGCCGCAAACCGCGCCCGTTGGATTACGGCTTTCTGCTGGCCGATGCCGTCGCGCCCTTCGTCGGCGGCCTGTTTGCCCTGCGCTGGTTTTCCAGTGTGGCAAGCTCCGTCGCCCTGCTGGCCGTCGCCGCGGGCTTTTTCATCCAAATGGCGGCAAGCGATTTCCTGCCGGAGGTGCGGCGCTCCGCGGCCTCCCGTAAATACGCGCTGCCCTGCGTGCTCAGCGGCGTGGGACTCATCTATCTGGCGAACGGGCTGCTGGGAAAGCTGCGCTAGCGCCTCGACACCGCACGCAGCAGGTACAAGCAGCACGGCCCATGCCGAGAGGCTGTTCCGGCAACCTCACGCAATGCCTGCTCACACCTCAATATTGTTGTGAACCGCCGAGCGCACACCACTCATCCAAGACGATAGTTCGATATCGAACCGATCCCGACCGCAGAACCCACTTCAGGAGCATCATCATGGCATCTCTTCTTCGCATCGACGCCAGCCCGCGCGGCAACGCATCCGTCTCCCGCCGCGTTGGCGACGCCTTCACCGAAGCCTGGCAGGCCGCGCACCCCGGCGCTGCCGTCACCACCCGCGATCTCGCCTTCAACCAGCCAACCTATGTCGATGTTCAGTGGATTCAGGGTGCGTACAGCACGCCGGACCAGCACACCGACGCGCACAAGGCCGCGCTCAAGCTCAGCGATGAGCTCATTGCAGAGCTCGAAGCCGCGGACCACATCCTGATCACCACCCCGCTTTACAACTTCAGCATTCCTGCCGTGCTCAAGGCCTGGATCGATCACCTTGTCCGCGTCAACCGCACTTTCTCCTATGCCACCGGTAGCCCGAAAGGACTTGTGGAAGGGAAAAAGGCCACCGTCGTGATCGCCAAGGGCGGCGACTACAGTGAAGGCAGCCCGTTCCACAGCTACGACCTGGCCACACCGTATCTCCGCCAGATCCTCGGGTTCATCGGTATCACCGATACGCAGTTCGTTGACGCCGGTGGCGTGAGCGTGTACCCGCACAAGGGCCAGACCGAAGAACAGTTCCTCGATCCGCTCAAGCACAAGGCCACCCAGCTCGCTAGCGCCTGATCGCGATTCGCAGCGTAGCCCGGCAGCTTGACCGGAACGGACCGCCGCAGCGCACGGCGGTCTGCAGCCCAACAAATGGTAACGATCAGGCCAACGCCGGGTCGGCTGGGAACCCCGGCCCACCGCTATCGTCGTCCCGCGGCATCGAAGGCGGCGGTGTCCACACCGGCACCGCCGGCGACGGCTCCAGGTACTGCCCTAGTTGCGGGTACCGGCCACCCACAAAATACAGGCTCCAGGCACGCGCAAACATCAGCAGCGTTCCGCTGACCGCCACGTACAAACATCCCCAGACCGCTCCAACAACCATCATCGCAACCACGCCCAGCGTCCCCAGAAGGAACCAGGTCAAAGCGCCCGTCGCATGCATCGCGTGCCAGATCAGGAAGCCAACCAGCTCAAACGGCGCCGCCAGCAGCAACAGTAGCAGAATCCCAGCAATGGCTACCAGCAGCCCAACCAGCACCAGGAACACTGGCTGTAGCACTGCAAACCAGAGCATGCCCGGCACGTCCGCCCGGAAAATCTGCCATCCGCGCTTCAGCGCATCGCCGAACCGCAAGTCCTCGATGGCTACCCCTGGTAGCACCAGCGATGTCACAAACCGGATCAGCATCACCCCAACGATGACGATCGTTAACACCTCAGCAAACGCGAGCAGAAACGCCGCCCAGTGAATCGGCGGCAGGTGCCCCGGGGCACTGTCCGCAACCGGCTCCATCGTCTTCATGAACGCAACAAAGATCGGGGCCGCCGGAATCAGCAGAGGCAGCAGCGCCACCAACACGCCGATCATGATGGAAACCTTCAACCCGGCCCAGCGCCATGTTTGCCGGCCGTGCCGCTCCCAAGCGGGCGCCACCATCGGATCGCGCAGCACCAGGATGTCGAACTGCGCAAGCTGCAGTCGCGATCCCAGGTACAGATAGACCACAAACAAAACCAGCGCAAACATCATCACGAAAATCGCAAGACCCGCGAAGATCGCAGCAGCTGCCTGATCGGTCCCATGATTGCGGAAGCCACTTAGATTGAAGTTGAAGCTCGTCCCCAGCTCTGCCCCAATCGCCACCAGCGCCAGCTTCAGCAGCCGTCCCCAGCGGCGGTCCTGCCACATCAGCGCCTTGGTGTGTTTCCACGCTGGCCCGATTGCCTCACCCGCGGAATACACGCGCATCGCCAAACCTCCGGTACCGCTTACGCCATTCTGCGCACATTCACATCTGTGCACACAAAGATACGTGAGCCGGGCCGGGTTGGTTGCCTGCGCACTTTCACGGCTTGCGGGAACTGGCCGAGGGCGCCAATGCTGGCGCTCCCGCAGTCACCGTCACCGGTCCCTGGGGTGTCAGATCGCGCGTCACGGCGGGACCGGTCAGCACAACGTCATCGACTGCCGCGTACAACTCGGCGTCGTCCGCGCGTACATCGATCCGCAGCCGGTACTTGCCCGGCGGTAGTGCACCGGCATAGCTGCCGTCCGCACCCACGGCGAAGGTTGTGGAGGAGCCGTGCGCGTTCTGCGCGTAGACCAGACTGTTGCGAACGCTGCGGCCTCGCGGCAGACGGACGGTACCACGCAGCAGCACCAGCGGGATCGCCGGCTTGCCCATGGTTACGCCCTGCGCCTGAGCCTTGGGCGGCGCCGCCGGGTGCAGTGGCGGAGCCGGTGCCGGCGATGGCGCGGAGAGCGCGGCCGCCGCCGGTGCGGACAGGACCACGCCGGGCTGCGACGGCACTGGCTGCCGCAGCGCCGTCACCTCCGCGCATGAGAGCGGTGGCGGGCCTGTATGCGCACGGGTCTGGGCCGGCACACTCAATGCGCTGCCGGCCAGCACCGCTCCCGCCAGCACAGGTGTTCGCAACAGGCCCGCGGCAGGAACAACGCTGGCCCGCGCCTCACGCACCAGGAGTGTCCACCACAGCGCTCTGGCAGTGCTCGCAGTGCCGTCGCGCCACACCGCTGTCGCGCATCGCGTCCCAGCTCTCCTGGCACGGATCCGGAATGAATAGATCCAACGGCAAACGCCGGCTCCGCATTACCGATCTCCTCCGGTCCGGCATACGATCGCCACAACCCCTGTTTAAGAGACACCGGCACGAATGGGGAAGTGCCGCTCCATACATCAGAGCGCGTAAGTTTCGGTCGGCGTACCGTCCGGAGAGAACCGGTCAGAAGTCGCACCCGCCAGCCATTCCCGCCAGGCCGTAAGGCCGCGATCGCACTGCATACGCTGCCGCTCCCTCTTGTCGCGCACCATTCGGCGCACCTCTT
>CAXUEG010000013.1:11352-26494 GCA_964249935.1 uncultured Terriglobus sp.
CGCTTCGTATCCGCATGCGTGATGTAGGGCAGGAGCGACCCGTTCGCGCTCAGCCGTGGCGCTGCTGCCGGCTGCTCGCCGCGCGCGACCGACGCCGCAAACCGGCCCGCCAGCATGCCGCCTGCGATCGACTCGGTGTAGCCTTCCACACCGCTCAGCTGCCCGGCGATGAAAACGCTCGGATGCGCGCGCAGCTGCAGCGTCTCGGTCAGCAGCGACGGCGAATGAATATAGGTGTTGCGATGGATCTGCCCGTAGCGCAAAAACTCGGCGTTCTCGAGCCCCGGGATCAGCCGCAGCACTGCTTTCTGATCGCCATATCTGATGTGGTTTTGAAAGCCGACCAGGTTATAGCTGTCCGCGCGCAGGTTCTCCTGCCGCAACTGCACCACGGCGTGCGGCGTTTGCCCGGTGCGCGGGTTGCGCAAACCCACCGGCTTCATGCAGCCGAACCGCAGAGTATCGCGCCCGCGCCGCGCGAGTTCCTCGATCGGCAGGCAGCCCTCGAAGTAGTCGAGCCGCTCCCACTCTTTCGCTTCCACCTCATGCGCGGCCACAAGGGCTTCATAGAAGCGGTCGTACTCCTCGCGGGTAAACGGGCAGTTGATGTAGTCCGCCGTGCCCTTGTCCCAGCGCGCCGCAAAGTACACGCGCTCCATGTCGATGGTGGTCGCGTCGACCACGGGCGCGATCGAGTCGTAGAAGCTCAGGTGATCGGTGCCGGTAAGCCGCTGCAGCTCGGCGGTGAGCGCCGGGCTGGTCAGCGGCCCGGTCGCCAGAACCGTAAGGTGATCGCCATCTTCCTTAATCCTCGTGACCTCTTCACGGATCACCGTGATGCGCGGCTCGGCAGCAATGCGGTCCGCTACTCGCTGCGAGAACTGCTGCCGGTCCACGGCCAAGGCATGACCCGCGGGCACGGCGCACGCGTCGGCCTCCTCCAGCAGAATGCAACCGGCAGAACGCATCTCTTGCTTGAGCAGCCAGGGCGCGGTGTTTTCGCTCTCGCTCTTCAGCGAGTTGGAGCAGACCAGTTCGGCAAAGTCGGCCGTTTGGTGCGCCTCAGTCGAGCGGTGCGGCCGCATTTCGAACAGCGTCACCTCGCACCCAGAGCGAGCTGCCTGCAACGCCGCCTCAGGCCCGGCAAGCCCGCCGCCGATGACATGAATTTTTTTCACTCGGACGAGTCCTGCATGGCTTGCCACTTTGCCTGTGCTTTCCGTATGGCCGCAACGTCCAGCAGGTCGCGAGGTCTTCCGGCCGCCAGTTTCGCTGCAATCAGGTCATCTACGCTGATGTAGAACACGGGTATCTCTTCTGGAGTAAATGTTCCGGCGACACGCCTCGCCCAAGCCTCCTCCGTCGAGATGCCGGAGAGGCTTTGCATCAGGTCGATACGGACGGGTTCTACTCCGATCTGCAGCATGCCTTCAGGAACGGCAAAATCCGCAGGTGTGATTCCTGCTAATGGTGCGCCAAACCGGGCAAGTGCGCGGTAGATCGCCTGACTGTTTTCCTCGGTATTGCGAAGCAGAAGATCGATGTCTTTGGTAGCGCGTGGCTCGGAATACCGGCTCACCGCGAACGCTCCCACGATCAAGTATTCAACGCCGTTCTCGTTGAATACGCGTAAGAGTTCGATCTGATCGTGCCATGCGGTTTGCATCGTAACCCTTCGTCGACAATGCCATTTCTGTAATGTCCAGAGCGGCCTGGACACGCTCGTCGGGGGATCGGCTCATCCAATAGGTGAGCGCTTCGTCATCCTGTTCTTCGCGGCTCCGCACGCGCTTAACGACCCGCACGAGCTTGCGGCGTTCCTCTTCTTCCGGTGGCAAACCTGATTGGCTCAGCACGTACGCTCCGTCATTTTGATTGTAGACGGTGGGTCCACTATTTTCGCCCTCGGAACTCCTGGCTGTGGGCCTGCGTATCTCTTTCGGGCGCAGTTTGCGCCGGGAGCGTTGTGCCATGCTGCTCTTGCTTCTGATCGTCGTCCTGCTTCTCCATCGCCATCGCTGGTACGGCTACAGCCCGTATTGGGCATACCCGCAGTACCGCGGCTACGGCCCCTACGGACCAGCGAACTACGGTTACGTCTGGAACGGCTATAGCTGGCAGCCCTCCTATCACCCCTACGGCACCTTCTACAGCCACCCGTATGGCTACCATCGGCGTCCGTATTGGTGGTAAACCCGCAGGCGCTTGCCCTTACCCTGGCGCCCGGCATGACCGTGGTACCCGGCATGACCGTGGTACCGGGGAACGCGCATCCCACTCGGGTGAGGGTATTTGCATGTTTTCGTTTCAAGACAAGATTGTGCTGGTCACCGGCGCCGCATCCGGCATCGGTGAAGCAGCCGCGCGCGCCTTTGCCAAGGCGGGTGCCACGCTGGTGCTGGCCGACAAAGACAAGTCGGGCCTGAAAAAGCTGACCGAGGACCTGGGCGAGAGCCGCGGCATGGCCCGCGTGATCAATACCGCCGACCCGGACGACTGCGAAGATCTGATCGCGGACGCCGTGAAGAGGTTCGGCCGGCTCGACGTGCTGGTGAACGACGCCGGCGTGGACCACATGGGCGCGGTGGACGAAGGCAGCCTGAAGGAATGGGAGCGCGTGATGGGCACCGACCTGAACGGCTACTTTTACATGATCCGGTTCGCGATGCCGCACCTGCGCAAGTCGAAAGGGTGCGTCGTGAACGTGTCCAGCGTGTCAGGCCTCGGCGGTGACTGGAACCATTCTTTTTACAACGCGGCCAAGGGCGCGATCACCAACTTTACCCGCGCGCTGGCATTGGATGAGGCGAAGAACGGCGTTCGCGTGAACGCGGTCAATCCGTCGCTGGTGTATACCGCAATGACGAAGGCGATGAAGGCGAATCCAAAGCTGATCAAGCGGTTCGAAGAACGCATTCCGTTGGGACGCGGCGCGGAACCGGCCGACATCGCCGGACCGATTCTCTTCCTTGCCAGCGAGGCCGCCCATTTCGTCACGGGTGTGAACCTGCCGGTGGACGGCGGCCTGACCGCATCGAACGGGCAGCCTCCGCTCTAACGCAACGGTGAACCTGCGGCAAGCCGTGCGAGTGCGTCGCCGGTGAGCCGCAGGTTCAGCCACTCGCGCAGCACGTTCGCCCCCATGCTCTCGTAAAAGGCGAGTGAGGGCGTGTTCCAGTCCAGGCACTCCCACTGGAAGCGCGTGCAGCCGCGCTCGACCGCAATCTGCGCCAGGCGTTGCAGCATCGCCTTGCCGAAGCCGCGACCGCGGTACTCGGGCCGCACGAAAAGGTCTTCCAGGTACAGCGAGGGCCGGCCCTCCCACGTGGAGTACTGGAAGAAGTACAGCGAAAACCCGGCAACGGCGCGTGTGCCTGCCTGTGTTTTAGCCTCCAGTAACAGGCAGCGAAAGTAAGGCTCGGGTCCAAAACCATCGCGCAACAGGTCGGCTTCGGTCGCCTTTGCCGCGGCCGGTTCCTTCTCATACAGGGCAAGCTCGCGTATCAGTGAGGCGATCTCCGGCACGTCCGCTGCAACGGCATCGCGAATGTAAAGTCCGCTTTCGCTCACTCAGATTTACTCTTCTCGTCTTTGCCCTCGGACGGCTTGTCTGTACCCGACTTATCGCCGGTAGCTTTCGCTGCCTTCTCGGCGTCGACATATTTATCCAGAGGCACGGTGAAGGCGAACAGCTCGGTGTGCTTCTCGTCGGCGAAGTGCGCCTGCTTCAGGTAGATTTCCGCGTGCCGCAGCACCGGGTCATCCAGGTCGCGCGTGTCATAAAACAGGAAGCCGGTTGCCGTGGTGTGCGGCGCGACCGTGGTCTGCGTGAAGCTGAAATCCTTGTCGTCGTCCTGGATCTTCTTGTCAACGGGCGTGGAGTGATACGTGATCGGCGTGCCGGGCACGTGGCGCGGCTGAATGTCCTTGAAGCGGAAGAGCCGGCGGTTCAGTTCGTCGGGCGTCGCCGCGGGCAGCTTGCTGCCATCCGCCGCGATGAACTGGATGCGGACATCGCCCAGGTCGAGCGGCGTGTCGCTGTCGTTCTTCACGAAAAGGCGAATGGGCATGATGCTGTGGCCAACGTAGTCGTTGCGGAAGAAGTCGGCCTTGTTGCGTGTGTCGAACGGCTCGGCTGCGACCGTGATCTTGTCTTTGTCATGCGTGTCACGCGCAGCCACGGTGCTGGCATCGGGCGCGGGCGGTGCTTTTTTTGCCGCCAGAAGTCGGGGCGCTCCACAGACCAGGAGCAGTGAAACACTAAAAATAAGCGCAAGACGCATACACACCATTAGACGACAGGCGAGACTGGAAGACCTCAGGGCGAACGCCGGGTTTGCGGCACTCCCGTCCGCGTGCCTTCTACGGTCGAAAACTCCGCAGGTCAACGTGAGAGCGGCGCCGTAGATCCGCTCCGCCAGCAGGATAAAGTGAAGCAGTCCACCGCGTATGCCCCTGTATTCCGTTGCACTGCTCGTCGCGCTTCTGCTCAGCGCTCCCGTGTGGGGTTGGCGCATGCTGCGGCAGGGCCGCTACCGGCAGGGTTTGCGCGAACGGCTGGGCATGGTGCCGCGGCGGGTCGTTGACTATGTTGCAGGCCGACCCGCGATCTGGGTGCATGCCGTAAGTGTGGGCGAGACGTTCGCAGCCGTGCGCTTGATTCACGACCTGGAATCGGCGCTGCCGGGCTACGCCGTGGTGGTGAGCACGACGACGCCCACCGGTCAGCAGATCGCGCGGGAACGCTTTGGGCCAGACCGCGTCTTCTTCTACCCGCTCGATTTCGCATTCGCCGTGCGCGCCTTCCTGCAAGCGTTGAAGCCTGCGCTGCTGGTGCTGATGGAAAGCGAACTGTGGCCGCGTATGCTCGACGAATGCACGCGCGCTGGCGTTCCGGTTACTGTGGCGAACGCCCGTGTGAGCGACCGCTCGCTGCCGCGCTACCGTGCGCTGCGTCTCCTGTGGCGGCCGCTGCTGCGCAACGTATCGCTGTTGCTGGCGCAGAGCCAGCAGGACGCGGCGCGCTGGCGAGAGATCGGTGTGCCAGCGGACCGCGTCGTGACCGTGGGTAACCTGAAGTACGACACCGCGGCGAATCCCGACTCGCCGCTTGCAATCGTCCTTCGCGCAAACCTGCCGCGCGGCGCCCGCGTTCTGGTCGCGGGCAGCACACACCAGGGTGAGGAGATCGCTGCGGTCGAGGCCTTCGCGATCGCTGCCGCTGCGGAGAACTCGCCCTCGGTGCTCATGCTGGCGCCGCGCCATCCGCAGCGCAGCAGCGAAGTGGCTGCAATGGTGCGGCGCGCCGGCCTCCCCCTCACCGCACTGAGCGCGTGGCGCGAGGCTCCTTTTTCGATTGCCGGCAAATCCGTGCTGCTGGTCGACACCGTGGGCGAGCTCGCGCCGCTGTATTCACTTGCGGCCGGTGCGTTCGTTGGCGGCAGCCTGGTCGCGAAAGGCGGCCACAATCCGCTGGAGGCCGCGCAGTTCGGCGTCCCCGTCGCCATGGGTCCGCACTCTGAGAACTTTCGCGCCATGGTCGATGCGATGCGCGCGCAGAAGGCAATCACGATCGTTCAGAATGGTGAGCTGGCGCTCTGGTTCTCCGATTGCCTCACGGCAGAACCCGAGGTAATCGCGACCGGTGAGCGTGCACGCGTCTTCTATGAATCGCAACGGGGCGCGACCGAACGTACGGTGCAGGCGCTTGTGCCCCTGGCGCGGAACGGAACCGGGAGCAGTCGAGTATGAGCGTGCGGCGTCCCTTGCTGCTGCCGCTGGTGCCGCTCTACCGGGCAGGGCTTGCGGTGAAGAACTGGCGGTTCGATCGCAATCGGGACGCCGCGCGTGAACTGCGCGATCCGGTGATCAGTGTCGGCGGACTGTCCGCTGGCGGTTCGGGCAAGACGCCGTTCCTGATCGCGCTGGCCCACCTGGTACGCGAGCTTGGTTACGCTCCCGACGTGCTTTCGCGCGGATACGGCAGGACCACACGCGGCGTGTTGCGTGTGGACCCGCAGGGCACGGCGGCGGAATTCGGGGACGAGCCTTTGCTGCTGGCGCGCGCGCTCGGAGCGCCCGTGTATGTGGGCGCGGAGCGGTACGCGGCGGGTTTGCAGGCCGAGACGGAGCTGCCGGACTTCCATCGTGGCATTCATCTGCTCGACGACGGGTTCGCGCACCGGCGCCTGGCGCGCACCATCGATATTGTGCTGCTGACGCTGGAGGACACGCATGACCGGCTGTTGCCCGCTGGCAACCTGCGGGAGCCGCTGGCGGCATTGCGGCGGGCGGACGTGGTCGTGCTGCGCGCAGGCGAGGCGGACGTGTTGCGGCCTGTGCTGGCGCGTGTGATCGCAGGTGCGGCGAAACCGATTCGCACCTGGTCTGTCGAGCGGCGCATGACGCTGCCCGCGACCATGCCTGAGAAGCCGCTGGTCTTCAGCGGCATCGCGCGCCCCGCGGACTTTGACCGCATGCTCGCACAACGAGGTGTTCAAGCAGCCGCGACGCGTCGCTTCCGCGATCACCATCGCTACACGTGGAACGATGTAGACGCACTGGTGCAGCAGGCTAGAAAGAGCGGCGGCGATGGCTATGTGACGACCTCGAAAGATGCCGTGAAGCTGGATGCCGCGATGGTTTCAGAGTTGCGGGCGCGAGGTGTGCTCGCCGTTGCGGATGCGGTAATGACTCTGCAGGACCGCGAGCGCTGCGGCGAAGACCTCCGGCAGCTGCTGCGCGATCGCACGCGGCTTGCGAAGCACATTGTCGGTCCGAACCCCGGAACGACGCTTGGCGGGAGACCGCGATGAAGGTCTCCGTCTCGGATGCTTTGCAGGACAAAGCGCGACGGCCGCCACGCATTCTCATCGTGCGCGCCGGCGCGATGGGAGACGTTCTGCATGCGTTGCCGGCGGTCGCGTCGCTGCGCAGCGCGTTTCCGGAAGCGTACGTCGGATGGGCGATCAAGCCTCAATGGGCGCCTCTGCTGCGCGCGGACGGGGCGACCGCGCGGGATACGGACCGGATGCCGCTGGTCGATACCGTGCATCTGGTGGAGGCCAAGCAGTGGAACCAGCGGCCGTTTTCGCCGTGGACGATGCGGAGCATCCTCACGCTGTGGCGAGAGCTCCGCGCGGAAGACTACGACATCGCCATCGATCTGCAGGGCACGCTGCGCTCGGCCGTCATTGCGCGACTGAGCGGCGCTCCCGGTGTGACTGGCAGCGCTGCGCCGCGCGAAAGCGTCGCACGCGCGCTGTATCGCACGCCGGTGACGCTCCGCTCTCCGCATGTGACCGACCAGGCGATGGAATTGATTGAGAGCGCGCTGCGCGCCGCCTGGCTTCAGGAACCTGCGACCGCAGTGGGGACGGAAGAAGAAAGCTCTGCAGGAACCGGGGATGCACGGTTGCTTCACGGAGGGGGAACGGCAGCTCTCCCTCTGCTACCGCGCGATGCAGAGGCCGAAGCCTGGTGGCAGCAAGGGCGTCTCACGAACTACTCTGGGCCGGAGCCTGTGCTGCTCGCCGCGACCGCGGGTTGGGGCGCAAAGGAGTGGCCGCCGGCAAAGTTCGCCGAGCTCGCGCTGCGCATCGCCGCTGCGGGGCATACGGTGCTGTTCAACGCTCCTCCGGGCAAGATCGACGCGGTCACGCTGGAAACGGTGCTGCTGACCCGGGATCGCGACCGGGCCCTGTCCCGACAGGTGCTCACGCTGCCGGCAACGCTGCCGCAGCTGATTGCAGCAACGCGCGGCATGCGAGCCGTGATCGCCGGAGACACCGGGCCTCTGCACCTGGCGGCGGCGCTCGGGGTCCCCACCATCGGTCTCTTCGGGCCCACCGCGCCGGAGCGTACGGGGCCTCGTGGCAGGCATGCCATCAACCTGCGGCATGCGTCCAGTGTCACGGATCATCACCGTTACCGGCAGACGGAGGCGGGCCTGGCCAGGCTCAGCATGGATGAGGTGTTTGCGGCCTTCCAGCGCGTGATTGAGACCGGGCAGGATCGGGCGCAATAATGAAGCGTGATCGCGGTGTTTCGCAACCGCGATGACGCGAAAGGTTCAGACAGGTTTTGAAGGAAAGCTGGGTTGCCGATAAAAGCTGGCCTGAGCGCGCGGTGCGCCGCTTTCGCGTGCCGCTTGGCTTTCTGTTCGCGGTCGCGTTCCTGATCTTTGCGCGGCCAAGCTCTGCCTCTTTACTGTGGTCGCTGCTGCTGGTGTTGCCCGGCTTGTCTCTGCGCGGCTATGCCGCCGGCTATGTGAACAAGAACGCCGAGATCACGCAGACCGGTCCGTATGCGTGGACGCGCAACCCACTGTACCTGGGCAGCCTGCTTGCCTCCGTTGGTTTTGTCAGCGCAGGGCGGAGCGTTTGGCTCCTGCTTGCGTTTCTGGTGCTCTTCGCCGCCATCTATGGCCCGGTGATCTGGTCGGAGGAGCAGTTCCTGTTGCGCCGCTTCCCGGGGTACGCCGCGTACATGCGTGCGGTGCCGCGCCTGTTTCCCAGTCCCTTCCGCTACGTGCGCAGAAGCGCCGCAAGCCAGAGCGGCAGCTTCTCCAGGGAGCGGTATCGCAAACACCGCGAGTACAATTCAGCACTAGGAGCCACGCTGCTCTATGCGGTGCTGCTGACGCTGCTGTTGCTGCGGCGGCATGGCGTGATTGCCGGGCAGTAGCGCCGGGCAGTAGCGCCGATCAGGGCTCTCGCAGCCCGCGAGCGAAAGGGGCCAGACGCGTTTTGCTGCTGTTGTGCCGTCGCCGGCTTGGCGCTTTCCTTTGCCTCTGTACGCTTGTTGCCGCTGCGCGCGCGCAGAAGGAGGGCATTCCACCGGCAACCGCGCCGCCGGTGCTCCCGCCCACCTCAGGCTATAGCTATCCACAGCACCAGACGCTCACCTACGCCGTCGATTGGCGGGTTTTTACCGCCGGCCGCGTGCAGTTCCAGCTGGACCAGCAGGGCGGCGGGATAGCGCGCGTGCAAGCCACGGCCGATACGGTCGGCGCCACCAACATGATCTATCAGGTGATCGACCGCTTCCAGTCCACCTTCAACTCGCAGACGAACTGCTCTGGCGGCTTCACGAAGCAAACGCAGGAGGGCCGCCGCAGAATCCAAAGCGAGCTGGTCTTTACCCCGGGTGCGGGCGCGCCGCCGACTCGTCCGCAGGGCGCGCTTGGGACGCAGGCGCTGACCGAGCGCAACCTGGTCAAGAACACTACAAAGCAGCAGCAGGGCCAGATCCCGGCCTGCTCCATCGACTCGCTGTCGGGCATCTTCTACATCGGTTCACAAAACCTGCAGATTGGCCAGGACCTGCACCTGCCGCTGGCCGACGCCATGCGCACCGTGGGCGTGACGGTCAAGGTGGAAGCTCGTGAAGAGGTAAAGACGCCCGCGGGCACCTTCAACACCATTCGCGTACAGCCGACCGCGGACGCTGGCGTGGTGAAAAACCGCGGCAGCATTACCATCTGGTACACGGACGATGCGCGCCACATTCCGGTGCAGATCCGCGCCAAGCTGTTCTGGGGCACGCTGATCTTCCACCTGCAATCGCAGGAGACGCGCTAGATCGTCGTCGACGGCCCTGCATTGGCGTGCTGCCGTTAGATCCGATGTCGCTCCAGATCGTGCTCGCGATCCAGCAACTGCTTTGCCTCTTTCGGAAAAAGGCGCTGTAGCCCTTCCAGCAGTTTCGGTGGCGAGAAGCTGTCGACCCGTAAATCCGGCTGACGCGTTCCCTGGGTTAAAGGACCGTCGCCCACCACGACCAGCCTTGCCTCGGGTATGCCGCGCAGGGCTTCCAGAAAGCGCGAGGCGCTCGGGTCCTGCGTGGTGCCGTTGATCACCACTGCGTTCACGCTCGGGAAGCGCTCGATCAGCGCAATGGCTTCTTCGCAGGAATACGCGGTAATCACATTGTATTTGGCAGTCTCCAGCACCAACTTGCGTGTGGAGATGCTGCTGGCGTGCTCAGGATCGACGACAAGGAAACAGGGACGAATCTGCACTCGACTCCTCAGGTGCTGTCGTGAAGTGCTCCTAGTGTCGCCGTGCAGAGACGATTCGCGCAATCCCCTGTAAGTCGAACCGCACCGCGACATCATGGAAGCCGTCCGCAAACATGCGCTCGATCAAATCCACGCGACCACCCGTTTCCAGCAGCAGCAGACCGCCAGACCGCAGGTGGGCGTGCGCCTGTGGGATGAGCCGGCGGAAGATGTCATGGCCGTCCTCCCCCGCGAAGAGTGCCAGATGCGGCTCAAACTCACGCACTTCAGGGTGCAGGGCGGGTGCGTCCCCCAGCGGGATGTAAGGCGGGTTAGACACAATCACGTCGAAGCACTCGCCGGGGACAGTTGCGGCAAGCAGGTCGGATTCGACCAGGTTGACGCGACCGTTCGCGCCGAGCCGCTCCGCATTCCGCTGCGCCACGGCGAGCGCCGGAGGAGAGACATCAAACCCCGCGACGAGGCTCAGCGGCAACTCCAGCGCAAGCGTGATCGCGAGTACGCCGGAGCCGGTGCCCACATCCGCGATGCGCAAGGGTGTGTCGCGGTCCGGAAACGCCTCGAGCACGGCGGTGACGATGTCCTCGGTCTCCGGTCGCGGAATCAGCACGTCGGGGGTGACGAGGAAGTCGCGGCCGTAGAACTCCTGAGATCCCCGCAGGTGCTGGATGGGTTCGGCGCGCAAACGGCGGTGGATCAAGCTGTGAAGCTTCTGTTCTTGCTCGGACGTCAACGCGGTCTCGGGACGCGCGAGGCTCCCGGCGTGTGACAGCCCGGTTGCAAGCTCGACAAGATGGCGCGCATCCTGCCGCACACGCGGAAGCAGGTCGTCGCGCTCGCTGAGCCGACGCTGCGCCCAGACCTCAGCCTCGCGCAGGGTCACGGTCGCTGTCCGCTTCGAGCTGAGTGATGCACTTTCGACCCTTCCGTTCCACTCAGCGTAATGTAGGCCGAAGTTGTTGAGGTAGGCTTGCTTGCCGGTCGAGTAATAATGCGAATGACCGATGCCATCGGTCGTGCTTTTCTGGTTCCGGCGGGCACCTGCCCGGCACCGTCGAAGCGGTGCTCTTCTGAAAGGCTCCCCGCTGAGCTGCCTCAGCCCAGGATCAAGCGAAGGTCACGCAGGTTCAGGCCGGTCGGGCCTGTCTCAATCGCCGCACCCATACCCTCCAACAACACGTTCGCGTCGAAGCGGGCGAGGGTTTCGCGCGCCCGTCGCTTTCCTTCGTCCGTGCGGAAGTCCGCCGATGTAATCACCGCTCCCGCCGCTGTGCTGTTTCCATCGACGCCATCGGATCCGCAGGAGAGCACCGCCAGATCGCCGTCGTCTTGCGTAAGCCGCACCGCGGCTTCGAGCACGAATTGCTGATTGCGGCCACCAGACGCGCTGCCTTGCAACTCTGCCGGAAGCTTCACCACGACTTCGCCCGTGCTGACGAGGCAGACGCGGCCGTGCACGTGCCGAAGCATGCGAAAGCGTTCGAGCAGGTACTGCGCCGCGTCGGCCACCGGCCAGTCGTCGGGCGTGTCGTCCATAACGGCAACGTAACCGCGCTCGCGCGCAGCGTCCGCGGCGGCCTCTGCCAGGTCGGTCTGCGACAGCAGCAGGAGCGCGCGGCTGTCGATTTCTCCCGGCTTCGGTGTTTCCTGAACTGCGTCGCTGCCGAAAAAGGCCTGGACGGATTCCGGCAGCTGTGCCCGCAGATCATGTTCCTGAAGGATGCGCCGGCAGTCCTCGACCGAACTGCGGTCGGGCAGCGTGGGTCCACTGCCGAGCGCGTCCAGGTGATCCGGCGGCACGTCGCTCATAAGCAGGGTCAGGCTGCGAAGATGCCGCGCCGCAACGGCCAGCCGTCCACCTTTCACCGCAGAGAAATGCTTGCGTAACGCGTTGATTTGCACGATCGGCGCGCCACTGTGCACCAGCGCGCGATGGAAAGCCGCGGTGTCGTCCACGCCGATGTTGCCATCCAGCGGCAGCTCCACCATGGCGGAGGCGCCGCCGCTGATCAGGAAGCAGCAAAGTGTTGCTTCGCTGGGTGGTTCGCTACGCAGCAACTGCAAGATCACCTGGGCCGCACGGCGTGAGTTCGCATCCGGTGTGGGATGACCACCCTGGATGTATTCCATGGAAGCGGGCAGGGAATCCGGCCGCTCCGGCGCGACCAGAACACCGGCGATCTCCCGCTTCCCAGCGATATCTTCACGGTCAAGCAGAGCCTGCAGCATCGCCGCCGCGCCCTTGCCCACGGCGACCAACACAAGGCGTTGTACGCCTGCCATGCGCAGCGTTGCGGCGTCGCGATCGATCGCATCTCCCGCCCCAACCATTAGCTTCGCCGAAATCGCATGCTGCACCGAGCAGCGTCGTAGCGCCTCTTGAAACAGGGCGCGGGCATCCTGTCGCAAGGCAGAGCAGGCTGAACCGGCTGGGTGGCTCATGCTGCTAGGATGCAGGCGCGCGCCGGCCCGGCAGCGGTGCTCAAGGCGGCCGATCGCGTCACGTCCTACACTGGAAGGGATGGGCGCAAGATGGATGCACACGAACTGGACCCGCTGGAGCGAGATGCCCGCTCGATTGAGCCGGCTGTGGCGCCTGGGTTGGGTATGCCTGCTGCTGTACCCCTCACTCTTTCGGGCTGACACGCCGCTCCCCGATGCGGCCCACAAAGAAAGCTTCCACGCCGGCGTTCGCGCGCTGGATCTGCATCCGTCCGGCGCCCGCAACTGGCGCGGCGCGGCCGCAGGCGTACTGCACTGCACGGTGTGGTACCCAGCGGATCTGTCTGCTACGGAGACGCCGCAGGAGTTTGCGCCGGCCGGCCTGCCGCCGCTGTTTCATGCCGGCAGCGCCGCCACGAACGCCTCGCTCGCGCATGCCGCGGAAAAGCTGCCGCTGGTCGTGCTGAGTCACGGTCTGGGCGGCAGCGCCGACCAGTTTGGCTGGCTCGCGCCCGCCCTGGCGCGCCGCGGCTACCTGGTACTGGGCGTGAACCACCCCGGCAACAACACGTTCGAACCCTACACCGCTGAGGGCGCGCTCCTTTGGGGCGAGCGGGCGCAGGACGTGTCCGACGCGATCGACGGCTTGCTCGCCAGCGACACCTATGGACCGCACGTGGACGGGAGCCGCATTGGCGCGGTGGGTTACTCCCTGGGCAGTGAAACGGTGCTGGCGCTGGCCGGGGCGCAGGTCGACCAGCAGCGCTTCTTCGACTATTGCCTGCAGCACCGCGGTGCGCCCACGTGCGGCATTCCATCTGTGAGCAACGCGCGCACGCCTGAGGAGCTGCTGGCGGCCGTACGGGCATCGAGTGCTGACGCGCTCGCGCATGAAAACGAATCACACCGCGATGCCCGCATTCGCGCCGTGTTCGCCATGGCGCCCCCGCTCGGCGAGGCCTACTCGCCGGATTCCTTTGCCTATGTGAACGTCCCCATCACTCTGGTCGCGGGCGCGGCAGACACACTCGCCCCACCGGCCAGCAACGCGGAGCGCTTTGCCAACTGGCTGCCAGGCGCAAAGATCGCCGTGCTGCAGGGCGCGGGACATTTCATCTTTCTGGATACATGCACGCCCGAAGGTCTGAGTTTCGCACCGGAGTTCTGCCGGGATGCGCCCAGCGTCAACCGCGAGGCCGTGCACGCAAAGACCACCGGGATGGTGCTGGCCTTCTTCGATCGCACCCTGCAGGCACCCCCGTCTGCTGCGGTAACCAACGTGGACTCGCGGGCAGATCGTACCGCGGCAGCACCTGCGCCAGTCATGCAAGGCGCAAAGGCGTTGCGTTGAGCGGTGCCGCGGTGGTGCCGCTGCGTATTGCCGTGGTCGGGTGCGGTGCGTTTGGCCGCAATCACCTGCGCGTCTACGGTGCGCTGGCCTGCCTTGGCGAGCCGGTGCAGGTGGTTGCCGTGGTCGATTGGAATGCTGGCGCGCGCGCATCCGCCGCTTCGGAATTCGGTGTCCCTGCGTTTGAAAGCGTGGAAGCGATGCTTGCCGCCGGGCTGGAGCTCGACGCCGCAAGCGTGTGCACGCCTACGATCCACCACGCCGATGCCGCGGTGGCGCTGCTGATCGCGGGACTGGATGTCTTGATTGAAAAGCCGATCGCGCCCTCACTGGCGGATGCGGACCGCATTCTGGCGGCGTCAGCGGAGCGCGGCCGTGTCGTGCAGGTTGGTCACCTGGAGCGCTTCAACCCGGCCGTGACCGCCGCGTTGCCGCTGCTGCACCGGCCCATGTTCTTTGAGGCGCACCGGTTGTCAATTTTTACGCCGCGGTCGCTGGATGTGGACGTAGTTCTGGACCTGATGATTCACGACCTGGACGTGGTGCTGGCGCTGGCCAAGTCGCCGGTACGGGAAGTGCGCGCCGTCGGCCTGCCGGTGCTCTCGCGCGAAGTGGACATTGCCAATGCCCGCGTAGAGTTCGAGTCGGGCGCCGTGGCGAACTTCACTGCATCGCGCGTTTCGACCGAGCGCGTACGCAAGCTGCGCTTCTTTCAGCCACACCAGTACCTTTCGCTCGACTTCGCGCGGCAGGACCTCTTGATGATCGACGTGACTGCTGCAGCCTCGTTGACGCCACAGCAGCTGGAAGCGCTCTTTGCCGGCGGCAGCGCGCCAGGTGCAGATACAGACGCGGAGCATCCCTCGGCGGGATTATCCCTGCGGAAGGTGCCGACGGAGGCCGGCGAACCGCTCCGGCTGGAGATCGAGGCCTTTCTGCAAAGCGTTCGCACCCGCGAAACGCCGCGCGTGAACGGCGTCGATGCCCGCGAGGCACTGGCGCTCGCGCTCACGATCCAGCAAAGCATTCGGGAACACCGGGACCGCAGCGGGTTGTAACGTACGATCTTGGGCCGAAGGGGCGCATCTGCAGCTGTGCCGTTCCGAAAACACCGGCTACAATCCATAGAGTCGGGGCGTAGCGCAGCCTGGTAGCGCATCTGCTTTGGGAGCAGAGGGCCGGGGGTTCGAATCCCTCCGCCCCGACCAATTTAGTTCCAACCTGAATGCGCCTCATCCCATTCTGCTTCCACACAGGTCAGCCTGAGCGCATTCTGCTTCCACACAGTGTCATCCTGAGAGAAGCGAAGGACCTGCTTGTTGCGCTGCGGC
>CAXUEG010000014.1:0-3572 GCA_964249935.1 uncultured Terriglobus sp.
TTGCTCCACGCCGTGTTCACGAAGATGGCTCGTTGGTCGCGAGGTCCGATGCCCCATTCCCAGTGGTAGTCCTGTGCCACGTTGCCGCCCGGCCATCGCTGAAACGTTGGGTGCAGCAGCGCGATCATCGCTTCAGAGTCGGCACGCACCTCGCGACGCGCGCTTGCTGGCTCCAGCGAAGCCTGATCCAGGTAGATGATTCCGTGTCCGTCGAACAAGAAGCTGAGCTTGGCGAAGCGGTCGGTCCGCGACGGCGTCAAGCTGAAGTCATACCGGCGCCAATCGCCTGCGATCCCGCTGACCGTGGCGGTAGCGTAGGTCGCGCCGTCGGTATTGTTCTCCTCCAAAGCCACATGGATTGTGCCCGCATATGCGTCTTTCCCCGGCACCTTGGCCCACACGTAGCCCCGGTACGCCTCCCCCGCCACAACGGACAGCATGCCCTGCGAAAAGCCGCGGCGCGTGTCCGTAATATCGCCTGGCGACGCGGTCACGCGCAACGAATGGTTCGGCTTTCGCGTTGCCCCGTCGCTCACCGGATACGCCTCGTCCGTCGTTTGCGCAAAGTGAATCGAGCCGGCAGCATCGTTGCGTTCGTCCGGCTCTGCCTGCCAGTGTTCCGGCAGGCCAAGGTAGTCCGCGGGCAGCTCAAACGAACGGTCCAGCAGCATCTCCGCCGTCAGCCCGCGCTTCACGTCTTCCGCCATCATCTCGGTGAAGGCGGCATACATGCGCGGGCTGATGTGGTTCTCCACGCGCGTGGCATCCACCTGCACCGTCGCGGTGCCGGGCCCCTGAGCCCACAGCGGCGACAGGGAGGCGCAGAGTAACAGCAGGAAATCGGCGTACCGTGTGCGCAGCTTCATGGCGTATGGCTCCTCTGGCAGTGCAGGTGAACATGGCGCAGCGTGTCGGCAACATGCTGCTGCCAGTAGCTCCATTCGTGGCCACCGGCGTGTTCGTTCCAGGTATGGGCAATGCCGTTCCGCAGCAACTCGCCGTGGAGTCTGCGATTGCTGTGAATCAGCGGGTCGTCCACTCCGCAATCGAACCGCACTGGCGGTAGATCCGCACGGTTGCGCTGCAGCCAGTACGTGGCCTCAAGCTCCTCCCCCGGCGCGCAGGCCAGGTACTCGGGCATCGGCTCTTCGGTAAACCCGGCAAGGTCGTCGATCCCCGTGATCGCGGAGTGCGCCGCGATCGCGCGGAACCGGCTGGCATACTTTGCGCCAAGCCGCAGCGCGCCGTAGCCGCCCATCGAAAGCCCGGCAATCGCAACGGCCGCGTCCAGCTGCAGCGCCGGCGCGGCAATGCGGGCAAGCTCCGGCACCTCGTTCACGATCCACCGCTCGACATCGCAACCGTCAGGCCAGCTCAGATATCCGGAGCCGTCGCGGCGAAGGCCGTCACTCGGCATCGCAATCACCATCGGCGCAATCTCGCCCGCTTCGAGCATGCGTTGTGCCGTGCGGTGCACGCCGCCCTTGTGCGACCAAACCCAGTGGCTTCCCCATACTCCGTGCAGCAGAATCAGGAGCGTCCCGATGCGCTCCGCACGCGGCACCCAGAAGGTCGCGTCGCCACGGCCCCGCAGCGCACGGCTCTTCACCGTCGCCACGCGAAGCCCCTCGCTCTCCAGCGCAGGGTCGGAGATCTCCACGGTGTGGAAGAAGTCAGCCAGGCAGCAGCACTCCTTTCGCAATGATGCCGGCGTGCATATCCGCAAAGGCGCGGTCGAGCGCCTCCAGCGGATAGCGCCGCGTCACCATTGCATCCAGCGGTAGTTGGCCTTCGACATACAAAGCGAGCATGCGCGGAAAGTCCCGCTGCGGCCGGCATGCGCCATAAAGCGGATTGATGTACACCTTGTCCCACTCGAACAGCTCCATGTCGACGGGTACAACCTTCTCAATGCCGCTCACGCCCACCGCCGTACCCCCGCTGCGCACCATGGCCAGCGGCGCGGCGCCGAGCTCCGGCACAGCGGTGCACTCAAACGCGTAATCAGCGCCGCGGCCGGCCGTCGAAGCACGCACCTGCGCCGCGGCTTGGAGCAGGCCTGCGTCGTTGCGGTCCGCCAGCAACGTCTCCGTCGCGCCGAACTGCTTCGCAAGTTCCAGCCGGGCCGGGTTCACGTCCACGGCCACAATGCGCGCCGCGCCGCAGTACCGCGCACCCAGCATGGTGCTCAGGCCGACACCGCCGCAGCCCAATACCACTACGGTGCTGCCCGGAGCCACTTGCGCCGCGTTCACCGCGGAGCCGAAGCCGGTCATCACCGCGCAGCCCAGGATCGCGCCTACCTCATACGGCACGCCCTTCGGCAGCGGCAGCACCGCAGCCTGTGGGACCAGTGCGTGCGTCGACATCGTCCCTAATGAAAATGACGCATTGAAGCCTCCCGGCCCGGCCGCGCCCGTATTGCGCGCAGTCACGCCTCGCGCAGTCGGGTCCGCCGCACTCATACCCGCACCCTCGCGGACGTCTTCCGGCGAACCCGCGCGACGAAAGCTCCGGTCCGGCACCGTGCCGCGATCCTCGCAGATGTTTTCCTTGCCGCGCTCACACTGGAAGCAGGTGCCACACGGAATTGCCCAGTTCAGCATGATGCGGTTACCGGCCTCGCACGTGCTCACACCCGCGCCCACGGCAAGCACATCCCCCGCACCCTCGTGACCAAGGATCAGCGGCCTGCCCCAGTGCAGCGAGTCCGCATCGGTGTGGCACACGCCGCTCGCCCGTACGGCGAGCAGCACCTCGCCCGGCCCTGGGTCGGCCAGCGCAACGCTTTCAATGGCGAAGCCGCCACTGCCGTTGGCTACGGCGGCGCGAGCATCCGTCATCGTCCGCCCTCGACCAAGCAGGCAACGATCTCTGCCGCCTCCAGCCACTGCATCTGCGTCACACCCATGGCGGCAACGATCAAGCGATCTCCGGCGTGGTGCCCGGTTCAGACAAGCTCGAATACACGACCGGGTTCAGCGGCGAGTTCAGCACGTCGCCGCTCTTCAACCCGGGCATCCACCGCTCCATGTCGGCAAGATGATTCTTGTTCTTCGCGTCAGTCAGGTGAATGTTCTCGTCCATATAAATCATGGTCATCACCTCGCGCGGCCGTTCCGTTGTGTTCGCGCCCGCCCGGTGAAATGTCCAGCCCGCGTGAAAGCTCACATCACCCAGGTCATACGCGCTGTTCTCAACGCTGAAGCTCTCCAACGCCTGCTTCAGCGTCATTTCGCTCTCGTCGCTGATCTCCAGGTCGCGGCCCACCTGCAGCCGGTGACTCTTCTCGGAAAAGATGAGCGGCCCCATCTCCTTGGGCGTGTTCTGCAACGGCACCCACGCCGTTACTGTGCGATCGCTGTCCACCGGCCAGTAATACTGATCCGCGTGCCACGGCGTAATGCCACCGCCTGCCTCTTTATAAAGCGCCTGGTCGTGGTAAATCCGCACGCCCGTCGCCCCCATCAACTCCGCCGCGATGCGTGCCAGCCGCTTGCCAAAGACGAACTCCCGCACGCCCGCCGACTCCGTCCACAGATTCATGATCTGGAGAAAGGCTTTGCCGTAGG
>CAXUEG010000014.1:3582-12960 GCA_964249935.1 uncultured Terriglobus sp.
ATTGGCAGAGCATCGCGCGAAAGCTCCGCGACCCGCTCCCGAATGATCTTCCGGTAATGCTCCAGCAGAATGGGCGAGAGCACATGCTGCAGCTTGATGTAGCCATGTTCTGCGTAGAACGCAATCTGCGTCGCGTTGATTGCGTATGGCGCGTCGAGCTCTGCCTGCAGAGCTACCGGCGTGGAGGCGGATGCGTTCAAAGCGATACCTGTGGTGGTAGTCATCAGCGTGTCTCCCGAGCGATCTACATGTAATCGGTTACATCATAAGCACCGGATCGCTCCCCGCGCAAAGACTTTCTCCGCGCAAAGGTCGCTCGAACGGGATCCGTTCTCTCACGCGAGCGGTGCTCTTATTGGCAGCAGTGAACAATCGGTCCAGATCGAACCGCCGGGACGCCGCAGGACATCAACAGCCCGGCCAGCTCGTGATGGAACAGGGCAAGCGCAGGCTGCTCCGGGATGCGCTCCGGCCCGACGGGCAGCGCGATTACGCCTTCCGGCGCATGATCCTTTCCATACCTCCGGGCAAGGTCAGCACCTACGGCGCAGTTGCCGCAGCCGCGGGGTATCCCCGCTACCATCGCGCCGTAGCCAAGCTGCTGCGCACCGCCCCCGCCGCTCAGCTACCGTGGCACCGTGGACTGGGCGCAAATGGCGAGGTCAAGCTGCACGGCGATGCCGCGCACGAGCAGCGCGCGCGACTCCGGATGGAAGGCGTCACTTTCAATGGAAAGCGGGTCGACATGGACCAGCACGAACACCTGCTCCGTCCCTGGGAGGTCTACGATTAAGTCTCTCCGTAACCATGCATCGCGATGAACAAGCTTTCTCAGCAGATCCGCGCCTTCGACTGGCGCTCGTCCGAGCCCTTGCACGCGCTGCTCTGCCTGCCCGGCGTAGCCCTGCCGCTGCTGATCGGCGTGCCGCTCGGCTACCCGGGAACTGCCGTACTCATGGCAGGCGGTGCGCAGACGGTCGGCTTCGGCTCATTCCAACGGCCGCTGCGTACCCGTTTCGGTCCCATGGCGCTCGCGACCGTAGGCATTGCCATCTCCGCCACGGTCGGCGCGCTCTGCCGCGACAGCACACCCGCCCTGCTCGCAGCGGTGCTGGTCTGGAGCATCGTGTATGGCCTCAGCACTGGTGTAAGTAGCGCCATGGGCTGGGTCGGCCAGCAATGCTGCTCCTTCTTGATCGTGTCATCCGCCGCCGCCAGCACGCCCGGCACGACGCACGACCTGGTCAAAAGCGCTCTGCTGCGTGGTTTGGGCGTGCTGGCCGGCGGCGCGCTGCAGACGCTTTGCATCGATGCCGGTCAACGCGTCTGGCCGCAGGCGCGAACCCATTTTCGCAAGCTGGAACCTGATCCGAAGCGTCTTGATGTTTCATTCCTGCGCGAGCAGCTCGATCTGCATTCGGGAACCTTCATCTTCACCCTGCGGCTGATCGCAACGACACTGCTCGCCACGGCGGTCTACAGGCACCTTGCATTCCAGAATGCGTACTGGATCGGCATGACCGCCGTGCTCATCCCCAAGCCCGAATGGACGCTTACGGCCGCACGCTCGGTATTGCGCACCGGCGGCACGTTGCTGGGAGCCCTGGTCAGCACGTTGCTGGTTGTTTCCGCGCATCCGCACGGGTTTGCACTTACGCTGCTGGTGCTCGTGTTTCTGTACCTTAGCTATCTGTGGACCAACGTGAACTACGGCGCCTTTTCCGTGGTACTGACGGGGTACATCTGTTTCTTGCTGGCCATCCTGCACCAGCCCGCGCACGACGTGCTGCTGCGCCGCTTCGGCGCCACGGCCGCCGGATGCGGCATCGCCGTCGGCGTGCACCTGGTTGTGCTTGGCCTGCGTCGCGCCAGCCACTTTACCGTCGAACGCGTTCACACGCTGGAAGAACGCCTCGGCTGGCGCAGTGCTGCTACTGCCAACGATAGCGTGCACTGAGCCAGCAGGCACTCACATGCCGCCCGCGCCGATGTCCGTGCTTTTGTTCTCTTTGCTCAGGTAGAACGCGATTGCCTCGTCTAGCCGGCCTTGCGATTCCAAGACAAAGTCGATCACATCGCGGCCGGCGCCAAGGCCACCCGCGTGTGGCGTGACCCAGTGCGCCTCACGCTTCACCTGGTCGCGCGCGTTCCATGTCGCCACCGCGAAGCCCACCTGCCGCATCGGCGGCAGGTCAATGACGTCGTCGCCCACGTATGCGATCTCGTCCATGCTGACCGCCTCGCTCGATGCGATCTGCGCCAGCGCCTCAGTCTTGAAGTGCGAGCCTTGGTACAGGTGCTCCACGTGGAGGTCGCGCATGCGCACCGCGACCGTGTCTGACTGCCGCTTCGTGATTACGCCGATCTTCAGCCCAGCCGCGCGCGCGATCGCGATGCCGAGTCCATCGTGCGCGCTGAAACCCTTCACCTCCACCGCGGTCGGCTCGCCATCCGCATCTTTTCCCGTCGGCACAAAGAATAGCCGTCCGTCAGTCAACACGCCGTCCACATCGAACACGATTATCTTCACGCGCCGCGCTCGCTCTGCCGCCGTCGCCTTCTCCACATCACTCATGCAGAGCATTCTCGCAGGCTTCGCTGCGGGCGGCGCAATCTGGCACCACCATGGCGGACAAAGCTCAGCAATCACACCGGCATCGCAATAGTTGTCGCGATCCACTGCACGCGCCGCCTCCGTGCCGGAGCGCAGGAGACTCGCTTGAAAGGACCTACCCCATGAAAATCTTTTCCGCCAACATCCAGTCTTTGCAGGAACTCTACAATGCCGAACTGCGCAAGGCGCTCGATTTAGAAGAGCAGATTGTGAAAGCGCTGCCAACGATGATCGAAAAGTCCAGCGACACGCAGCTGAAGCAGGCCTTTCAGTCGCATCTGCAGGAGAGCGAGACACACGTGGATAAGGTCAAGCAGTTGCTTGGCCAGCAGCCCGAGTCCAGCAGCCAAACCTGCAAGGTCATCCACGCGCTCGTCACGGAGGCGCAGGACACCATCAAGGACGTGAACGATCCCGATGTGCTCGACGTGGCGCTGATCGGCGCCGGCCAGCAGGTGGAGCATCACGAGATGGCCGTGTACGGTACGCTGCAAAATTGGGCGCGCCTGCTTGGACGTCACCAGGACGCGCAGGTTCTCGAGAGCATTCTGAACGATGAGAAACACGCGGATAGGTTGCTCTCGCAAGTTTCCGAGCGCATCAACAGCGAAGCACTGGCTGCCGCGTAAATCGCACTCCCCTCTGCAAAGTCGAACAAGGCCCGCCGCTTCGGCGGGCCTTTGTTGTGCACCTTAGGTGTAGCACCGCGCACCGGCATGGCACCAAGGCGAATACCCGGCGAAGCTGCGCGCTAAAATGCGCTATGGCCTCCCTCGCCATGGCACCGGCCGAACACGCCGTGCTCGAACACCCCTCGCTCGGATGGGCTCACCCGGTCGTTCGCGAGTGGTTCCTTGCTCGCTTCGGTTCGCCAACCGAGCCGCAAATCGAAGGCTGGCCCGCCATCGTCCGCGGCGACGCCACGCTGATCTCCGCGCCCACTGGCTCCGGTAAAACGCTTACCGCGTTCCTTGTTGCCATCAACCAGTTGTTCGTGGAGGCGATGGCAGGCCGCCTGCCCTCCACGACGCAGATCGTTTACGTCTCGCCACTCAAAGCGCTCTCCAACGATGTCCAGAAGAACCTGGACCAACCACTGAAGGAGATTCTCGCGCTCGCGCTCGAACGCGGTTACCTCCTACCGCAAATCCGGACCGGCGTCCGCACCGGCGACACCTTGCCGAAAGAGCGCGTCGCCATGCTCAAAGCGCCGCCACACATCCTGGTCACCACGCCCGAGTCGCTGTACCTGCTGCTCACCAGCGCCAAGGCGCGCGAGAACCTGCGCTGCGTGCGCACCGTCATCGTCGATGAAATCCACGCCATGGCTGACGACAAACGTGGCGCGCACCTGGCCCTCACGCTCGAACGCCTGGACGCGCTCGTTACCGGTGAGAACCGGCTTGCCCCCGGCGGTATGCTCACCGGCCACAGCACGCCGCCGCAGCGCATCGGCCTTTCCGCAACGCAGAATCCAATCGAGCTGGTCGCCGACTTCCTCACGGGTATTCGCAACTGCCCTGCATCGACACAACATGGTCATCCTGAGCAAAGCGAGGGACCTGTTTTTGCAGCGCGAGCGCGAAGCGCGAGCCCGGCCAAGACCTGCACCATCATCCAGGTAGGCCAGCGCCGCACTCTCGACCTTGCCATCGAGATCCCATCCTCCGAACTCACCAGCGTCTGCGATTCCAAGATGTGGGTCGACATCTTCGACCGTATCGCGCAGCTTTGCCGCGAGCACAAATCCACGCTCGTCTTCGTCAATACGCGCCGCATGACCGAACGCCTGTGCGGCGCGCTCGCGGAACGCCTCGGTCCGGACAACGTCGCCGCCCACCACGGCTCACTCTCGCGCGCGCTTCGGCTCGATGCCGAACAGCGCCTGAAAGCCGGCGAAATCCAGGCCCTCGTGGCCACCGCATCACTCGAACTCGGCATCGACATCGGCGCGGTCGACCTGGTGATCCAGCTCAACTCCACACGCGCCGTTGCGGCAGCGATGCAGCGCGTTGGCCGCGCAGGCCACTGGCGCGGCGCCACACCGAAAGGCCGCTTTTTTGCCACCACGCGCGACGACCTGCTGGAACAGGCCGCGCTCGTTCAGGCCATGCGCTCCGGCTCGCTCGACCGGCTTGAAATCCCGCCCAAGCCGCTCGACATTCTCATGCAGCAGATGGTGGCCATATGCGCTGCCGAGCCTTGGGAAGAGGATGCGCTTTACCGCCTCGTCACGCGCGCCTACCCGTATCGCAACCTGACCCGTGCGGAGTTCGATGAGCTCGTCACGCTGCTGCACCAAGGCATCGAAAGCTCACGCGGACGGTACGGCGCGTACTTGCTGCGCGACGGCATCGCCGGACAGCTGCATCCGCGCCGTGGCGCGCGCATGACCGCCATCGGCAACGGCGGCGCGATCCCGGACACCGCGATCTTCAGCGTCATCCTGCAACCCGAAGGCACGCAAATCGCCACTCTCGACGAGCACTACGCCATCGACTCCGGACCTGGCGACGTCATCCAGCTCGGCAACGCAAGCTGGCGCGTTCTTGTGGTCGAAAAAGAGGGCCGCGTACTCGTCGAAGACGCGCACGGCGCACCGCCCAATGTGCCCTTCTGGGCCGGCGAAGCGTCGCAGCGCTCCGGCGTTCTTTCCGACTTTGTAAGCTCTTTACGCCAGGAGATCTGTGCCCGCACCGCAGGCCTGCATCACGAGCAGATTTCGCTTGACGATCCCCAGGTCGCCGAGGTCTGCGCCTGGCTCATGGATACCTGCTGCATCTGCGAGTCTGCCGCGCGTCAGCTCGTACAGTACGTCGTCTCCGGCTGTGCTGTGCTGGGCGCGGTGCCGACCAAGCGCCGCATCATCGCCGAACGCTTCTTTGACGAGGGCGGCGGCATGCAGCTCATCCTGCACGCGCCCTTTGGCGGACGCATCAACCGCGCCTGGGGCCTGGCGCTGCGCAAACGCTTCTGCCGTGGCTTTAACTACGAGTTGCAGGCCGCCGCGACCGACAACGGCATCAACATCTCGCTTGCCGAGCAACACAGCTTCCCGCTCTCCGACGTGTTTCACTACCTGACCGACATGACCGCGAAGGAACTGCTCGAGCAGGCCGCGCTCGCCTCGCCTATCTTCAAGACACGCTGGCGCTGGGCCGCTAACCGCTCGCTGCAGCTGCTGCGCTTTCAAAAGGGCAAGAAGGTACCACCACAAGTGCAGCGCACCCGCGGCGAAGATCTGCTCGCCAGCGTCTTTCCACAAGCGGCGGCATGCTTCGAAACGATCGTCGGCGACATCGTCATTCCTGATCACCCGCTGGTGCGCGAGGTGATGCAGGACGTCCTGCAGGAAGCCATGGACCTCGAAGGTCTTCAGCAGGTGCTGCGCGACATGGACTCCGGCGCCATCGAGTGCGTCGCCGTCGACACGCCCGTGCCTTCGCAGTTCTCGCACGAACTGCTCAATGCGAACCAGAACCATTTTCTTGATGAGGCCGACCTGGAGGAGCGCCGCGCCCGCGCCGTCTCTTTGCGCCGCACCATCCCCGATTCGGTTCTCGGCGAAGCCGGCCGTCTCGACCCCGCTGCTATCCTTCAGGCACGCTGCGAGATCTGGCCCGACCTGCGCGATGAACACGAACTGCACGACCTGCTCTTCAATACCATCACGCTCCCCACCTCGCTCTTCAATGGTCAAACAAGCGTTCAAGCAGACCATTCAAGCACTTCAACACTCATCGAAGTAAACCCGCAGCTCGCGGCGCACCGCGCCCACGCCGCACGCCATTGGCAGCTCTTCTTCGAACGCCTGCGCGCCCGCGGCCGCGCCCAAGCCGTTCTTTTCGCCAACGAACTCTGCTGGGTCGCCACCGAGCGCCTTCCTCACGCGCAGGCTCTCCTTGACATCTCCGCCCCCAACGGTGTCCACAGCATCTCCGCCCCCAACAATGTCGTGACGTACCCGTCGCATTGTCATCCGGAGCGGAGCGAAGGACCTGCTTCTTTTCCGGAGCGGCAAAGAGACTCAATGGAAAGCGCGCCACCTGAGGAGCAGGTCGTCTGCCACGCTGTTTCTGCAGAGCAATATTCATCTTCAGCACCCGCACAGCCAACACCTTCGGATGCCCTGAACCTGCTCATCCAGGGGCACCTCCAGATCCTCGGCCCCACGACCGCAAATGAACTCGCCGCACCGTTCGGCCTCCAACCCCGCGCCATCTTCCAGCAGCTCGTGCAAATGGAAGTGCAAGGTGTCGCCATGCGCGGCATCTTCGAACACACGCGCACGGAAGAAGACGCCCACATCGAATGGTGCGAGCGCCGCATCCTGCAGCGCATTCACCGCCTTACCCTCGGCACGCTTCGCAAGCAGATTCAATCCGTCACACCCGCCGTCTTCCTGCGCTGGCTTACACGCTGGCAGCACCTTGCACCGCAAACCGAGCTCGCCGGTGAAGAAGGTGTGCTCGAAGCTCTGCTCCAACTGGAAGGCTTTGAAGCTCCCGCCGTCGAGTGGGAGCGCACGCTGCTTCCCGCACGCGTCCGCGACTACCACCCGCAGTGGCTCGACGCCCTCTGCCTCTCCGGTGCCGTCGGCTGGGGCCGCATCTCACCGCATCCTGCCTGGGCGGCTGGCGACGGCGCCGCACCCCGCCGCGTCATTCCCACCAACATGGCGCCCATCACCTTCTACGTGCGCGAGTCCGCCGACTGGCTCACCCCGGCGCTCAGCGCCAAGCAGGTCGAAGAATCGAAACTTGCGGCCGCACTTAGCCCCGAAGCACTGAACGTACGTGCGACCCTGCGCGATCGGGGCGCCTGCTTCGCCGCCGACCTGCAGCGCCTCTGCACGCTTTCCAAACCTCAGATCCAAACCGCCCTCTGGGAACTCGCCACCGCTGGTCTCGCCTCAGCGGATGGCTTCGACCAGTTGCGCCAGATGATGGATCCCAAGCGCAAGCCGCTCGCCGCGGAACCTGTCCGCAACGCCGCACGCCGGGCCACACGATCTACCAGTGGGCGCTGGTCCCTGTTTCTGGACGACGACCCGCCGCAACTCACCGCACCGGAACAAGCCCGCGTCAACGAAGCCGCACTCGAATCCGCTGCCCGCGTGCTGCTCGCCCGGTATGGCATTCTCTTCCGCGACCTGCTCATGCGCGAAACGAACGCGCCGCCATGGCGCGAACTGCTCCGCATGCTGCGCCGCCTGGAGGCCCGTGGCGATGTGCGCGGCGGCCGCTTCGTCTCAGGCTTCAACGGCGAGCAGTTTGCCCTTCCCGAAGCCGTGGAGTCGCTGCGCGCCACGCGCGATCTCGCCCACGATGAAGTGCTGCCGCTCGCCGCCTCTGATCCCGTAAATCTGATCGGTTTGATCGTCCCCGGCGAACGCACCCCTGCAGTTGCCGGCAAGCGGGTTTACCTGCGCAACGGCGCCGCCTGCGACGAGCACGGCAATCTGCTCGACGCTGTGGCAACCCCGGAAGGCATCCGCAAAGCCAGACGAGACATCGCGTCGCAAACGAGTTCAGCTTCGGGCGCATCGCCCATCTTGCAGGGGTCTGCTTTAAGGCGCGACGCCGATCCGCAAGGCGGCCTCTTTGCCTGAACCATCGCCACCCGCGCTCGCGTGCGAAGACTTCTACTATGACGGCCCGTTCGTTGTCTTCACCGCCAGCTATCTGCGCAAACGCGGCTACTGCTGCAACAACCGCTGTCGGCACTGTCCGTACGACGAACACGGCAGGCCCGTCGACGGCAAGGGCGAGTCCTCGCCATCGCTACAATAAGACCTGCAGAGGAAAACAGACGACATGGCACACATGGTATTTTGCGCGAAATACAAGCAGGAGCTGCCCGGCCTGGACGAGCCTCCCTTCGATTCCGAACTCGGCCAGAAGGTCTACAAGACGATCTCGCAGCGCGCCTGGAACGAGTGGGTCGAGCGCCAGAAAATGCTGCTGAACGAGTACCGGTTACAGCCGTGGACACCCCAGGCCCAGGAGTTCCTCGTCGAGCAGATGAACGACTTCTTCTACGGCTCCGGCGGCGAACTGCCCAAGGAATTTGTCGCGCCCACCGCGTAATACCGCTCGCGACCCGGTCAAGCCACACATGACGCAAACCGCAGCCATCCTCGCTGAAGCCACGCACGCCCGCGCCAATCCCTTGCAGGGCACCAGCGATAGCCGCTTCGTCCGCGCCTGCCTGCGCCAGCAGGTCGATCGCACTCCCGTCTGGTTTCTGCGCCAGGCCGGCCGTTACATGCCGGAGTACATGGCGGTCCGCCGTCATCACTCCCTGCTCGACATCTGCCGCACGCCAACCATCGCGGCCGAGGTCACCATTACCGCCGCCGAGCGCCTCCGCGTCGATGCCGCGATCATTTTTGCCGACCTATTACTGCCGTTCACGCCCATGGGCCTCGATTTCGAGTTCGTCAACGGCGAAGGCCCCGTGGTGCATCAACCTGTTCGCACTCGTGAGCACATCGCCGCGCTGCGCACCGACCGCACAGACGATCTCCGCTATGTCGCGGAAGCCATTCACCTCGTTGCGAAACACTTCATCGCACCGCGCACGGACGGCGATCGCCTCGGCATTATCGGCTTCTGTGGCGCACCCTTCACCCTCGCCAGCTACATGATCGAGGGCGGCTCGTCGCGCAACTACATCGAGACCAAGCGCCGCATGTACAGCTCCGCCGCCGGCCCCACGCCCTACACCACCGACGACGCAACCGCCTGGCCCCTGCTCTTGGA
>CAXUEG010000014.1:12970-23571 GCA_964249935.1 uncultured Terriglobus sp.
CATCGAGACGAAGAAGCTGATGTACGGCGACCGCGACAGCTGGCGCATGCTGTCGGACAAGCTGGTTGCCGTGCTCAGCGCGTACGCCGCGCAACAGGTTGAGGCCGGTGCCGACGTGATCCAGGTATTCGACAGCTGGGCCGGTGCGCTGTCGGTGGAGGACTACCGCGAGTACGTCCTTCCCGCGACCACCGACCTCATCGAAAGGATCAAGGCACTCGGCGTCCCCGTCATCTACTTCGGCGTCGACACGGCATCGCTGCTCTCCACCATGCGGCAGACTGGAGCTGACGTGCTCGGCCTCGACTGGCGCGTGCCGCTCGATGAGGGCTGGCGGCTCGCGGGCAAAGATGTCGCCGTGCAAGGCAATTTAGACCCAATCACGTTGTTCGCACCACAGAATGTGCTGCACGCGCGCGTAAAGGCGATCCTCCACGCCGCTGCGGACCGCCCCGGCCACATCTTCAACCTCGGCCACGGCATCGTGCCAGGCACGCCCGTCGACAACGTGATCGCCGTAGCGCAATGGGTTCGCGAGCTGAGCACACGCGCCACTGGAACTGGAGCTGCGCAATGAGTCTGCGCCTGTTCCTGATTGGGCTCGCTGCCGAAAAGCTCCACCTCCGCGAGCGTCTTGAGCCACTGCACGACCAGATTCGGACGGCGCAGCAGGCTGCGATCCGCCGTGTCGCAGCAGCACCAGATGGAGCTGTGGCCTCCGACAAACCTGGATCACCTGCAAAGCATTCGCATGCCGTACTGCTACTCGCGCACGGCACGCCCGACACCCTCGGCGAAATGGACGCCTACCTCAAGCTGGTCACCGGTGGTCGTGGAGTTCCGCCGTTCGTGGTGCACGAGCTTCAGGAACGCTACGCACAGATCGGCCTGCGCGAAGAACCCGCGCCTGAAGGCCCGCACCTAACCCGGTGGACACTTCTTCAAGGCCGTCTGTTGGCCGAACAACTGCAAGCACCTGTCTATGTCGGCATGCGCAACTGGCATCCCTTCATCGCCGACGTGGTCGCCCGGATGAAAGCCGATGGCATCACCAGCGCCCGCACGGTCTGCCTCGCTCCTCAGAACAGTCGCACCAGCGTCGGCCTTTACCGCCGCGCGGTCGAAATTGCAGCAGGCAAAGAGCTGGAAGTTGACTTTGTTGCTGGCTGGGCCGAGCACCCGCTGCTGGTACGCGCGTTTGCCGAACGGATGCGATCTGCACTCGAAACCGCGCGCGAGACCGCTGGCCGTACCGCGGTTCTGTTCACGGCGCATTCCGTGCCTTGCCGCACCGTACAGGCTTCAGTGAAACCCGTTGAGCACCACGGCATGGTCCTCGCCACTGAGCCGGACACTTACAACTCTGAGTGCAAGAAGACGGCCACGCGCATCGCCGCCGAGCTCCGGGACATCCTCACAGAATCCGACTGGTACTTCTGCTTCCAATCACAGGGCATCAGCGGCGGGCCTTGGATCGGTCCCAGCGTGGAAGACACACTCGCCGCGCTCAAACAGCAGGGCTACCAGCACGTCGTCCTGCAGCCCGTAGGCTTTCTCTGCGATCACGTTGAGATTCTCTACGACATCGACATCGCATTTCAGCAGACGGCCCGCGAGCTCGGCCTGACCCTCTCCCGCGCCGAAAGCCTCAACGACAGTTCAACGCTCATACAAGCGTTGAAAGACATCGTCCTGCACGGTTACAAGCACCCGATAGCACCGCTCCCACACAGCAGTGCGGAACTTCTGACCGTACTGGCCCCGCGTGAAGAGCCGGCCGCTGCCACCGCATGATGCGGTTCCGCGTTGATCTTCATCCTCAGCGCAGCGAAGGATTTACCTTCCTTCTGAACCAGCAACGCCGCGCCGGCGAGGCAACGTAGAAACGATGCTCAAACACATCGCCATCCTCGGCGGAGGCATTGCTGGCCTTGCCGCCGCCTACGAACTGACTCGCCTGCAGGAGCAGGGTGCGGATCTAACGTTCACCCTGATCGAAAAGTCCGATCGCCTCGGCGGTACCGTTCAGACCGAGCGCCGCTCCACGCCAGCGGGCAACTTCGTGATTGACCTGGGCCCAGACGGCTGGGTCAGTGAGAAGCCCTGGGCACGTGATCTCGCCATCGAACTCGGCCTGGGCAACCAGCTTCTGCCTTCCAATGACGCCGAACGCGTCACCTGGGTACTGCACGACGGCCAGCTGCAGCCTCTGCCCGACGGCATGCGCATGATGGTGCCATCCGACCTTGCCGCGATTCAGCAAACTCCGCTCTTCAACGCGGAGGCACGCGCCGCCTACGCCTCGGAGCCTGGCCGCGCCGAAGAACTCAAAAGCTCCACGCCGATGCAAGACGAGTCGGTTGCCAGCTTCGTGCGCCGCCACTTCGGTGAAGAGGTCCTGCGCACCATCGGGGCACCTCTGCTCGGCGGCATCTTCGGCGGAGACGTAGAACAGCTTAGCGTCCGCGCCGTCATGAAGCCATTCGTTGACATGGAACGCGAATATGGCTCGCTCATTCTAGCTTTGCAACACAAAGCCGAAGAACGGTCACGACAGACACAGGCTCCAACGCCGAGTATCTTCACGTCACTGACCACTGGAACCGGCACACTGGCCGAAGCGATGGCCGCAGCGCTCGATCCGTACAAGGTGATCAAGCTCACGCGCGCGGTCGGCCTCTCCCGGCAAGGTAAGCAGTGGGCAATCGCCACGGAACTGGACGTGCGGGCACGAGGCGTTCAGCCGAAAACCCTCTTGGCCGACCACGTCCTGCTCGCATTGCCCGTCCTGCGCGCCCGCGAGTTGCTTCGCGAACTGGACCCGCGCGCTTGCGCGCTGAGTCAGATGCAGACCAGCAGCCCCGCCGTGGTTGCCTTCGGCTTTCTGCCCGATCAACACGTGCAATGGCCCAGGGGCTTCGGCTTCCTCGTGCCGCCTGCATCGTCCAGCGGCGGAGGCTTGCTCGCTGCCACCTTCAGTGACCAGAAGTATGCAAACCGTGCCCCTGCTGGCGGCCATCTGATCCGCGCTTACTATGGCGGTCTCGATATGGACGAGAACGGCAGCGCTCTGCCTCTTTCCCGCATGCGTTCTCTGCCTTTTGGCAGCGCCTTGCAAGACCTGCGGCACATCCTCGGTCCGCTGCCCGAACCCGCCTTCTCGGTCACGCGGCTGTGGCATCGCGCCCTGCCGCAGTATCAGGTCGGTCACCTCGACCGCATGACCGAGCTCGATTGCCGCATCGCCCGACTCGGCAACCTGCACCTGCTCGGCAACGGCTACCGCGGCGTCGGCCTGCCCGACCTCATCCGCGATGCTCGGGCTGCCGCTCGCTCCATCGTGCCATAGTGCTGTAGCCTCTATTCAGCGAAGGCAAACCGCTGTAGCAGCTTCCACGGCCCTCCCAGATACCTCCACAAATCCAACCCGACCGCGCGGCACTCCCACGGCACAAACCCGGCCTGCAGCACGGTCAGCGTCTCTTTCGCGACCGTCGGCTCCACCTTGTTCTGCACTACCACATGCGGCCGAAAGCCCTGCCGGTCCTGCGAGGTCAACGACTCCGTCAGCGCGGAGCTCAACTGCCGGTGGACCGCCGTCGCCGCTTGCGAATCCAGAAAGAATGCTACCCCACGCCCCATCGACCGCACGCCGCTCACCCGCATGGCGAACGTCACGGTCGACCTCGCCACAACGTCGAGCACCGCCGAGGTACTCTCCGTCTCGGGCAATGTGTGAAACAACGTGAGGTGAGCCGGAATCTGGTTCCGCTCAGGCGGAAACCATCGTTGCCGCAGCGCTTCAAACCGCTGTTGCGACGCCTCGTCCAGCGCCAGAGTCAAGACACAGCTCACAACACCGCCTCCGCGACTAACGCGGCTTCAGCGTCGGCGCGCTACCGGCTGCAGGCGTATCCGGCCCCAGAGTCGGCGCCTTCGACGGTGTCGTTGCTGGAGCTGCATTCTTCATCGTCGTCTCATAGGCCAGCGTTGCCGCCTTAAAGTCCGGCTCCATCCCGTTTACCGTGCTTTGCAGCAGCTCGATGGTCTTGCCGCTCAGCTCCGGGGTCTTCGCGATCAGTGCCTGGCCGGAAGGCGTTTTGTAGAACGCCAGGATTCCATCCAGTTCCGGCTCAGTAAACGACTGCATGTACAGTGCGACCAGCTTTGGGTGGACAGCATCCCACGACGCGCCTTTCTGCGCAATCGAACCCATCTGGTCCAGGTACCCCTGCGTAATTTTCTTCTGCTCCGGCGTCGTCGCCGTCTGCACCAGCATCTGCCGCGACGCCGCCTGCTTGACCCGGTCCGGCACGTTCGCCAGCATCTGCTTGGAAATGCTGTCTACCTTGCTCAAGGTCAGCATCTCTTCCACCTTGGCTTGCTTGGAAGCATCGTCCGCGCGCAGCCGCAACGGCAACGCGCACAAACACAGGGCGAACACAACAGAACGGCGCATGACACTCCTTGCGACGCCGCATGTGCCGCGCCCACACAGTCGATTCTACGACGTTCGTCCTACTCCGATTGCCACCCGGGCCGCTCCGCCACATAGCGCGACATCGCCACGAAACAAAAGGCCAGCGGGATCGCCGAAAGACATGCCGCGGCAAGGTTAATCGCCAGCGGCGCGGCCGCTCCGTGGATCCGGTGCGCGACACTCAGACTGCGCTGCACGTCGGCGCCCAGGTACACGCACGCGGCAAAGCCGGCAAAACCCAGCGCTGCTGCCGTGAAGGGCGGCAGCCTCGACGTGTCACGCACCCGAACGCCCTCCACCTGCGCCAGCAGGCCAAGCCACGAAGGCAGAATGAACCAGCTCGCCAGAATCAGAAAGCACCAGGTCACCAGGTAAGACCATCGCACCGGCACCCCACCGCGCAACGTGAAGTAAAGGCCCACCATCGCTGTAATCGCGCCCACACCGAACGTCAGCAGCGCGACCCGCGCGACTCCGCCCGCCGGAGCTTTCCAACTCCTGCCGCCGCCAATCTCCCCTTCGCGCAACGCGTGTGCCCAGCGGCCACTCACCGCCATTGCATAGACCAGGATCGCCACCTCACAAACCAGAGGCAGGAATGTGAACAAGCCCGCGGCCAAGAGCACTGGGGCATTCACCTTGCCGGAAAAACCGCCAAGCACCGAACGCGGAGCCACGGCCTTCATCGCCGGCCCTTTCACCAACCCGCATAGCCAATAAGTTGCAAAGTCCACCACGCGCGCAGCCAGCACGGGCAGCAGCACCACTGGGTTTCGCCAAAGGAAACCGGCTGACTTCTGGAGCAAACCTCCCGTTCCGTTCACGCATACTCTTTCCGCGTCATATGCGACGCTCTCTTTCAGTGCAGCCGCTGCATTGCATCTGGGCTCAGTTTGAAGACGGCTTGGAGGCGGGTGGCGGAGGAGCGGTCACGGTCGGTTTGTTTCCGCCGTACTTCGTCTGCATCTGCTGCGCGAACTCCATGGCCGCCTGCATCACCTGCGGCTGAACCTGGGTCATCAAGGTCTGTGTAACTGCCTGCGACTTCTCCACGATCTCCGGTTGCTTTGCCACCATCTCCGCGCCGACAGGCGACCTGTAAAACGCGAGCAGCCCGTCGATCTCCTGTTCGGAGTACACCGCCGCATAAATATCTGTGAACTGCGGCTCCAGCTTGTCCCAGCTTGCGGCCTGCTCCACAATACGGTGCACCTTCAGCACAAATGCATCCAGGTCGGTCTGCTGGGCAGGAGTTAGTTCCCCCGCTGGGAGCAGCTTCCGCAGCAGCACCGGCATTTGCTTCTCCTGCGCGGCAAACATCAGTGCCATCGTCCGGTCGATGTGCGACAGCCGGAACATCTCGTGCAGCTTCTCACGCTTCGATGCCTCATCGGCATGCGCACCCGCGGACATCACTGCGCCAAGCGCAAGTGCCGCGACCCACTTCGATCCAAGCTTCATCGCTACTTCTCCTTCAGCGGCGTACGTGCAAAGTAAAACAGCGCTCCGGCAAGCAGCGCAAACATCAGCACCGCCACTGGGTCATGATGCAACGGGTTCGTCTCGCTGAACCGTGGCAACTGCCAGTTACCGCCGCGGTTCTCGCTCACACTCTCCAGCAGCCTGATCCCAACTCCCAGCAGACCCACCAGGCCGCCCGCCGCAATCAGGCCACTGGCAAACAGCGACCCCGGCGAGATTTCGTCGTTGTCCAGATCGGTCAATGGCTCGTTCTTCGTTACGTCGGCCTCGTACTCATCCATCGTGAACTGAAAGCCGGGCGACAGGAGATCCTCCGCCGGGATGACCGCAACAACCGCACCCTCCGGCACCTCTTCACCCGCGAGGCCTGCGCGCGCGATCGCGTCGCGCTCGCGCTTTGCAAGATCCCGAGCCCGCGCCTTTGCAATGGCACGATCCGCCAGCCACCGCACAAGCCCGCCCATGAAGATGGCCAGCGTAGTCGCGATGGAAAGGTACGCGCCCACCGCGAACGTAAGCGATCGCACACCCAGCAGCTCCACCGCGACCACCAGCGCGACGCCCAGCAGCACCAGGCTCCAAGGCAGCTTGCGGCTCAGAATGCCGTTGATCACCGTCGCCATTAGCCGCCCTTGCGGCGCCGCCGCCTTTTCACTGCCGATGCCCTGAATCCACTGCACCTCGAGCGCTCCCGTTGCGGGATTCATCAGGTATTTGCCGTCCTCCAGCGTGGACGACCCGATCGCGTTCACCAGGTGAAAGCGCGTTGCGTCGTTGACCTCGCCCGCCTCGCGCGATGCGGTTCCCGCCTTCTCCGTCAGCCGGATGTGCGGTCGCGGAAACGCGCCCATGTCATGCACGCCCTCGGGTAGCGCGTCCGGATCGAGTTGCACCGCGTGCGCCATCGGCCGAAACTCCTCCAGGCCCGTGTTCATCAGCTTCAGCGTCAGGCCGATCGAGAACACGCTTACGATCACGCCAACCATAATTGCCAGCTGCGTCTTCCACGGCGTCGCCCCAATCAGGTAGCCGGTCTTCAAATCCTGCGCGCAATCTCCCGCGTTGCTGGCTGCGATGCACACCACGCCGCCGATCGTAATCGCCAGCGCGCCAAACGCCGGCGCCGTCCAACCTTTCACCAGAAAGATCGCCGCAGTCGCCATCAGCGTCGCGATGGTCATGCCGCTCACCGGGCTTGCACTCGATCCAACGATGCCCACGATGCGCGCCGATACGGTCACAAACAAGAATCCAAAGACCACAATCAGCAGCGCCGCCGCCAGGTTCGCCAGCAGACCGACCTGCGCTCCCGGCACCGGCTTGAACTGCAGAAACGCCGCCATGATCACCACCAGCAGCGCGCTGCCGCCAAAGACAACCGAGTTCGGCAAATCGTGCGCCGTCCGCGGCAACTTGCTCAACAAGCCTTGCCGCGCATCCGCTGCAGCGGTTGCCTCACGTCCTGATCTCTGCACGTGAGCTTCACCCGGTTCTCCTGACAGCCCGTCGCGACCAAGCAGATCCGCCGCAATCGGCTGCGCGTCGACAGCAGCAAAGGGCGCAACGTCAGCAACCACATCGGCCTTCTTCCCCACCGACCCACGCAGCGCGCCGGCAATCGTCGGAAGCGTGCGCAGCAGCGTCAACAAACCCGCCGCTGCCACCGCACCCGCGCCCATAGGCCGGATGTATGTGCGCCAAAGATCGCTCGGACCCATATCGCGAATCGGCACCGTGCCCGGATACAGCGGCCCCGGCAGGTGCGATCCAAAGAAGTAGATCGCCGGCATCAGCACAAGCCAGCTGAACACACCGCCTGCCAGCAGCACACCCGCCACGCGCATGCCAATGATGTAGCCAACGCCCAGGTACTCGCTGGTCGCATCCGCGCGGATTGCGCCGCCCTTCAACAGGTGCTGCACGCCCAGGTTCGGCTCATAGTTCGGCGTGCTCGGCCACAAGCCAAACAGGTTCTCATTCTGAAACAGCGTATACAACGACCCCAGTCCCAGCCCCAGGAACACGCGCGACGCGAACGACCCGCCGCGCTCACCCGCGATCAGCACATCCGCGCACGCGGTCCCTTCGGGATACAGGAGCGTCCCATGCTCCTCCACGATCAGCTGCCGCCGCAGCGGGATCATGAACAGCACACCGAGCCATCCACCAAACAGCGCCAGCGCAAAAATACGCGCATACTCCAGGTCGAATCCGAGAAAAATCAGTGCTGGCAGCGTAAAGATCACACCGCTCGCGATCGACTGGCCCGCATTGCCCGTCGTCTGCACAATGTTGTTTTCCAGGATCGACGGCTTGCCCAGCAATCGCAGGATCGAGATCGACAAAACACTGATCGGAATCGACGCCGCCACCGTCAACCCGGCTTTCAGCCCCACGTACACCGTCACCGCACCAAACAGAACGCCAAAGATCGCGCCGATCAGGACAGCGCGAAACGTCATCTCCGGCCGCGACTCTGTGGCAGGCACAAACGGCCGAAAGTTCACGCCTTTCGGTGTTGGAACAGCAGTGGTGGCCATCCGGCAAACTCCTCTACACGCGCACACGGCACGCAACGGGTGCGTGCCGTGTGACTAAGTGCAGCGAGTGTACCAGCGGCCCAAGCAGATCGCCGCATACAGGTCTAAGGCTCAGCCCGGACCCAGTCCATTGCCGGCAAGTCCCCCTGGCTCCGAGGCGAGCCCTCCGACCCGTGCATGAACATGTGCTGCCGCATGCCGTTCGGCCGCTCCTGCTGCAGCTTCGTCCACTGCCCCTGCGTCAATACACCGCGCATTTGCAGCAACATCTTCGCGTTCGCCTTTTCCAGGTCCGCGCGCATGTCCGCGATCTTGCCGATTTCAGCCAGTACCTTTGCCTGGTCGATCGGGTTCGCGTTCAGCATCGGTTCCAGCAACAGCTGTTCTTCGTCGAGGCTCGCGTGCATGTGGATTAACGCGACCTTGTTCTGCAGAAACGTGTCATCGATACGTTTCTGCTGGTCCGGCGTCAGTTCCAGCCGCTGCACCAAGTCCTGGTCCTTCCACCACGCGCCCAGCGGCAGAATGCGTGCACTCTCATCCATGCGCATGCCGTAGCCACGTCCGCCAAACGGCCGCATGGATCCCTGACCCTGCGGCGGGCTGGGAGCCTGCGGCGGGTTCTGCTCCGCCATCGCTACGCCACTGCTCAGGCACAGCCCGAGCAGCATCCAGCCGGTGCGCTTCTTCATCGCTTCACCACATCCCGCGGCCCGCGCGCATCACTTGCTTGCAATGGCTCCATCGCTGCCGGCACACCGCTCGAGAGGTCGCTCTGGATCTGCTCCAGCAACGCCTCATCGCTCACCGGCGAGGCCGACTGCACGCGCACAGCAGGTCCGGACGCAGCGCCCCCGTCGACTCGCGCCGCAGTGTGACGCGTCATCAGCGATCCACCAGCGGCTAACACCGCCGCCGCCACACCCGCTGCCGCCCATGCCAACCGCCGCCGGCCCGCTGCCGGACGCGCCACAGCCGCACGGGTGCCTCGGGCCCACGCGCGGTCCGCATACACCGTCGTTGCTTCACGCAGATCTGTCAGCTCGCCGTGCATCTCGGCCTCCATCTGCATCAGGTCAACGTCGTCCATCTCACTCCAACGCTCGCTCACGCGCCCTCCTTCATCCCGTTTCGCACGCGATCCAGCGCGCGGTACAAATGTGTCTTTACCGTCGCCAACGGCAATCCTGTCGCTGCTGCGATCTCCGGCAGCTCCATCTCCTCGATGTGCCGCATCAGAAAAATACTCCGCTGCCGGTCGCTCAACTTCTCAACATGCCGCCATACCGCGGCCACGCGCTCGCGTGCTAGCAGTGTTCGTTCGGCGCCGCGCTCGCCGCTAGGCAAAACCTCGGCCAGGCTCGCCGCATCCACGGAGTCGCCCTGCGCCCGCTTCCAGAACTTGTACTTGCCTCCGCGTACATGGTCGCGCAAGAGGTTGATCGCAATCCGCATCAGCCACGTGCTTGGCGCGCACTCGCCGCGAAAGCTCGCCTCGCTGCGCCACGCCTTCAGAAACGTATCCTGCACCAAAGATCGCGCCGCATCCTCGTCACGCAGGTTCAACAGAAAGTACCGGAATAGCCGCGGCTGGCACTGTGCCATCAGCGCTTCCATGGGTCCCAGCCCGCCAACCGCGCGCTCCTGCACCGCGGCACCCGTCCGCACGGTAGCCGGCGCGCTGCGCTCCACCTTGCCCTTCGTCCCCGGACTCAGCGCCTCACTTCCGGTCCGCAACGCATGCTCCACCATACCGTGTCCCAACTGTATTGACTGTACCGACGCACTCTGGCGCTTCAGGTCTACAGGCAGTCAGCTCCGCCCTTCCGAGTCTTTTCCCGCACAGTGACGTCCATACCATCGGAACACCCCAGGATTCGCCATGACCGCACCGCGCCGCCTCACCCTCGCCGCACTTGCTTTCGCCCTCGCCGCCCCGCTCGCCCTTCGCGCGCAAGACACCCAGCAGCAACCGGGCGGGAACGGTACCGGCGGCTACGGCCAGCGTGGGCCGGGCCGCAACGGCCTGGGACGCGGCAGCCGCGGCACCGTGACGGCCGCCTCCGCGTGGCCGAACCGGTCGGGCGTCCAGGCCACCG
>CAXUEG010000014.1:23581-25350 GCA_964249935.1 uncultured Terriglobus sp.
CATCAAGACCGAACAGGGCGACACCTGGACCGTGGTCATCACCGACAACACTCGCGTCAACATCGACCGGATGCCCGTCAAGGTTGCCGACGTAAAAGCCGGCGACGAGGTCGTTGCCATGGGCATCGTCGACCAGGACAAGCACGAGGTCCACGCCATGATGCTCGCCGGCGCTTCCGCCGCGCAGGTCGCCAAACTCAAGGCAGACATGGGCAAAACCTACATCATCGGCAAGGTGACCGCAATCAACGACACCAAGCTCACCATCGAACGCCCCGACCACGTCTCCCAAACCATCGCACTCGACGAAACCACGTCGCTCAAGCGTGGCGGTCGCATGCCTGCTGAGCTCATGGCCGGAGGCATGTTCGGCGGTGGCGGACGCCGCGGCGGCAATGGCGGCAGTCGCGACACCAGCGGCGCGGCCCCCACCAACAACGAAACCACCGGAGGCATGCCGCAGGGCCAGGAAGGCGAGTCCATCACCCTCGCCGACGTCAAGGTCGGCGACAACGTCGCGGGCACCGGCTCGGTCAAGAGCGGCACGTTCGTCCCCACGGACCTGCATGTGCTCGTTCGCCAGCAACGCGGCCAGCGTCCCGGGGGCGCCAACGAGGCAGGCACCGCGCCCACTAGCTCCCCGCCTCAGCAGTAACGGTCAGCCCTTTGAACAGCGGCGCTCCGCATAGCATCGACCGGAGCACCATCCGCTCACTTGGTATGGAGTTCCGCATCGAACCTGCATTTACAGCGCGGGCGCGGAGCGCGAGTCCGACCCAAAGGCAAGCCGGTCTCTACCTGTTCCGACAACCCGGTTCCAAAGCTCTTAGCCCCGGACTTCCGATATCCGGCGGTGCAGCCAGATTCCGCATCTGGCCGCCGCTCTCTTCCGCACCTTCTCGAAACACATCGAAACAGCCCTGCGTCTATTCGAATAAGCTCCCGCTGCTCATGAGGTCTCTGTTGCGCCGTCGCGAAACACTGCCAGTGCTGCTCGCACTCGCCGCCATCACTGGCGTGCCGTTGCACGCGCAGGACAGCACGGCTCCAGCCCAGCAATCCCCGTCGTCTGCGGCCACGCAGCCTGTGCCGCAACAAGGCGGCACAATCACCGGGACCATCACCGCATCCATAGCACCCGCCGCAAACGGCAAAGCACAACCCGGCACACCGCTGCCCGGCGTCGCCATTACTGCCACAAACTCGCTTACCGGCAAGAAGTATGCCGCGGCTACTGACAGCAACGGCACCTTCCGACTTCTCATCCCGCGCAACGGCCGCTACGTCCTCCGCACCGAGTTCGCCGGTTTCGCGCCGCTCACGGCCGAGATACTACTCAACGACACCAGCCACGCCGGCAAATCGGACTTCGCACTCGAGCTCGCCTCCCGTGTCGCCGCGCGCGCCGCCCAAACCGGCGGTGCCACCGCGGAGGCCGCAGCCGCGCTCGGCCTCACCGGAGCGCAAACGCAGGCCCTGCAGCGCGGCCTGCAATCGCTGCGTGGCGCCGGGTCCGACGCTCAGGCGTCTTCCGATTCCACCGGGGTCGCCGGTGCCTCGCTCAATAGCCTTGCCGGCAATGAGTCCAGCGGGTCCGACTCGGTCGCGGTCACCGGCCAGTCCGGCCAGACCAACGGCTTGGCCGGACTTAACGAGGACGAAGTCCGCGACCGCATCGAAGGCGCTATCGCCGAAGCGCGGCGCAACGGCGGCCAGCAGGCGGACATCGCCAACGCCGTCGTCGGCCTGGTCGGCAGCATGTTGGGCCC
>CAXUEG010000015.1:0-516 GCA_964249935.1 uncultured Terriglobus sp.
GTTCTGGCAAGTGCCGGGGATAACCAGAACTCGCGCGAAAACACAATCCAACTGAGCGACACGCAGATTTTCAGTCCCAGGGTGATCAACGAGACGCGATTCGAGTTCCAGCGCGACCAGTACAAGCAGCTGCCGGTCTCGACGGCACCTACCTTTACCGTGGTTGGGTCGTTCACCGGTGGCGGCAACTCCACGGGTGTGCAAACCTACACCTCAGACCACTATGAGGTGCAGAACTACACCTCGGTACAGCTCAAGAAAAACTTCATTCGCGCCGGTCTGCGCACCCGTACCAACCGCGAGGCGCAGTTTACTGACAATAACGCGAACGGCACCTTTTCCTACCGCACTATTGCCGACTATCTCAGCAACAATCCTTTCCAATACGCCGTGACCACGTATGCGAACGAGAAGTTCAGCGGGCAAACCACCGACGTGGGCCTGTACGCCGAGGACGACTTCAAGGCCAAACCGAACTTGACGCTGACTTACGGCTTGCGCTATGAGGCGCAGGGC
>CAXUEG010000015.1:526-5642 GCA_964249935.1 uncultured Terriglobus sp.
GCCGAGTGGGAGAAGCAGGCGACGGCGATGACCAGCACGCACGACCTCGCGCCGCGCCTCAGCGCGAACTACGGCATACCCCACAAGGGCGGCAATCCTGTTACGGTGCTGCGCTTCGGCTACGGCATCTTCTACGACCGCTTCCAGATCGGTGACATCCTGACCACGATCCAGCAGAACGGTATTAACTCGGCGCAGCAGTTGTTTCGTGCAACGGGAACCAGTGCGACAGGTACGACCACGCTAAACGGCTGCGCACCGGGCAACACCACGGCGTGCGGCAGTGGCACGACCTCCAGCAACACGATTTATTCCCGCGCGCCCAATCTGCGGAGCGCCTACAACTCGCAGATCGCCGTCGGCGTAGACCAGCAGCTTCCCAGCCACGCCACCATCTCCGCCACCTTTATCGACACGATCGGCGTGCACCAGTTCTTCTCGCGTTCCTTGCCGACGACGGGCAACAACCTACAGTACCAGTTCCAGTCCGAGGGCTATTCGCGGCAGAATCAGCTGTTGATTAACGGCCGCGCCCCGCTGACACCGAAGTTATCGATCTTCGGCTTCTACACACTCAACTACGTGAAGAGCAACAGCAACGGCGCCGACACCTTTGAGACAAGCCTTAACCCGCAGGTCGACTACGGCCGGCCCACCTACGGTATCCGCAATCGCATGTTTCTGTCGGGCAACTGGAGCGCGCCGTTCAAGTTCACGCTGAGTCCGTTTATGATCGCGAACTCCGGCGTACCGTATAACGTCACGACGGGCGTGGATACCAATGGAGACTCGATCATCAACGACCGCGCGGAGTTCGCCGCCGGCGGCAATGGCGGCAGCTGCTTCAATCCGAACAACTTCACGGTGCCCACGACCACCACGGATAGCTACCCGCGTGTCTCCCCCGGCTACTGCGTCGGACCGGCCAACGTGACGTTCAATCTGCGCGTGGTGCGCGCCTTCGGTTTCGGCCCCAAGACGGGCGCCGGTGCGGGCGTTGACCAGGGTGGTCCGCGTGGCGGTGGCAACCGTGGTGGTGGTGGCGGCGGACGAGGCGGCTTCGGCGGCGGGTTCGGCGGCGGCAACGTCCGCTCCGACCGCAAATATACCGTCTCTCTGGGCGCTCAGATCCTGAACCTTTTCAACGATGTAAACTATGGCCCGGAAAACGGAAACCTGAGCACCGCCGTCCTGAGCAACAACCCCAACGCACTTGCCTACCAGCCGCTCTTCGGCAAGTCGCAGGCGCTTGCCGGCGGACCGTTCTCTTCGGGCTCGGCAGTGCGTCGCGTCTTCCTGCAGGCGAACTTCAGCTTTTAGCAGGCAGAGCACGTAACGGAAGCGAAAGCCCGCTCGTCCGAGCGGGCTTTCCGTCGCATGCGATGGTATTAAGCGATGACCACAGTCTTCGCGTTCAGGAATTCGCGGATGCCCGCAGGGCCGAGCTCACGGCCGTAACCGGAGTTCTTGACACCGCCGAACGGCAGCCGCGGGTCGCTGGCAACTGCCTGGTTCAGGAAGACCATACCGGCATCGATGCCGTTCAGCAGCGCCTGCTGTTCAGAGGGATCGGCAGTCCACACCGAAGCGCCCAGGCCGAACGGAGTGTCGTTCGCAATGGTGAGCGCCTCGTTCAGATCGTTCGCGCGAAACAGCATAGCGACTGGGCCAAAGATCTCCTGCCGGTACACGGGCGCGCCGCGCGGCACATTGACCAGCACCGTGGGCTCAAAGAAATAGCCGTTGCCGACCATGCGTGTGCCGCCTGTCAGGATGCGTCCTCCCGCGGCCACGGCGGCGCGGATCTGGTCTTCCAGCGTCTGCACTGCTTTCGCGCTGCTCAGCGGACCGACTTCGATCTCCGGCTTCATGGGATCGCCGATGCGCAGGCGCTCCATGCCGGCGACAAAGCGCTGCTGAAAGTCACCGAAGATCTCGTTATGAACAATGAAGCGCTTGGCCGCGATACAGGACTGACCGCCGTTGAGCATGCGCGCCTTCACCGCGGCTTCCGCGGCTGCTTCCACGTTGGCCGAGGGCATGACGATGAACGGATCGCTGCCGCCGAGTTCCAGCACGGTCTTCTTCAGCAGCCATCCGCTCTGCGCGGCGATGGCACGTCCTGCGCCCTCGCTGCCGGTCAGCGTTGCGCCTTTGACGCGACTATCGTTCAGAATTGCCTCGACTGCGGGAACTTCCACCAGCAGCGCGGTCATCACGCCGCGCAGGAACCCGGCGCGCCGAAACAGGCTGTCGATCTGCAGAGCGCACTGCGGCACGGTCGGCGCATGCTTCAGCAGCACGGTGTTGCCCGCCAGCAGAGCGGGAACGGCGAAGCGGAAGAGTTGCCAGAATGGAAAGTTCCACGGCATGACCGCCAGCAGCATGCCGAGCGGCTCGTACTGCACGTAAGCCTGGCCGGCCTGCAGCGTTTCCGTGCGCAGAACTTCGGGTGCCAGAAAGCGCACCGCGTTCTGCGCAAAGTAGCGGCAGGCGTCGATGCACTTGCCAATTTCAGCACTGGCGGCCGCGATCGGCTTGCCCATCTCGAGCGTGATGATGCGAGCGAGATCCGCGCGCTCCTCTTCCAGCAGTGTGGCCAGCTTGCGCATGCACAGCGCGCGATGCTCCAGCGGCAACTGGCGGTGCTCTTCAAAGGCGTTGGCGCACACATCGATTTTCTCCCGCATGGCCTGCTCGCTCAACGCGGGGAATGTGCGAAGGACCGAACCGGTTGCGGGATTGATCGATTGAATGGCCATGACCAGCGGCGGCGTTCAGGTGGCCAGCGTGCGAAGCATCTCCGCCAGCACGGTAACACCGTTGCGCAATGCCTCTACCGTAGCAAACTCATCGGGCCGGTGGCTTGTGCCGTTGCGGCACGGAAGAAACAGCATGGCGGTGGGAGCGATGCCTGTGAGGAAGAGCGTGTCGTGATAAGCGCGGCTGACCATGCGACGGTGACACAGGCCATGCGCATCGCAGGCCGCTTCTGCCGCCGCAACAATGCGAGCATCGGAGCGGGCGGGCTCGTCCGCGTTCACCTCTTCCAGCACGATGCGAACGCCGCGGCGGGTCTCTAACTCGCTTGCCTTGCGCCGCACTGCTTCCAGCACCGTGTCGCGGCGTCGTGGGTCCGTGTCGCGCACGTCCAGTTCAAGATCGACGCGGCTGGGCACGCTGTTCACGGCACCCGGGTGGATCTTTGCCGTGCCTACGGTCGCAACCGTATCGATGACGCCCGTGGCGAGCGCTGCGCTCTCCACCTCCAGAATCAGTTCCGCCGCTGCGCAGAGCGCGTCCCGGCGGTCAGGCATAAGCAGAGCGCCGGCGTGTCCGCCGAAGCCGTCGACGTGGATACGGTAGCTGGCTGGCGCTGCGATCGCTTCCACGATGCCGATGTCCAACCCCTCACGCTCAAGCAGAGGTCCCTGCTCGATATGCAGTTCGACCCATGCGCTGTAATATCCGGGTGCAAGACGAACCTTCGCGAGATCGCCTGAGAAGCCGGCCGTCGTTCGGATGTCCCGCAGCGAACGCGAATCATCTTCATATGCGCTTTGCAGTGCATCCGCGCGTGAGGCGTCCAGGCTGCCCGCGATCAGACGCGATCCCAGGCAGCCGATGCCGAAGCGCGTCGGCTCTTCCGCGGTGAACATGAGTAGCTCGATGGAACTCCGAGGTGCGAAGCCCGAGCGCTGCAGCGTGCGGATCGCCTCAAGCCCGCCGAGTACGCCCACCGTGCCGTCGAACATTCCGGCATGCGGAATCGCATCGGTGTGCGAACCAGTCCCGATCGCCGCCGCGCTGAGATCGGTGCCTGGCCAGCGTGCGAAGGTATTGCCAACTGCATCCTCGCGCACCACCAGGCCAGCTTCCGCATACAGGGACTTGAGCCATGCGCGCGCCTGCATGTCCTCTTCGGAGAAGACGACGCGCGTCACGGCCCGTTCTCCGGTAATCCCGGTTTGTTCGCAGCGTGTGAGCGAGGCCAGGTGATCGAGTTCGCGGGAGAGGCGATCCGCGTCGATCTGCAGTGGCGTGTGCGGCTCAGGCGTCGGCATGCTTTGTCAGTTCCGATGCCGCCGTCAGCGGCGACCGATTCCAATCTTTGTAGATGAGGTACTTCGCCGGCCTGCTGCCGAGTGCACCGAACCACTGTGGGCAGTACGGCGCCATCCAGATAAAGTCACCCGCGGCAACCGGATACCAGTGATCACCCAGCCGGTAAATGCCCTCACCCTCCAGCATTAGAAGGCCGTGCTCCATCACGTGAACCTCGACCATGCTGAGGCGCGCTCCGGGCTGATACGTCATCGTGTTCACCGCGAAGTCATAGCTCAACTCTGCTGGCATAAGCGAGCGGACCTGTACGGCTTCGTCTCCGAGTAGCGGTGCAGACAGCACAGATGCTTCCTCGCCCTGAATGGATCTGGGAAGACGTGCGCCGTCAAGGGGCTGGTAGGGCTTTTCAATCAAGACAATGCGCGCTGCGGCATCCGCACTCACAGAAAGACCCTGGGCTTGCGGAACAAAGCAAAATCCGCCCGACGTGAGAGTCACACCCTGACCGGCGTCGCAGCGCACGACACCTTCGAGCACGTAAACGAAACGGCTGTGTGCAGCGTCGCTCCGCCATGTGCCTCCAGAGTCAAATTGAATCGAGTACTGCGCGAATCCGGCCCCAAGGTGCGGCGAGGCATGCACGCACGCGACCGCGCCTTGCATGCCGGGCAGCGGCGCCCAGACGAACGTGTCGGGTGTTTGCAGCAGATGATCCAGCGCGCGACGGCTGCGCGTAACGCCTAGGCGTTGTAGTCCCGAGTTGGCAACCGAGGTCATTGCGCCTCCCTTGCGCGGTTTCCTGGAGCGAGCCCGTGCAGGAAGGTATACCCGACGCGGAGTGCGAGCGCCACATCTTCGGCGAGGATCGACTCGCTCGGGTGGTGGCTGACGCCGCCGGGCGAGCGTAGGAAAAGCATTGCGGCGGGCAGATGCGGAGCGACGATCATCGCGTCATGTCCGGCGCCGCTGGTCATGCGACGGACCATCGCACCGTTCGCGTTGATGCTGTCCTCCAGCACCCGAAGCAACGTCCGGTCTAGAGGCACTGCCG
>CAXUEG010000015.1:5652-24126 GCA_964249935.1 uncultured Terriglobus sp.
GTCATGCGCTGCTCGACCTCGACTAGGACGCCGCGTTCGGCTGCGACACCGCTAGCAGTCGAGAGCAGATCCTGCACTGCGGCTTCGCGGGTGCTGTCGTTGGCGGAGCGCACGTCAAGGCTGACGCTGACTTGACCAGAGATGACGTTGGAAACATTCGGTTCGGCATGGAGACTGCCGACGGTGGCGACCAGGCCGCGTGTGTTCTTCGCACGCGCTTCTGTCGCTACGATGAAGGCAGCGGCGGCGCACAGAGCGTCGTGGCGCAGGCGCATGGGCGTGGTGCCCGCGTGGTTCGCCGCGCCAGTAAAGGTGAGCAGGAAACGTGACTGTCCGGCGATCGTCTCGACCGCGGCAACCGGCAGTCCTTCCGCATCCAGCTCTGGCCCTTGCTCGATGTGGAACTCCAGATAGCCGATCGCATGGTGCAGCTTTGCCAGGGCGAGTTGCGAGGGCAGGCCGTACGCTTTCATCGCTTCACGCACGCTCACACCGTTACTGTCGCGCATGGCAAGTGTCGCTTCATCGAGCGTTCCCGCCAGAGCGCGCGATCCCAGGAACGGCACGCCGAAACGCACGCCTTCTTCTTCTGCGAAGCCGATCACCTCCAGCGCAAATGGCAGCGAGCCGCCGCCAATGTGCTCTGCCAGCGCGATACCGGCGAGCACGCCCAGTGCACCGTCAAAGGCGCCCGCGTTCGGCACCGTATCCAGGTGGGATGCCACAACAAACGACGCCGCGTTAGGATCTGAGCCTGTCAGCACTCCACGCAGATTGCCCGCTGCATCCATCGTGACCTGCATACCCGCTTTGCGCATCCATGCGGCCACACATTCGTTCGCGCTCCGCATGCCCTCGGAGAGAAAAGTTCTCGTCGTCTCGCCAGAAACGTCCGTGATCTTTGCAAGCTCGCGGCATCGTTCTATCACCTGCGCTGCCAGGCTCGCGGCGGCAGCCTCGGGCAGCATCATGAGCGTGTGACCCGTGCTTCGATGTAGCCGCTTGGTTCATCGATGGGCATGAAAATCTCGTTCGTATTCGTCTGTCCGAACGGCGACAGATCAACCAGCAGGTTGTGCCGGTTCGGCAACGTAAGCGTGACCTCCGCCAGCTCTGGCACGGCGCTCAGCGCGTTTTCGGCCATGGCGTACAGCGTCTGCTGCACGGACTTGGATTCATGGGTCGTGAAGGTCCGCAGAAGCGACTCGCGCGCAGTGTGGCGCAACTCGTTCGCACGGCTTAGCAGCGACGGACTCACATCGCCGGCGTAATGCCACGATGCCGTGACGGATGTTCCCAGCAGCCGGTCGTCTGTTTCCTTGAGTGTCGTGAGTTCGTCACGCTTGAAGCCGCGGAAGCCAGACTGCGCCGTCTTGAGTACGACCATCTCTTCGATGCCGCAGTGCAGTTGCACACTGTCGCGTGTGCGCCGCAGCGTGGCGACTGCCAGCTCACGCGAGCCACGCATGAAGCTGTGCGGGTGCGGCTCGCCGTCGATCGTCAGACGCTTCCAAAGCGCCTGCTCCACGCGCACTTCCACAGTGCTGACGCGCGGGTTACGGCTCAGCAGGAATTCACTCAGCTCGGCGGCGAACGCCTCTGGAGACTCGGCGTCCGACTCGTTCGCGCGCGAGTACACAGCGTTCTTCATCGTGTCCGTCGCGAGCAGATCGGTGTTGTCGCCATGCGTATGCGTTTGCGCGAAGTCGCCCTCCAGCAGGACCCGCACCGTCCACTCGCGCATATCGTGTACCGCGCCGCGCCGCGTCACCTTGATGAGGCGGACGCCTGTTTTACCGTAGCGGTTCTCGCGCAGTATCGCCATCGTCCGTCAGCTTCCCCGATATGTGGAGTAACCATTCGCCGTGAGCAGCAGCGGAACATGGTAATGCGTTTCGCCTTCGCGCGCGGTGAACGTAATCTCCACGAGCGGATACAAACCTGGAACGCCCTCGCGCTCGTAGTACGCGCCTGTGGCGAAGCGAAGACAGTAGGCACCCGGGTCCAGGCCGCAGCCCTCTGGCAGCAGCTCACGCACGCGGCCGTCCGCGTCGGTGCTTACGGCATTCAGGGTCGTCCATTCACCATCCACGTCGCGATCCAGTTCAACCGCAACGCCGCCGGCTGGCCTTCCCGCACCGATGTCGAGAACGTGCGTCGAAATACTCACGCCGCCCGTGCTCCGTCCGCTGTGTTCTCGTGTTCGCGCAGCCAGCGTCGCAGGCGTCCGTGCGTGATCTCGCGCTGTTGCTCGGCGGCCTCGTGCAACTCGGCTTCGGGCGTGTTGTGCAAACGCCGTTGCTGGATATCGAGCACCTCCGCCGCGCTGCGGCCCGCGGCGCGCAACAGAAAGACGCGGCCAAAGCGTTGTTCATACACGCGATTGTTCTCCGCGATCTGCTCGCGCAAACCCCGATCCAAATTCAGGGTTGCCTGCTCGCTGCCGCTCCATGCCAGAGACTTTGCACTGGCAGCCGCGGCAAGCTGCTCGCCCAAGCGCGGATGCGCACCGAACGCCTCACCCCAGTCTTCGGGAGAGAGACTCCACCACGCACTGTCGCTTGCTGCAAGGAGCTCCGGCAGGGTCGCCAGCGGTCGCCGCGCCACCAGCGCCGACGCCCATGCGCGTGAAGCGCAGCACGGCAGTATCGCTGCGGCCGCATCTGCGGGATTCATGGCGTTCCACTGAAGGAGATAGCTCATTGAGGACTCAGCATACTATCGTCGCTGGCGATGCGCCGTTGCACATCGGGCCGCAGCTCCCGTCCCCGTGCTGAAGTCTCAAAGACCCCATCGCGAAACACAAAGCTGCCGCGCAGCATGGTCGCAACGACACGCCCCCGCAGCACCTCGCCGAGGTACGGCGACACCGGATGACGATAGTACAACTCGTCCCTCGTCAAGGTGACCTCTCTGTCCGGATCGAAGAACAGCAGGTTTGCAAACCGCCCCGCTTCGATTGCGCCAGCCTGAGCAGAGATCCCCGCCAGAGCGGCCGGAGCGCTGCTCATCCAGCGCACCACATCCTGCAAGTGGAAGCCACGAGCAGAGCCTTCCGTCCACACTACCCGCAGCGCCGTCGACAGGCTCGAGATGCCGCCCCACGCGACATTGAATCGCCCATCTTCCCTGCACTTCATCACGGGCGGGCACGGCGAGTGGTCCGTTGCAATCAGATCGATGTCGCCGTTGCCCAGCGCTTGCCAGAGCATCCCGCGGTTCTCGCCCGATCGGATGGGCGGAGCGCACTTGAACTCGGTCGCACCCTCTGGGATCTCCTCCGCGCACAGGTGCAGGTAATGCGGACAGGTCTCCACCGTCACTGGCAGACCTGCAGCACGCGCCGCGCGCAACATAGGCACGGCGCGCGCGGTGCTCAGGTGAACGATGTGCAGGCGGAAGTGGAACTCGCTGCACAATCCGATCAGCATCTGAATGGCCTCGATCTCTGCCTCATCCGGACGGCTGGCCAGGTACGTTCCATACCTCTGCCATGCTGCGTCCTCAGTGTCTGGCAGCGAAGCCGCCGCGCGATCGATGGGACCCTGCAGCTCCGCGTGCACCAGCAGCGGCAGACCCGTCGCAGCAATGTGCGGCAGTGCCGTGCGCAGGTTTGCAACGTTGATGCTGGTGAAACCTTCGCACCCGGGGTAGACAAGAAAACATTTGTAACCAGGTACGCCTGCCTCTGCAAGCGGTTGAAGCTGCTCTTGGTTGCCATCGACCGCGCCACCCCAGCTCATCCAGTCCACGAAACATTTCCCCTTGGCCGCGGTGCGCTTTGCGTCGAGCGCGGCCACAGTCGTCGTCTCCGGCAGGCAGTTCAGCGGCATGTCGACCAGCGTGGTGAAGCCGCCCCCAGCCGCGGCGCGCGTCCCTGTCCGAAAGCCCTCCCACTCCGTACGGCCTGGCTCGTTGATGTGCACATGTGTGTCGACCAGGCCGGGCAGCATCGCCACATCTGCCCAGTGGTGGCATGTGGCATCACCGGGCACCTCGTCACGGCCGCAGACCGCAAGTATGCGCTCGCCTTCAATCAGCACGACGCCATCGCGTTCACCCTCCGGCGTGATGATCCTGCGACTCAGGTGTGCCTCGATCATCCTTCAAGTATGCCGTCACAGAGCTTCGTTTGCGCGCTGGATTTGCGATACTCAAAGCGATGCCTTTCACTCCGGATCCGCGCTTTATGCGCATGGCGATACAGCTCGCGACGGACAACGTCGCCAGCGGCCGTGGCGGCCCGTTTGGCGCGATCGTGGTGCGCAGTGGCGAAGTGATCGCAGCAGAAGCAAACTCTGTAACCCGCACCAACGATCCCACGGCGCATGCCGAGGTGAACGCGATCCGCGCGGCCTGCGCAACGCTGCAAACATTCCAGCTCAGCGATTGTGATGTGTACACCAGCTGCGAGCCGTGCCCCATGTGCCTTGCCGCGCTGTACTGGTCGCGCTGCCGCACGATCTACTACGGCAACACCGCGCAGGATGCCGCGGCTGCCGGCTTCGACGATAGCTTCCTCTACGAAGAGGTAAAGCGGCCTGCCGCCATGCGCTCCATCCCCATCCAACAGCTGCTGCACGACGAAGCCTTGGCGTCCTTTGCGGCTTGGCGAGAAAGTATGAACAGGATCGACTACTGACCTATGGCAAACTTCGCGACAAATCAAATGCAATCCTCCGAAACGCGCGTGGCGCTGTTGGGTTTTGGCACGGTCGGCTCCGCCGTTGCGCATCTGCTGCAGACGCAGCAGTTCGCAGGCGTGCGGCTGACGCACATCTATAACCGCGGCATCGCGCGCAAGCAGGGCAGTACTCGCGCTGCTGGTTTGTCAGCAGACATCGTCTGGACGGAAAGCGTAGAGGAGGTGCTGACGAGTAAGGCTGATGTGGTAATTGAAACCATTGGCGGCCTCCATCCCATGGGTGAGTGGCTCACGGAGGCGCTGCGATCCGGCAAGCACGTTGTTACCGCGAACAAACAGCTCATTGCCTATCGCGGGGCGGAGTTGTCGCAACTCGCGCGGCAGCACGGCGTGTCGCTCGTCTATAACGCCGCAGTTGCGGGTGGTGTGCCGGTCATTCCCGCCGTGCTGCACGGTCTGCAGGGGGATCGGGTTCGCCAGATTGCCGGCATCCTGAACGGCACGTGCAACTTCATCCTGTCACACATGGAAGCGGGCGCGGACTACCACGACGTGCTCGCAAAGGCGCAGGCCGCGGGGTACGCCGAGGCCGATCCAACGGCTGACGTGGACGGCTACGACGCGCGCGCCAAGCTCTGCATCCTGGCGCGCACGGCTATGCAGATTGGTGTGGATCCCGATGCAGTGCCGGTGCAGACCATTCGCAACGTGCGCCCCATCGACTTTCATTATGCGCGCGACCTGAACTGCACCATTCGGCAGGTCGCCCGTATCGAGAGTGATGGCGATACGGTACGCGCCAACGTAGGTCCAACGCTGGTGCCGCACACGTCGCCGTTCGCCTGGTCGCATGGCACGCAAAACCTGGTCATGACCACGGGCGAGTTCGGCGGCGACGTGGTCTTCAGCGGCCACGGCGCGGGCGGCAACCCGACTGCGGTTGCAGTGGTCAGCGACCTGCTTGCGGTGGCACATGGCAGCGCTTCCGTCTCCTTGCCGGTGCAGAATCGCTCAGTAAGCCGCGAGTTCATGGCGCCGCACTATTTGCGCTTTGTGGTGCGCGACAAGCCGGGCATCATCTCCGCCATCTCTGGCGCGCTGGCTCAGGTTGGCGCCAACATCGACAGCATCGTGCAGCGGCCCGGTTACCCGAAAGATGCGCTGCCGTTCGTTGTCACCACTGAGCCCTGCTCGACGACAACTGTGCAGCAGGCAGTACACACCATCGCCCAGATGCCGACCATGCTGGAGGAGCCGCTGCTGCTGCAGATGCTGCGCGAGCCGCAAGAGAACTGATCGCGCCTCGGGCCGCATCACCGGGCGCCGGCTGCGCGATCATCGGCGTGTTCACGCACTTCTCACGCCTGGATCTGCGGCCAGGACACGCGCAGAGATCGTCTGTTCAGTGTGCGTCCCTTTCTCAAGCGTCTTGCTCCTGCCCTGCTCTGCACGGCCACTTGCCTTTCTGCACAGAGCATCGCACCTGTAGTTACGTCGCCGGTTCCGGCCAACTCCGCAAAAGCACAGCACGCCCCGTACGTCGTGCTTGTCTCGCTGGATGCCTTTCGCTACGACTACCTCCAGAAGTACGGCGCACCTAATCTGCAGCGCCTTGCCGCGGAGGGTGCAACCGCTCCGGATGGCATGATTCCGTCCTATCCGTCGCTGACCTTCCCCAACCACTACACAATCGTCACCGGACTTCTGCCGGAACACTCGGGTATGGTGGCGAACAGCTACTACGATCCCGCGCGCAAGCAGGAATACTCCATGAGCAAGACCGCCGGGGACGGCACATGGTACCGCGGCGTGCCGCTGTGGTCGCTTGCCGAGCAGCAGGGCATGCGTGCCGCCTCGTTCTTCTGGCCCACGTCGGATGCGGAAATCGCAAAAGAGCGTCCCGCCTACTGGGTTCCGTTTGACGATAAGTTCGACGAGCACAAACGCATTCAGCAGGTGCTCGCCTGGCTTGCGCTTCCACCGGAGCAGCGACCCCACTTGATCACGCTCTACTACAGCAACGTGGACCATGCCGGTCACAACTACGGCCCAGACTCGCCTGAAACGCGCGCCGCCGTGCGTCACGTGGATGACCTGGTTGGCGAGTTGAAACGCGGTCTGGACGCAACCGGCCTCCCTGTCGACCTGATCGTCGTCGCCGACCACGGTATGGTGCGCGTCGCTCCCGAAGCCGTGGTGCTCGATCAGTACGCGGACCTGAGCAAATTCCGCACGGTTGGCTCGCTGCTCTACGCACCGGACGAGGCCACCGCGGAGGCCGCTTACGAGCAGTTCCACGCACACCCTGACCCGCGCTTCACCGCATACCGGCGGAATGACGTTCCGGCCCGGCTCGGGTATGATGCCGACCCGCGCGAAGGTGATCCCGTCATCGTGGCGAACGGCCCGTATACGATCCGCGCACACCCGCGCATCGAAGGCAAGGACAACCCGGGCGAACACGGCTTCGATCCCGCCATCGTTCCGCAGATGAAGGCGCTCTTTCTTGCCAACGGACCGGACATACGCGCCCATGTCACATTGCCGTCGTTTGCGAATATCGACGTCTACGATTTCATTTGCGCGCTGCTGCATCTGAAACCTGCGCCGAACGACGGCAGCCCGGTTCCACTCACGCCGGCCTTCCGTCGCTGAACGCAAACGGCAGCGCGCGAGCGCTGCCGTGCACTGACCTTTGAAGCAAGACTAGTACTTCGGCACGCTCGGATCGATGCGCTCGGCCCATGCGGTGATACCGCCCGCGACGTTCTTCACGTGTTTAAAGCCGTTCGCCTTCAGGATCTGCGCCGCCTTCTGCGATCGTCCGCCAGTCTTGCAATGCACGAGAACCTCGTCGTTTTCGTGGCCGCGCAACTCCGGGAGACGCTGCTCCAGCTGTCCCACCGGGACCAGCGTCGCACCCAGCGTTGCGATCTGCGCCTCGTGCGGCTCCCGCACATCCAGGATGAACACCTTGCCTTCCTCGCGCTTCGCTTTCAGCTCTTCTACGGTGATCTGCGGAATGCCGTCGACCTCCGGCGTACCCTGGGCCACACTGCCGTGGGATGAGACCTCAAGGGGTCCCGTGGTCGTGGACGGAGCGATTCCGCAGAACTGGTCGTAGTCGATCAACTGCTGGATCTCATGCGTGCCGCAAGCCGGGCAGTTCGGATTTTTGCGCAGCTTCAGCGTGCGAAACGTCATGCCTAGTGAGTCCACCAGCAGCAGCCGCCCGATCAGTGGCTCCCCAATACCGAGGATCAGCTTGATGACCTCCGTCGCCTGGATGACGCCGACCAGCCCGGGCAGGATGCCGAGCACGCCGCCCTCCGCGCAACTCGGCACCAGCCCCGGCGGAGGCGGCTCGGGGTACAGGCAGCGGTAGCACGGACCGTTCTCGGTCGCGAAGACAGACGCCTGCCCTTCGAAGCGGAAGATGGAACCGTATGCGTTCGGCTTGCCAGTCAGCACGCACGCATCGTTCACCAGATAGCGCGTCTGGAAATTATCCGTACCGTCGGCAATCACGTCGTAATCGCGGAAGATCTCAAGCGCGTTCGCGCTGGTGAGCATCGTGTTGTGCTTCACGATGTTGACGTTCTTGTTCAAGCCCTTCAGCATCAGCTCGGCGGAGTCAACCTTCAACTTGCCGACCGTTGCCTGTGAGTGGATCACCTGCCGCTGCAGGTTGCTTTCATCCACCACATCGAAGTCCACCAGCCCGATCGTGCCCACGCCAGCCGCCGTCAGGTATAGCGCAAGAGGCGCGCCCAGGCCACCCGTGCCAACGCACAACACCTTCGCTGCTTTCAGCTTTCGCTGACCATCCATGCCCACTTCGGGCAGGATCAGGTGCCGCGAGTAGCGCGCGATCTCCTCATTGCTCAGCGTCGGCAGCTCGATTTGCGGCTCCGCGATCGCCTCCTCCGCAATCGCCGGCGAACCGCCCGCAATCGAAGGAATGATCGACAACTCATCACCTTCCTTCACTGGCGATTCGATCTTCTCCGGCAGGTCGCGAACATCGTCATCGTTCAGGTACACGTTCACAAAGGAACGAAGCTTGCCGTCGCTGCCAAACAGGTGCTGCTTCAGCTGCGCATGCGCTTCGGTCAGCTCCGTCAGCGCCTCGCTCACCGTCGCCGCTTCGACCTCGACCGTTGACTTGCCATCGGCGAAGCCGCGCAGCGGGGTTGGAATCAGAATGATCATTTTCTTGTCCTTCCAAAATCTATCGTTGCGATCTGAGATCGTGCGGTTCTTACGCGAGCGCAGTGCAGAAACCTGCAGCTTGCCTGAGCAGCTACGCTGTCACCACGATCTCCTGGTCTGCAAACTGCTTATCCTCTTCACCCGTTCCACGCAGCAGAAAGCTGTTCGTCACGGCGGCCTTGCCCTGCGCCACGGCCGTGATTACATAGCTGCAACCGAACCAGTGCGCCTCCGCAAAGTCCGTGCTGGACCACTGCGCAGGGTGGTCCGGATGCGAATGATAAAAGCCCACGATCTCCAGCCCCTGTTTGCGACCTTCTCGCTGCGCTTGGATCAGCTCCTGCGGCGCGATGTGATAACGGTTGTGCGCCGAATCCGTACGCGTATTGCCGGCTCGCACTAGGTCGATCACCTGACTCTCGCCTTCACAAAGGTGACCCAGCAGGATGCCGCAACACTCGTGCGGATACGTCTCCTCGCCATGCGCGCGCAATGCTTTGTAGTGCTGCTCTGAAACCTTCAGCATCACTCGCTCCAGAACCGCTCGCTCAGGTACTTGTCCGCGCCATCGCACAGCACCGTCACGATCACCGCCTCGCGGCCGGCGGCGTACTCCTCTTCTGCCACCTGTAGTGCCGTCGTCACATTGGCGCCGGCAGACACGCCCACCAGCACGCCTTCTTCGCGCGCCAGCCGCTTGCACATCGCGTAGGCCGGCTCCGTTTCAGCCCAGATGTTTCGCTCCGCAAGGTTCGCGTCGTAGATCGGCGGCACGATCGCCGTGGGCATGTGCTTCAAACCCTCCAGGCCGTTGAACGGCGAATCGGGCTGCATGCTGATGCAGTGAATGTGCGGATTCAGCTCACGCAAGCGCCGCGTCGTTCCCATGAACGTGCCGCTCGTTCCCAATGCCGCGATGAAGTGCGTCACGCGCCCATCGGTCTGCTCCCAGATCTCATTTGCGGTCGTGCGGTAGTGCGCCTTCCAATTGTTGTCATTCCCGTACTGGTCGGCGTAGAAAAAGCGCTCCGGCGCGGCCCCATACAGCTCGCGCACCTTGCGGATCGCGCCATCGGACCCATCCCCCGCTGGCGTAAAAATGACCTCTGAGCCGTAGGCGTGCAGCATCTTCTTGCGCTCCGGGCTGGCGCTTGCCGGAACGCACAACGTCACCGGAAATTGCAGCGCCGCTCCGAGCATCGCGTAGGCAATGCCGGTGTTGCCGCTGGTCGCATCCAGCAGCGCTCGCTCCGGCTGCGCATCTCCCAGTTCGGCCGCTTCCATGGCCGCCAGCACAATGCTCGACGCCGGCCGGTCTTTGACACTGCCTCCGGGATTCGCGAACTCTGCCTTTCCCAGCAGGGTAATGCCGGGCAGGTGCGCCACGATCCTGTCCAGCCGCACCATTGGAGTGTTGCCGATGCGATCCAGCACGCTCTTGCCCAGGTGGCCGGTGCGCGTCGCCTCTGCTAATGGTGTCGCAGTTCCCATGCTCTCTTCTCTGTGCCGTTCCGTCTCGTTCGCCGCGGTGTATGCGAAAGTTAGTCTAGCGGAGTGTGCGGAGGGCTGACCCGGCCGCCACTCCCTATGAGGATCACGCGCATGTTCTTTCGCAGGAAGCCGGCGACCCGCACCTTTGATGACGTTCTGTCGGCGTTAGGCTCACAGGGATTTGATGTGTCCGCGGCCTCGCAGGCTTCGGCCAGAGGCGCCAAGCGCGTCTCCAAATACGGCTGCGCGGCGGAAATCGCGCCATCCCGCGTCGACCCGAAAGCAGAAAAGGGCACCACGCCACAACCGGCAGAGATCGTCGTGCGCGCCGGCTACCTGATCAACGGGGAGATTGCTCGCATCGAGGACCGCGGTTACCAGAAGTTCCTCAAGACGGGCAAGCTCGAGATCGCCGCCACCGCCGACGCCCTCCGCTCCATTCACAAGTTCTCGGAAGAGCTGAAAGAAACGGCGGGCGCGTTGTCCCTGTACAACGAGAGCCTCGGCACGACCAGCAATCCCTACATGCACGACCGCGTAAAGGGCCGCGAGCACCACGACGAAGCACACGGCCAACGTACCGCCGACCCGTTGCAGCGCTCCAGCGCCGTCGCGACCGCACCAGAAGACGACGCGAACGATCTGTAATGATGCGAACACGCCGTCATTGTTCACTGAACGCGCAGCTGTGGGCTGAACATGGGTGAAGCAGCACCTCAACTCTCCACAATGTGCCGTATTCTGCTCACCACGGTCGGCCTCACAAGCCTGCTCGGCTGCAACAGCACCGCGCCCAGGCATAAGTTCTGGCTGCAGATACCCGCACCCGCGCAACAGTGGATCGCTGCAGCCGAAACGAAGCAAAGCGGCATGCTCGACAGCTCGGAAACCGCTACCTCCGTGTATCTCTTCGTCCCCGACGGGAACAGTCCTCCAGAAGAAGTGATCACTGTGTTCGAGCGTGGCGCGCGACCGGAACAGTTCGCTCACCTTCAGATGAAGTGGGTCGACGCCGAGCACCTGGACGTGACCTACACCGACGGGCAACTCAGCCGCCAGACAGTGCTTTACGGCGACGTAACGATCACCCTGCACGGCCCTGAGGCGTTGCAGGTGCAGGCTTCGCCCGCGACTTCTACGAGCGGCCCGCAGCAGGCTATGCCGCCCGCAGCCCACCCGTAAGATGCGGCCGGCTTACGACGAACGTTCTTTCGTTCGTTGCCACTCGCGGTAGGCCTCGCTCTTGCCCAGGCCGCGCTCTCGTGCAACGCGCTTCACGGCCCCCATCTCATCGAGCGACTCAGCTCGCATGAAGCGCCGTATCGCAGCCGCGAGACTCTCCTGCTCCGCAGCTTCCGTTGTCAGCAGAGTTCCGCTTAGCAGCAGCACCATCTCGCCGCGCACGCGGTCCCGGGCCTGCAGTGCGGAGAGCACCTCGGCAGCGGTGCCACGCACGAATTCCTCATGCAGCTTCGTCAGCTCGCGCGCAACCACCACAGGATGCGCAGCGCCGAACACCGCGGCCACGTCCGCCAGCGCCTCCAGGATGCGATGTGGCGTCTCGTAAAAAATCTGAGTTGGAGCGTCGCCCGAAAACCCCTGCAACTCGCTCCGCACCGACTCCAGCGCCGACCTGCGCTCGCCGGCCTTCGACGGCAGAAATCCGCGAAAGCTGAAGCGCTCGCCCGAAAGCCCGCTCGCCACCAGCGCCGTGATCGCGGCGTTTGCTCCCGGCAGAGCGTACACCGCTACGCCTGCAGCAATGGCGAGCCCCACCGCCGTCTCACCCGGATCGGCGATGCCCGGCATGCCTGCATCGCTGACGACGGCAATGCGCTCGCCGGCCTGAACGCGACGCACCAGTTCCTCTGCGCGCTCACGTTCATTGTGCAGGTGATGGCTGACCATGGACGTGTGCAGGCCAAAGTGGTTCAGCAGCTTCTGCGTTTCGCGCGTGTCTTCACAGGCGATCGCATCGCATCGCTCCAGTACGTCCAGTGCGCGTAACGTGATGTCGCGCAGGTTTCCGATCGGCGTAGGCACCAGGTACAGGCCCGGTGCCAGCGGCTCGTGTTCCACTGTGTCCGCGTGCCACGCCGCAGCGTCAGACATCGCGATCGTTTTCGCGATCCCGTGAAGCACGCGTGCGGTAGCGCCGCACTCGTCCCAGCGACATCATGGCAGGAGACAGGCTCTGCGGCGTGACCATGCCAACGACCTGGCCGCCGCGCATCACCGGCACCACATTGCCGCGGGCGGAGCTGCTTGCCAGCCGCTGCACCGTCGCGACCAGGCCATCGCCCGGCGCCGCAATGATCAGATCGCGCGACATGGCTCCCTGCACATAGCCGTTACCCTCGGCCCGCAACAAGCCCAGCAATGCATCGCGTGTGATGGAACCGACCACCACAGGGCCGCGCACCACGGGGAAGGACTCCTGCAAGGAATGCGCAGATCGTTCCAGAGCATCCTGCACCGTGTCTGACGCGGAAAGCGATGTCCACTCCGACAGCATCACGTCGCCCACGGTGATGGTCGAAACAGCAGTCTGTGTCACCGCCCGCTGCGCCTCCAGCTGCGCCAGCAGCAGCACCGTGCCGCCCAGCAGCATCAGCAGGATCTCCTGCGTTACGCCGCCAAACACCATCAGCCCCAGGCCAATCGCCTGGGACAGCCCCGCCGCACCGCGTGCGCCACGCACCTTGCCGCGCACCCGCACAAACTGCGAACGCAGCAGCGCTCCCGCATCCAGCGGCGTGGCGGGCAGCAGGTGCAGCGCGCCCAGCATGATCTGGAGCCAGATTGTCGCGCGCAGCAGGTGGCCCGGCTCCGCCAGGTGCCGCTGGAAAAAGTTCACGCCAGAGGTCACGGAGAATGCCAGCATTGCCATCACGATGGCTGCGGCGAAGTTGGCCAGCGGCCCAGCTAGTGCAAGCCAGCGCGGCGCGTCGTCTTCGGTCGCGCCATCGTTGGCCAGCGCTCCAATCGGAGTGATCACGAGCCGGTCCACGTGTATGCCCGCCAGCAACCGGCCCAGTGTTCGCGCGCTCTCGCGCACGGCAATCGCCAGCATCAGCAACAGGAACAACAGCATACCCCTGCCAGCGGAAACGTCCTGGATGGACGCGAGCATCGCCAGCAACGGCAGCAGCACCACGGTATAGATGTGAAGGCGCAGGTCTACGCCAAAAAAGTGACCAAGCGGAATCGAACCGGGACGCACCGTCTGATTGTAAGCAACGGAGTGCCCTCGCGTGCGCGGTATGCTCCGCCTATGTCGAGCCACCTCCGGACGCACCAGCGCGGGGCAGTATGCGGGTAATCGGCGGAACTCACCGCTCGCGCCTGCTCGCTACACCTCATGGCACGAGTACGCGGCCCACCAGCGACCAATTGCGTGAAACTCTGTTCAACGTGCTCGCGCCTTCTATCGGCGGCAGCGTATTTGTCGATCTTTACGCAGGCTCCGGCGCCGTGGGCATCGAGGCGGCTTCCCGGGGCGCCGCCGCCGTGTACTTTGCGGAAACAGAGCGCGCAGCGCTGACCGCGTTGCGCGCAAATCTGCGAGCCCTGGGCATTCACGCTCAGGTAGAAAGCGGCGGCACCACGACGCTGCTGAAGCGGCTGCTCGCGGCCGGGGAACAGGCCGGCATCGTGTTCCTCGATCCGCCCTACGACTCCGCCGACGAATACGACCGCACGCTGCGCTGGCTGGGCGAAGAAGGTGCGTCGCTGCTGGCGCCGAACGCCATCGTCGTGGCGGAACACCGCAGCAAGTCACCGCTTCCACCTGCATTTATAGAACTCGAGAGCTATCGCATCCTGAAGCAAGGCGACGCGGCGCTCACCTTTTATCGCCGGTCGGAGATCGACAGAGACTCGCCGCGCAGGTAGCCGCCACCCGTCGTTGCTCTTCGCTGCAGATCGACGGTGAAGGGAACTTCGACATCGTCCAGCATGTCCCAGCCTGTGCCTTGGATCGCGTCTTCATCCGCTGCGGTTACGATCACGCCTTCCCAGCTCAGCCGCGGCGTGGTCCACACTTCCGCATCCTGCTCACGCACGGTCAGACCATGGTGCGTCACCAGAATCGTCTTGCTCCGCATTGCGATCACGCCAGCAACGGGACGAGGCGGCAGCAGTACCGTGCGCTCCGGCGACTCCGGAGCAATTGCATATGCGTAGCCGCCCGCGCAGGCGAGCACGCCGTCCTGCGGCAGCGGCCACAGACCGTGCGCGACACCATTGCCCGCGAAGCCAAGCGCACATTGGGCAAGCCAGGATCCCGTACTTCCTGATCCCGCGATTCGTGATCCCGCGACTCCGGCGCGCAGCTCCAGCCACAGCGCGCCGCGCGCCAATGCATCCTCCTCACCCGCTACCGCAAAGGGAAAGGTGAACTGGCGCGCGGGAGCGATCAGTGGCGCACTGGCCAGCACCCTCGCATGCCAGCCGTCGCCGTTCAGTTCGGTCCTACCCGTGCGCGTCGCGATGGTCACAGATTGTGCTCCCATCCACCGGCCGCCAGGGGCTCGGTTCTGCCGTCCAGTTCGAGCAGCACGTCCTTCGCACGAGTAAACCTGCCGATCCTGTGCACCGGAACGTCTCCAACTCGTTTCGGCATTCGCACAGACGGGCGTGCCGCGAATAACAGCTCATAATCCTCGCCGCCATGCAGCGCCAGATGCAGTCCGCCGTCTGGCTCCGGCGTAGCCAGGGGGTGTACCGGAATACCCGCGGCGTCAACAACAGCACCCACGCCGGACGCCGTGCAAAGGTGGTGCAGGTCCGTTGACAGCCCATCACTCACGTCGATGGCCGCGACGGCCAGCCCACGGCTGCGCAGTGTCCAGCCGGCCCTCAGGCGAGGCTGCGGAAACAGGTGGGGATAGTCGCCTTCCACAGCCGCTCTGCGAAAAACCCGGGGCAGCTGCTGCAGCCGGGCAAACTCGGCCGCAGCGCCGCCAAGCGCGCCCGTTACATACAACAGGTCGCCCGCGCGCGCTCCGCTTCGCCGGAGCGAAGTGCTGTTTGGCGCGCTCCCGGTCAGCACAATGTCTGCGATCACCTGCTCTCCAGGCGCTGCGGCAGTATCTCCCCCTGCCAGCGGAGTTTTCGTGACGCGCGCCAGAGCTAAGAGGCCGTCCAGAAAAGTAGTGACCCACGACCGCCCTCGCGCACTCCGGCGCATTCCAGCCGGCAGCGCCAACGATAGAAAGCCTGCCAGCGGCTCCGCCCCCATCGCCGCCAGGTCGCTCAGCCCGCGCGCCAGGCAACGATGCCCTACGGATCGCGCCGGGTGCAACTCACGCAAAAAGTGGCGCCCTTCGAGTGAAAAATCCGTGGTGACCAGCAGTTCGTGCTCTGTTGGCACCTGCAGAATGGCACAATCGTCGCCAATGCCAAGCGTTACACCGCGCAATTGTCCGCCAGGGTGGGACCGCTTGCGAATTGCCTCGATCAGCTCCAGTTCACCGCCATGCCGCTGCTCGCTGCCATGCGGAGTGCGCCGCTGCACCATCCCTTGAGGATAGTGCCTCGAGAAATTGATTCAGCAAAGCTGGCTTTCGCAGCATGAATTCTCAATGTCCAAAAGTGGCAGACCAGGGGGCAACCCGCCGGTTGTTTGTCCGGGATCAGGACAGTAAACTAGATGGGTTGTGGCCGCGTCGCCGGCCGTCGCACATCGCGATCACGCAAGGGGCTCAACTCGTTTTGAAAAAGCGCTTCTACGTTGTCTTTGTCGCCCGGGAGTCCAACGGCAGCCTGAACAAAGTGTCCGTTCCGATGGAGCTTGTGTACCTGTTTGTGGGTGCCGCCGCGGTCGGCCTATTCACCATCGCTGGCCTGGCTGGCTCGTATTCGCGGATGTTGCTCAAGACCGAGCGCTTCAACCAGGTCCGCTCAGAGCGCGACCACCTGCGCACCGACTATGCCCAGCTGGAACGCCGTGAGCATGAGAAAGAGGTGCAGGCGGCCTCGCTGAGTGCGCTTGCGGGCGAGGTCTCCCAACTCTACGGCTTCACCGCGAACAAGCTTGCCATCCCCGCCGGCCGCCTCTTCCGTGGCAAGCACGCCGCTCCCAGCAGCGGCACGGTCTCTGGCGCACTGATCACGCCTGCGCCCGATAACACGCTGACCACCGCGGGCTTTCAGACCAGCCTGGAACAGTTGAGTCAGCTCAAAACCTCGGCGATGAACGGGAATGCTTCCCGCGCCATCGAGTCCGCCTGGACGACCTCTCCCGTCAGCAGCTTTGCGTCGGCGCCGCCCGTCGGGTTCGGCCCGGATCTGCCTGTGGGCGGTAGCACGCCGACCCTGTGGCCGGTGGTCGGTCCCATTTCTTCTCCGTTTGGCGAACGCGAAGACCCCATTCTCGGCGCGGGTGAAGGTGAGTTCCACAAAGGTCTCGACATCTCCGCGCCCTACGGCACGCCCATCCGCGCGACGGCGCCGGGCGTGATCCAGATGGCCGGCATCGGGACCGGCTACGGGACTGAGGTCGCGCTCGATGACGGCAATGGTGTTCGCACCATTTATGGCCACATGTCCGGCCTGCATTGCACCGTCGGTCAGCAGGTTGTTCGTGGACAGGTCATCGGCTTTGTGGGCCACAGCGGCCGTACCACGGGCAATCACGTGCACTATGAAGTCCGTATCCATGACGTTCCGGTAAACCCGCACAAATACCTGACCGCCACCAGCACCGACGCGACCGTGCTCAGCGCAGGCATGTAGCACGGCTGTCCAACGCCGCCGCCCTGAGCGCGGCGACAGACCGGGACAGACCGGCGATACATTCGCCACGCGCATCGCCTTTGGCAACACATGGACTCCCACCCAGGTGGGACTGCATGCCTCTTCGGTGGCGTGTCCCTGCGCCACGGCGGAGCCAGTGCATTGTTCCACGTGGAACGGTGCGGAAGCTTCCGCCTGGTGGCAGCGTTCCCGTACACTCAGTGGCGCATGCGAAATCGAGTCAACCGCCGTTCCTTTCTGAAGCGCTCCGGCGCGACTGCTGCCTTGGCCGCACTGCCTGCGGAGATCGCGCTAGCCGCGCCGAAGCCTGCCGCCGCCGGCGCCTCGCAGAGCCAGACCTTTCCCCTGAACCGGGGTTGGCGATACAGGGACACTGCCACGCCCGACGCCCGCGCTCGCGAGTTTGACGACTCGGGCTTTGTGCGCGTCTGCCTGCCGCACACTAACGTGCGCCTCCCCTGGCACAGCTTTAGCGAAAGAGCCTTCCAGTTCGTCTCCGTGTATCGCCGCGAACTCAAGCTGCCAGCGAACCTACAAGGCAAGAGCGTCTTCATCGACTTCGAAGGCGTTATGACCGCGACCACGGTCTACCTGAACGGCCAAAAAGTTGGCAGTTATAAGGGCGGCTATACGCCGTTCAGCTTCGACCTGACGCAAGCACTTGACAAAAGTGGCGGCCGCAACGTGCTCGCCGTAGAGGTCGACTCCACCGAACGCGCCGATATCCCACCCTTCGGCAACCAAATCGATTACCTCACCTTTGGCGGCATCTACCGCGAGGTGCAGCTCCGCATCGTGCCACAGCGCGCGCATCTGGAGGACGTCTTCGCCATGCCGAAGGACGTGCTCTCCAACCATCCATCGCTGGAGGTCCGCGGCTACGTGCGCTGCGTCAGCTACGGTCCGGAAGGCAAAGCGGCGCTCGTGCTGCGTGCGGAGCTTCGCGATGGGGACCGCATGGTCGCCTCCGGCACCGCGCCTGTCGGTGCTGACGTGCCAACGGCCGGGCCGAACGTGGACGCCGGCCAGGCTCTCGGCGCGCAGCCATTCGGCGAGCACGACAAGCCACAGGCGGTGATCGCGCTCGACAAACTCGGCAAGGTCGAGCTCTGGGAGCTGAACAGACCGAAGCTGTACACCGTACACGTTCAACTGCTCGAGGGCAGCACCGTGCTCGACGAGACCACGCGCCGCATCGGGTTTCGTGAGGCCACCTTCACCGACCAGGGCTTCTCGCTCAACGGCAAGGTGATCAAGCTGCACGGCTTGGACCGTCACCAGACATTCCCCTGGGTCGGTCAGGCGATGCCCGGCCGCGTTCAGCGCAAAGACGCTGTGCTCTTGCGCAAGGAGTATCACTGCAACAT
>CAXUEG010000015.1:24136-24941 GCA_964249935.1 uncultured Terriglobus sp.
CCCGCAGTCCCGCCACTTTCTCGATGCGTGTGACGAGGTCGGCCTGCTCGTTCTCGAAGAAATTCCAGGGTGGCAATACATCGGCCCTCTTGCCTGGCAGGACATCTCAGTCGACAATGTGCGCCGCATGGTCCGCCGCGACTGGAACCATCCCTCCATCGTGCTGTGGGGCGTCCGCATTAACGAGTCGCACGATAACCACGATTTCTACACCCGCACCAACGCCCTGGCACACGCGCTCGACCCGTCACGCCAGACCGGCGGCATCCGATACCTGTACGACACGGAACTGCTGGAAGACGTAATGACCATGAACGACTTCGGCTTTCCGCTGAAGGCGCCGAATCACCCGCGCTATCTGAACACGGAGTTCGTCGGCCACACCTTTCCGACCAAGACCATCGACGCGCTCGAGCGCCTGCGCGAGCACACACATCGCCACGCCCGCGTGCACGACCAGCTCGCGTCGAATCCGCAGTACGCCGGCGGAATCGGCTGGTGCGCTTTCGACTACAACACGCACGCCAACTTCGGCTCGGGCGATCACATCTGCTACCACGGCGTCTTCGACATCTTCCGCACGCCCAAGCCCGCGGCGTACCTGTACAAATCCATGTGTGAGCCCAGCGAAGAGGTCGTGCTTGAACTCGGTCACCATTGGGCCCGTAACGATGAATCGGTAGGCATCACTGCTGCTGAAATTCTGACGAACTGCGACGCGGTCAAAGCCTTCGCCGTCGACAGCAAGGGCGAGCATGAGCTGACCGGCGCCATGGACCGCGAGCGCTACCCGCACCTGCCGCAT
>CAXUEG010000016.1:0-4577 GCA_964249935.1 uncultured Terriglobus sp.
AGGGTGTGGATGTCGACCTGAGCAAGCTGCCCATTCTGCAGACCTGGCCGGGTGTTGGAGGCCGCTTCATTACTCTGCCTTTGGTGATTACGCGCGATGCGAAGTCCGGCAAACGCAACATGGGCATGTACCGCATGCAGGTGTATGACGAGCGGACGACCGGCATGCATTGGCAGCGGCAGAAAAATGCGGCGGATCACCTGCGAGAGCGGATGCGGGCAGCCGCCGCGACCGGGGCCGACCGCGTGAGCCTAATGGCCGAAACGGCTGGGGGTACGGCGGCTGCGACGACCGTGGCCGGGCTGCCTGCGGTGGCGCTGCAGAAGATTCGGGGTGAGCGGATGCACGTAGCGGTTGCGATCGGGACCGATCCGGCGACGACTTTCTCAGCAATCGTGCCCGCGCCTCCGGAGATCGAGGAGTTCCTGATCGCCGGGTTTCTGCGGCGCTCGCCCGTGGAACTCGTCAAGGCGGAAACGGTCGACCTGGAGGTGCCCGCGCATGCGGAGTACATCCTGGAGGGTTACGTTGACATCGGAGAGCTACGCTCGGAGGGACCGTTCGGCGATCATACCGGCTTCTACACCATGCCGGAGGACTACCCGGTCTTTCACCTGACCGCGATCACGCATCGCAAAAACCCGATCTACGCGGCGACGATCGTAGGCAAACCCCCGATGGAAGATGCGTACCTGGCAAAGACGGTGGAGCGCATCTTTCTGCCGCTCATGCGGCTGACTCTGCCGGAGATTGTGGACGTGAACCTGCCCCCGGAGGGTGTGGCGCACAACCTGATGATTGTGAGCATCCGCAAGAGTTACGCGGGGCACGCGCGCAAGGTGATGAACGGCATCTGGGCTCTGGGGCAGGCTATGTTTACGAAATGCATCGTGGTGGTGGACGAGGATTGCGACGTGCAGGACGTGGCGGAGGTGGCGTTGCGCACCTTCAACAACATCGACCCGGAGCGGGACATTCAGTTCACGCTGGGGCCGGTCGATTCGCTGGACCACGCGTCGCGCCTGCCGAATTTCGGCAGCAAGATGGGCGTGGATGCGACGCGCAAGTGGTCTGCCGAGGGCTTCACGCGGCCCTGGCCGCAGATGCTGACAATGCCTGCCGAGGTGAAGGCGCGCGTGGACAAGCTCTGTCAGTCCCTGGGTTTGTAAAGCGCTTTGGCGACACTACATCGAGGAGACGTTCTTCTCGGTAAGTGAGTCCAGGTTGCGGGCCCAGCGGCCGGGCATTTTGTCTTCGGTCAGGATGAGCTTGAAGGCGCCGTCCGCGGTGAGCGGCTTGCCGTCTTCCGCGTCCGCCACGATCGCCTGGCCGCTGCGGCAGCCCGGGTCGGTGTCGCACAGGGTGAGCGCTACCTGGAAATGGTCGGTAGCGCCGGCGATGATCACGGTCATGCGTGGCGAGGCTTTCGGCGCGTCACCGGTAGGCTTGCCGTTGACGAGGGCGAGCAGGTCTCGTACTGCGACGCCGCTATAGGTCTCCTGCTGGTGCGAGTGCCCGTTGGTTACGGTGACGGTCAGGTGCGGCAGGGCTTTCACGTCTTCGGTGGAAAGCGTTTTCGACTCGCCATGCAGGCCGGTCAGCGTGAGCGTCTTTGAGGGCGGGCCGGCTTCGCGCTTGGCGCCACTCATGCCGTCGTGGGCCATCTGCGCTGGAAGTGAAGTGACGCAAACAGCCGGGAGCAGGGCGGCAAACAGGGCAAACAGAAGACGCTTCATGCCACAAAGCGTACGTGTGCCGCGGCGTATACTCAAGCCATGTCGATCCTGAAAAATGCCGCCGGCATTGCCAAAGGCATGAGCATCACGTTCAAGGAGATGCTGCAGCCGTCTGAGGTGGAGAACTACCCCGACGGACCTGGGCCAATGCGCGGCGCTGTGTTTCAGGATCGTTTTCGCGGCAAGCACCAGTTGCAGCGCGATGAGAATGGCCTGGAAAAGTGCGTGGCGTGTTTTCTGTGCGCGGCGGCCTGCCCTTCGAACTGCATTTATATCGAGGCGGCAGAGAACACCGAGGAAAAGCGCATCAGCTCTGCCGAGCGCTACGCGAAGGTTTACAACATCGACTACAACCGCTGCATCTTTTGCGGATACTGCGTGGAAGCGTGCCCCACCGACGCAATTACCCATGGTCATGGTTTTGAGCTGGCGAGCCTGAACGCGACCACGCTGGTGATGCGCAAGGAAGATCTGCTGGTACCGTTACCGCCGACACCGCTGGTCGCCGGAAGTGTTGCCGACAAGGTTGAGGTGCTCTCGTAAGCGCAGGGTAAGAGCTGGTCAGAGGCGCGGTGCCCATGGCAGCGCGCCTCTGACGTTTTGAGGAGTCTCCATGTCCGCTGTTGTTACAGAAAATCCGCTGCTGCGACCAAGCACTCTGCCGTTTGGCGCGCCCCACTTCGATCGCATCCAGGAGGAGCACTACCCCGATGCGTTTGCGGCAGGCATGGCCGAGCAGCGGGCGGAGGTAGAGGCAATCGCGAACGCTCCAGACGCGCCGACCTTTGCCAACACCGTTGCGGCGCTGGAGCGCACAGGCACGACATTGAGCCGGGTGGCTTCTGCGTTTTTCTGTGTCGCGGGGGCGCATACCAACGAACGGATGCAGCAGATTCAGCAAGAGATTGCACCCCAGTTGTCGGCGCACAGCGATGCGATGTATCTGGATGCTGCGCTGTTTGCGCGTGTGCACGCGGTGTACGCGCGGCGCGAGGCGCTCGATGTGGACGCGGAGTCTTTGCGCCTGCTGGAGGAGACGCACGAGCACTTCCTGCGTGCGGGCGCGCTGCTGGAGGAGACCGACAAGGAAAAGCTGAAGGTGCTGAACGCGGAGGCTGCGACGCTGCAGGCGGCATTTGTCACGAAGGTGTTGAGCGCGGCGCGCGAGGCCGCGTTGCACGTTCTAGAGCGTGACGAACTCGATGGTCTCCCGGCGCCGGAGATCGATACGGCAGCAGCGCGGGCTCAGGGTCGCGGGCTCGACGGATACCTGCTGGCGCTACAAAACACGACGCAGCAGCCGTTGCTGGAATCCTTGGCGGTGCGCGAAACGCGGCGCAGGCTGTGGGAGCGATCGTTGACGCGCAACATGCAGGGTGATGCGAACGATACGCGCGCGGACATCGAGCGGCTGGCGCAGCTGAGGGCGGAACGCGCGGCACTGCTCGGATATCCGGACTATGCCACGTGGAAGCTGCAGAATCAGATGGCGCGAACGCCGGCGAACGCAGTCGCGTTCCTGGACCGGCTGGTACCGGCGGCGCGGGCCGGTGTGACGCGTGAGGCCGAAGTGCTGCGTGAGCACATGAGCGAGCAGGGCGCCGGTGATGAGCTTGCGCCCTACGATTGGGCGTTCTACGCGGAAAAGGTGCGCAAGGCGAAGTACGACCTGAACGAGGATGAGCTGAAGCCCTACTTTGAGCTGAACAGCGTTTTCGAGCGTGGCGTGCTGTTTGCCGCGTCTGAGCTGTATGGGCTGCGGTTTGAGCCGCGTGACGACCTGCCGGTGTATCACCCGGATGTGAAGACCTATACCGTGTACGACGCGGACGGCGCTGAGCTGGCGCTGCTCTATACCGATTTCTACAAGCGCGATTCCAAGCGCGGCGGCGCGTGGATGAGTACGCTGGCGGATCAGTCGCGCCTGCTGGGGCAGCGGCCGATCATCACGAACACGTGTAACTACACGAAGCCCGCGGAAGGGGAGCCGTGCCTGCTGACCTCGGACGAGGTGGACACGCTGTTCCACGAGTTCGGGCACGCGCTGCACGGGCTCCTGTCGGACGTGACGTATGCGTCGCTGTCGGGGACGTCGGTGGCGCGCGATTTTGTCGAGTTTCCATCGCAGTTCAATGAGCACTGGGCGAGCTATCCAACGGTGTTCGCGAACTACGCGCGACACCACGCGACGGGCGAGCCGATGCCGGCGGAGCTGGAGGCAAAGCTGCGGAAGGCGAAGCACTTCAACGGCGGCCACGCGCTGGCCGAGGTGCTGGCCGCGGCGGAGATGGACATGCAATGGCACACGCTGCCGGCGAGCGCGCCGCGGCAGGACGCGGCGGAGTTTGAGGCTCGCGCGCTTGCGGCGAAGCAGGTGGTGTTCGATGCCGTTCCGCCGCGGTATTCGTCGACGTACTTTTCGCACATCTTCGGTGGCGGTTACTCGGCCGGCTACTACGCCTATTTGTGGGCGGAGATGCTCGACGCCGATGCGTACGCATGGTTTGAGGAGCACGGAGGGCTGACGCGGGAGAACGGGGACCGGCTGCGGCGCATGGTGCTGTCGCGTGGCAACACGGCCGATCCGGCTGCGCTGTACCGGGCCTGGCGCGGGCGCGATCCGGAGATCGGGCCGATGCTGGCCGGGCGCGGCATTGAAATTCTGATGAATGCGGACAGTGTCGCCGCTTAGCTTCTCTCGTCGGGGGCGTAGCCGAGGTTCGGGCCGAGCCAGCGTTCCACCTCGGCGACGCTCATGCCCTTGCGGCGGTGGTAGCCCTCGACCTGGTCCTTGCCGATCTTGCCGAGGGTGAAGTACCGGGCCTGCGGGTGCGCGCAGTA
>CAXUEG010000016.1:4587-24257 GCA_964249935.1 uncultured Terriglobus sp.
CTGACCGCGGACTCCGCGGCTGCCTGACTCGGCGGTGTCGGCGTTCTAGATGCAGGCCTCCGCTGCGCAGGACGATGGAGCTGTCCTGCTCCGGTCGAGATGACAGGGCATGGTTCGCTCCGGTCGGGTTAAAAGAGGCGTGGTTTCGATCTATCTGCGCTCGTCGGGGTCGTAGCCGAGGTTGGGGCCAAGCCAGCGTTCGGCCTCGGCGAGGGTCATGCCTTTGCGTTGCGCGTAGTCGGCGACCTGGTCGCGGCCGATCTTGCCGAGTGAGAAGAAGCGCGACTCGGGGTGCGCGAAGTAAATGCCGCTGACGCTGGAGCCGGGCCACATGGCGAACGATTCGGTGATCTCCATGCCGGTGTTGCGCTGCACGTCGAGCAGGCGCCAGATGGTGCCTTTCTCCGTGTGGTCGGGGCAGGCGGGATAGCCGGGCGCGGGACGGATGCCGCGGTACTCTTCGCGGATCATCTGATCGTTGGTAAGGTGCTCGCAGCGGCCGTAGCCCCACGCGTCGCGCACCTGCTTGTGGAGAGCTTCGGCGAAGGCTTCGGCGAGACGGTCGGCGATGGCCTCGGCGAGGATCGCGGAGTAGTCGTCGTGCTCGCGCTTGAACGCATCGGTGAGTTCTTTCAATCCGATGCCAGTGGTAACGGCGAAGGCGCCGATGCTGTCGTTAAGACCGGTTTGTTTTGGAGCGATGAAGTCAGCAAGGGAGCGGCAGGGCTCCTTGCCTTCGCGGTTGGCCTGCTGGCGGAGGAAGTGGAAGCGGGCCGGGACAGTGTTTTCGGGCTCGCGCTTCGCGCTCGCGTTTGGGAAAGCAGATCCTTCGCTGCGCTCAGGATGACAATGCCCTGATGTGTCCGCGACGGTGCTCGATGGGTACAGTTCAACGTCGTCACCGACGCTGTTGGCGGGGAAGAAGCCGTAGACGCCGCGGGCGGTCAGCGACTTGTTCGCGATGATCTGGTCGAGCATGCGCTGCGCGTCGTCGTAGAGCTTGTGGGCCTCGGCGCCCTGGCGTTCGTCGTCGAGGATGCGTGGATACAGGCCGCGCAGTCCCCAGGTGTGGAAGAAGGGGGACCAGTCGATGAACTCACGTAAGGTCGTGAGGGGAAACTCGTGGAGCACGCGGATGCCCAAGAACTCGGGCGTGGCGAGGTCTTCCGCTCGCCACTCGATGGTTGTGTGCCGCGCGCGCGCTTCTGCGAGAGGAGTCAAGGATTGTTTTGGCGCGAGGTGGGCCTTGCGCAACGCTGCGTATTCGGCGGTGTGCGTTTCGATGAATTGTGCGCGATTGTCTTCGCTGAGCAGGCTGGTGGTGACGGGTACGGCGCGGCTGGCGTCGGTCACGTGGACCACGGGCTCGGCATAGTGCGGCGCAATCTTGATCGCGGTGTGGGCGCGGCTGGTGGTGGCGCCGCCGATAAGCAGCGGGATGGAGAACTTGAGCCGCTGCATCTCGCGCGCGACGTGCACCATTTCATCCAGCGACGGGGTGATGAGCCCGCTTAGGCCGATGAGGTCGGCGTTCTCGGCCTTCGCGCGTTCGAGGATCTTTTCCGCGGGCACCATCACGCCCATGTCGATCACCTCGTAGTTGTTGCAGGCGAGTACCACGCCGACGATGTTTTTGCCGATGTCGTGCACGTCGCCTTTCACGGTGGCAAGCACGATTTTGCCCTGGGTGCGGACGACCTCGCCGCGTGCGGCCATTTCGGCTTTCTCGGTTTCCATGAAGGGCGTCAGGTAAGCCACCGCCTTCTTCATCACGCGTGCGGATTTGACCACCTGCGGCAGGAACATCTTGCCCGCGCCGAAGAGGTCGCCGACGACGCTCATACCCGCCATCAAAGGGCCCTCGATGACCAGCAGCGGACGGCCGAGCTTCGCACGTGCTTCTTCGGTGTCCTGGTCGATATAGCTGTCGATGCCCTTGACGAGGGCGTGGGAGAGGCGTTCCTCAACGGTGCCGTTGCGCCACTCTTCGACGCGATGCTCGATCACTTTGGCGTCGCCGGAGCCAGAGGCTTTGAGCCGCTCGCCCATGTCGACGAGGCGCTCGGTCGCATCGGGACGACGATTCAGCAGCACGTCTTCGACGAGCGTCTTCAGTTCAGGCTCGATCTCTTCGTACACCTCGAGCATGCCGGCGTTGACGATGCCCATGTCCATGCCGGCCGCGATGGCGTGGTAGAGGAAGGCCGAGTGCATCGCCTCGCGCACCTTGTTGTTGCCGCGAAAGCTGAACGAGATGTTCGAGACGCCACCGGAGACCTTGGCGTGGGGCAAGTTGGTCTTGATCCAGCGCGTGGCGTTGATGAAGTCGAGCGCATAGTTGTTGTGCTCTTCCATGCCGGTCGCGACGGTGAGGATGTTGGGATCGAAGATGATGTCTTCCGGCGGAAATGCGACGCGGTCGACCAGAAGGCGATAGGCGCGCTCGCAGATGCGGATTTTATCTTCGTAGGTCGCGGCCTGGCCCTGCTCGTCGAAGGCCATGACGACCGCAGCCGCGCCGTACCTGCGCACGGTGCGCGCGTTCTGCAGGAATCTCTCTTCGCCTTCTTTGAGCGAGATGGAATTGACAATGCCTTTGCCCTGAAGGCACTTCAGGCCGGCCTCGATGACCTCCCACTTCGAGGAGTCGACCATGAACGGGACTTTGGCGACTTCCGGTTCACTGGCGAGCAGCTGGAGAAAGCGTGTCATGGCGGCGACGCCGTCGATCATGCCTTCGTCCATGCAGATGTCGATGACGTTGGCGCCGTTCTCCACCTGCTGGCGTGCAATGCTGACGGCGTCCTCGTACTTGCCATCGATGATGAGGCGTGCGAACTTCGGCGAACCGGCGACGTTGGTGCGCTCGCCGATCATGAGAAAGGTGCCGGGTTGTTGAAGGAAGGGCTGCGAGCCGGAGAGGCGCAGCGGCCGGATCGCGGACGCGCTCACGCGGCGACAGCCTCCGTCTCCAGCGCACGGGGCTGCGCGTGTTCCCGCCGTCTTGCGATGGCTGCGATGTGCTCAGGCGTGTTGCCGCAACAGCCACCGGCGAGGTTGATCAAACCGCCATCGGCGAACTCTCCCAGGTAACGCGCCATGTCTGTGGGCTCCAGATCGAAGCCGGTCGGCGAGAGCGGATTGGGCAGACCGGCGTTCGGATAGGCGGAGATAGCCACGTCCGCGCGCGCGGCGAGATCTGCGAGAAACGGGTACATCAGGTCGGGGCCGAGTGAGCAATTCAAGCCTACGCTGAGTGGCCGCACATGCTCGACAGCGGTCCAGAACGCTTCGACGGTCTGGGCGCTGATCATGGTTTCGCCGCCGCGTCCCACCGCGGCGCTGATCATCACCGGAACTTCGGACGCAGTCAGGGGGCGCTCGTCCCGCACTTAGCGAATCGCGACAAGCGCGGCTTTGGCATTGAGGGAGTCAAAGATCGTCTCGACGAGTAGCAGGTCGGCACCGCCGGCGAGCAGGGCACGAACCTGCTGCAGGTAGGCCGCTTTGACCTGATCGAAGGTGATGACGCGGAAACCAGGGTCATCAGCATCGGGCGAGTTGGAGAGCGAGACGGTGAGCGGGCCGATCGCGCCCGCGACGAAGCGTTGGCGTCCTGTATCGCTGCCGATCTGGTCGGCAAGGGTGCGGCACTGTCGCGCGCTGGTCTCGTTGATCTCCCACGCGAGCAATTCCAGATCGGGGGCGCCAACGATGCCCGCGTAGAACTCTGGGGCCTTGCGGCCGCCGTGCTCGCGCGGATCTTCGCGGAAGAATTCACTTTGCGCGATGCTGGTGGCGCCAAAGGTGTTCGTCTCAATGATGTCGGCCCCGGCCTGGAGAAACCGGCGGTGGATGTCTGAGATCATGGCGGGCTGCGTAAGGCTGAAGAGGTCGCCGTTGTTGAGCAGGTCCTTTGGGGCATTGCGGAAGCGCTCGCCACGCATATCCGCCTCCGACATGCCATAGGTGCGGATCGTGGTTCCCATGGCGCCGTCGATGATCGCGATGCGTTCCCGCAGAAGCTCGCGCAGCGGATGGGGTGGGAGATACGGGTTGCCAGCCATCGATAGTTTTGATGATACGGGCATGCGATGGATACAACGATTGCCCATCGTGCCAGCCTGTTCATGCTTTGGTTGCAAAGCGGCGAACTCACCCGTACACTAAGCCCGCTATCAACAACATACAGGGCACCGGTCGCCGTTCGTTGCGCTGCCTGACCTGAAGAACCGCGTAAAGAAGGTCAATGTCGACGCTGCCGCTGGACTCAGAACAGAAGGTGATCCTCCACATCTGCGCCCGCGAGGTGCTGCGCCCCCTGCGCGACCAGATTCTACGGCTTTCCGGCTTTCAGGTGGACTCCACTCTTGCCTGGGAAGACGGCATGGAGATGTTCTGGAGCCGGCAGTACGATCTGGTGCTGATCGACGTGGAAGGCGAGAAGCATGTTTTGCAGGCGGAGCGCCTGTGTTCGGAGATCAAGACGGCAAACCCGGAACAGATGGTGGCGTTTGTGTGCAACTGGCGCGTTGCCATAATGACCGATTGCCCGGATGAGATTCTGCGGACGGAGTTCGATCCGCGGCGGTTCGTTTCGGGCGTGAAGAAGATGGTGGAGTAAGGGGCCGGGCGAGGTCTCGCATGTGGCATGTACCAAGCATCTTCGCGACGCATCTTCTACTAAGGGGGACCAATCATGGCAACGAAGAAGGCAAGCGCCATAAAAAAGAGTGCAGCTAAGAAGTCATCCACGACCAAGGTGTCATCCAAAGGTGTCGCGCCGGAAAAGTCTGCAGCGAAGAAGTCTGCGGCAAGGAAGGCGGCCGCGAAGAAGCCTGGAGCGCGTTCCGCGCCAAAGAAGACGTCCACGCCTGACAAATACACCGATCCAGCGTTGCGCGAACGGATCAAGGCGAAGGTGATGCGCGAAGACAAGGGTGGACGCCCGGGCCAATGGAGCGCTCGCAAGGCGCAGATGGTCGCGCATGAGTACGAGACGGAAGGCGGCAAGTACAAGGGAGGCCGCGATGAGACACAACAGAACCTGACGGCATGGGGTGATGAGCACTGGACGACGCAGGATGGCAAGCCCGCGGGGCGAGAGGACGGCATGCACCGTTACCTGCCAAAGAAGGCATGGGAGAAGTTGAGCCCAGCCGAGAAGCGTTCGACAGAGAATAAGAAGCTGGCGGGCGACAAAGAAGGAAAGCAGCACGTCGCCAATACCGGTCCCGCGGTGAAGGCGCGACGCAGCGCAGAGAAGAAAACCGCAGACCGCTGAGGTCCTCCGCCGTCTTGCACCGCTGCACCACGCGTGATACAAACAGTAGCAATCAAGCCTGCAGGAACGGAATGTGTTCATGCAGGTCTGAGTTTCATGAAGAGTGGCTGAGGGACGAGCCCTGCGACGCCACGACAACCGGACGAGCCTTGTACCGGTGTCACCTCTCTCCTGGATGCGTCCGCGGTAGAAGCGGACGACAGGGAACATGAGATTCGGCAACAAGCACCACGCACGTTGTGGGAACGCGGTTTGACCGTCTAATCAGGCTTCCTTCGGCGAACGTTGTTCGCTGCTCCACGAAAGGGCTGTCGCATGCTTGTACCTTCTTCCATTTGGGAGAGGTTCATGCAGCCTGCGTGTCGTGCCCCCTTTGAGCTTTACTCGAAAGAGTCGGGCAAGAGCTTTGGGAACCAGCCGCTTTCCATCTGCGACGAAACGTTTACGCCGCTTGAGGTCCGTTACGATCTGGACGCTGTACGGGGCAAGGTGACGCGGGCGACCATCGAAGCGGGACCGGCCAGCATGTGGCGTTATTTACCGCTCCTGCCGATTCCGGAGGGCTTCGAGCCGGATTTGCCGGTTGGCTTTACGCCGTTGTTGCGGGCGAAGAACCTGGCGAAGCGAGTCGGTTCCAACAACTTGTACGTGAAGAACGATGCTGTTTGCTTTCCCTCGCTGTCCTTCAAGGATCGCGTGGTGGCGGTGGCGCTGGCCAATGCGCGCTATTTCGGGTTCGAGGTGGTGGGCTGCTCCTCGACCGGGAACCTGGCGAACGCGGTAGCGGCACAGGCGGCACGACTTGGATTGAAGGCGTGCATCCTCGTGCCTGCAGACTTGGAACCTGCCAAGATTCTGAATACCCAGGTGTACGGCGCGCGACTGGTGCGCATCGACGGCAACTACGACCACGTGAACCGGTTGTGCTCGCTGATCGCGGACCAGTACAGCTGGGGCTTCGTGAATGTGAACCTGCGACCCTACTATGCCGAGGGGTCGAAATCCGTTGGCTTCGAGATCGCCGAACAGCTTGGCTGGCGGCTACCTGACAACGTGGTCGTGCCCATGGCGGGCGGGTCACTGATTCGCAAGATCAAGAAAGCGTTCGATGAGCTGGTGTACCTTGGCCTGGTCGAAACTAGGCCGGTACGCTTCTTCGGCGCGCAGGCTACAGGATGCTCGCCGATCTCGACTGCGGTAAAGGCGAACACAGAGACGATTACACCGCAGCGGCCGAACACCATTGCACGCTCGCTTGCGATCGGCAACCCTGCCGTCGGGCCGTACGCCTCCCGGATGATCCGCGAGGTGGGCGGCTATGCCGAGGATGTTTCGGACGTTGAGATCGTGTCAGGCATCCAGGAGCTAGCGGAAACCGAAGGCATCTTCACCGAGACCGCTGGCGGTGTCACCACGGCCGTGACGGCACGGCTGCTTTCGCAAGGACGCATCGGCCCGGATGAATTAACGGTAGCGGTGATCACCGGCAACGGCCTGAAGACGACGGATGCGCTCGCTGGCCGGTACGAATTGGGTCGCGCTGTACGTCCACGACTGGGCGACTTCGAAGATTACCTTGCGGAACTGGATCGGTCTGCGGAGATTGCTGCCGAAGCAGAGCCGGAACTGGTTCCCGCCGACTAACCCTGTACCACTGCAAGGAGTTCTGATTTGCCAATACGAGTCATGTTGCCCGCCGCCTTCGCCCGCCACACCGATGGAACCAAGCAGGTCGAGTCGCAAGCCGCGACCTTGCCGGCGCTGGTGCAGGACCTGGGTGCAAAATTTCCGCAGCTTGGGTCGCACATCAAGGACGAAAATGGACATCTTCGTAAGTTCATCAATGTGTACGTAAACGACGAGGATATCCGCTTTCTCGGCGGCGACAGCTACCACTTTCAAGAGCGCGACGAGGTGATGTTTATTCCCAGCATCGCCGGCGGTTCATGCTAGGAGGGCTGCACATCGAAGCGCGATGAAACTCTTCCATTCCGAGCGGCAACTCTTGCACCGTGATGTGCATGAGATCGCCTATGGGCGCGTCACGCCGGCCAACGACAGACCTGAGCGGACAGTTGCGATACGCGATGCTCTGGTAAGTGCCGGAGTGGTGACGTTGATCGCGGCAGAGCAGGCGCCGGTGCCGGCCTCGGTGCTGCACGCTGTCCACGATCCGGCTCTGCTCGCGTTCCTGGAGAAGCTGCACGAGCGCTGGCAGAGAGAGTACCCTGGCACGCTGCCGTTTCCGGAAACGTCGGTTGCGCCTGGCATGCGCCGCGCGGCGCCGTCGACGTTGCGTGGTCAGCTTGCGCATTTCTGTTTCGATACGTGCGCTGCAGTTGTCGAAGGCACGTGGGCGGCGGTGATTGCCTCCGTGACGCAGGCACATGCGGCGGTGGAAGCGGTCGTTTCGGGCGATCGGCGGGCATTCGCGCTCTGCCGTCCGCCGGGTCACCATGCCGGGCGCGACTTCTACGGCGGCTACTGCTTTTTGAATGCCGCAGCGATCGCGGCGGAAACGTGGTCGCAGCGGACCGGCACACGCTGCGCTGTCCTGGACGTAGATTTTCACCACGGCAATGGAACGCAGCAGATCTTCTGGGAGCGCGAGGAGGTCTTCTTTGCTTCGCTGCACGCTAGCCCTGCGGAGGCATACCCGTTCTTCTCCGGCTATGGTGACGAGCGGGGCAGCGGCGCTGGGGTGGGCAGCACGGTCAATTTCCCGCTCTCACACGACACGACCTGGGAACAGTACGGGCGAGAACTGAATCGTGCACTGGAGATCATCGAGCAAGCCCGGCCCGAGGCGCTGGTTGTTTCGCTCGGTACAGACACCTACCGCGAAGATCCCGTGGGAGGGCTCGGTTTGGAAGTCGAGGATTTCGCCGCGATGGGTGCAAAGTTGGCAGAAACGGGCCTGCCGACTGTGATCGTCATGGAGGGTGGATACCATCTGCCGACCGTCGGTGCCTGCGTGAACAGCTTCTGCGAAGGTCTTCAGCGATGAGATGCCCAGCATCGTTAATGACACGGTGGCGGCGTAGCGCCACCCGCCACCGTGGAACTTAGAAATGTAGGCCGCCATTGAGTAGCAGAATGACTAAGACAATGACCGCGATCAGGCCCAGACCGCCGCTAGGGTAGTAGCCCCAGCCACGGCTGTAGGGCAGAATCGGCGACGACCCGAACGCAAGTAAAACCAGAATGATGAGGAGGATAAGCACCGGCGTGAAACCTCTCGGACTTGGATGGGCGCATCCTTGCGCCGCTGCCGCACTAGATGCCGGTCAAGCCGGATTGCGTTGTAGCCGGTTGCGCGGGGAACGGAAGCCTGCACATACAACGCTGCACCTGCCATTGTTCTCCAATGTGAACGCAACCGTTCGCCGCAGTGTGCGCCGGTGCATGCCGTAAGGAGGCAACCATGTTTCTCGTCATTGCCGGCGTTCTGTTTCTCGTCTGGATCCTGGGAGAGGTGTTCACACACGGTGCCAGCCTGCTCATCCACATTCTGGCTATTCTCTGGGTCATTTCGCTGATCGGTGGATTGTTTACCCGGAAGAGCTAAGTGAAACTCCTCAAGCAAAGCAAAACGGCCCGGAGCTACCCGGGCCGTTTTGCTTTGCTTGAGCGATTCTGAATCACTGGTGCGGCTGTGTGGGGGTACCGGTTGCAGCTGGCGGGGGCATGCTGGGCAGTTTCACGGCTTCGAGCGCTGCCGGCTGCTCTTCGGCGAGCTCGGGTAGTTTGCCGTCGAGAGCGATCTGCAGCACTTCGTCCATCTGCTCCACGAAGTGGAGCTTCATGCTCTCCTTGATGAGTTGCGGCAGGTCGGCGTAGTCCTTGCGGTTTTCGGCCGGAAGTACCGCCTCGAAGATGCCGGCGCGGTGTGCCGCGAGTAGCTTTTCCTTCAGACCACCAATCGGCAACACCTTGCCGCGCAGTGTGATCTCGCCGGTCATGGCAAGATCCCGGCGAACCGGAATTTTGGTCAGCGCGCTTGTCAGCGCCGTCGCGAGCGTAATGCCGGCGGACGGCCCGTCCTTCGGGATCGCTCCCTCAGGGACGTGCACGTGGATGTCGAGCTTGGAGTAGAACTCCTTCGGCAAGCCGAGATGCTGCGCGCGTGATCGCACATAGCTGAGCGCGGCCTGGGCGGACTCCTGCATGACATCGCCAAGCTGGCCGGTGATGGTCAGCTTGCCCTTGCCGTCCAGCACCTGCACTTCGACCTGCAGAATGCTACCGCCGACCTCCGTCCAGGCGAGACCCGTAACCAGGCCGACCTCACTCTTTTCCTGCACAGCGGAATCGCGGAACTTCATCACGCCAAGAAAATCCGGAACGTTCTCGGCAGTAAGCGTCTCTTTCCCGTGAACTTCAGGCTTTTTCTTATTGGTCGCCTTGACCACGCGGCGAACGACCTTGCGGCACACGTTGCCGATCTCCCGTTCCAAGTTTCGGACGCCGGCTTCGCGGGTCCAGCCGCGAATGATCGCCTGCAAGCCTTCGTCCGTGAACTCCAGGTTGTCGGCGGTCAAGCCAGTCCCCTCCAGCTGCTTCTTCAGCAGATATTGTTTCGCGATTTCGAGCTTTTCGACCTCGGTATAGCCATGCAGCCGAAGGATCTCCATGCGGTCCTGCAGGGGCCCTGGAATGGTGTGCAGCACGTTCGCGGTGGCGACGAAGAGCACCTGGCTTAGGTCGTACTCCACGTCGAGGTAATGATCTGTGAAGGTCGCGTTCTGTTCAGGATCCAGCACCTCAAGCAGGGCAGCGGATGGATCGCCACGAAAGTCGGCGGCCATCTTATCGATCTCGTCCAGCATGATGACCGGGTTCTTGGTGCCCGCCTTCTTCATCGACTGAATAATTTGGCCCGGCATGGAGCCGATGTAGGTGCGGCGATGGCCGCGGATCTCCGCCTCGTCGCGCACGCCGCCCAGGCTCATGCGGACGAACTTGCGCCCGGTCGCCTTGGCGATACTCATGCCGAGTGAGGTCTTGCCAACTCCCGGAGGTCCGACGAAACAGAGAATCGAGCCCTTCGGGTTCTTGACGAGCTGGCGAACTGCTAGAAACTCAAGAATGCGGTCTTTGATCTTCTCCAGCCCGTAATGATCTTCGTTGAGAATGCGTTCAGCGTGCTCGATTGAGCGGATGTCCTTGGATTTCTTCTTCCAGGGCACCGCAAGCAGCCAATCCAGGTAGTTGCGGCTGACCGTGGACTCAGCAGACATGGGCGGCATCGCTTCCAGCTTCTTGAGCTCCTGCTGCGCCTTGTCCAGAACGTCCTTAGGCATACCGGCGCCATCGATCTTCTTCTTGAGCTCGTCCCACTCGCTCTTTTCGCCGCGACCCAGTTCCTTCTGGATTGCCTTGATTTTCTCGTTCAGGTAGTACTCTTTTTGCGCGCGTTCCATCTGCCGCTTCACGCGCGATTGCACCGTGCGGTCTACATTGAGCTTCTCAATGGCGATGTCGAGGACGTCGGCAACCTTGTTGAGGCGCGCGACCGGGTCGAAGATGTTCAGGAGTTCCTGCTTCTCCTCGATGGAAAGCTGGAGGTTGGCGGCAATGGTGTCGGCCAGCTTGGTCGGGTCATCGGTGCGGGCTGAAGCGACCGCAGTCTCGTAGTTCAGGCTCTGCTGCAGTTTCAGGTGCTGCTCAAACAAGCCCTGCACGCGCTGCATGAGCTGCTCGACCTGCGGTGTCATGGTGAGGCTGTTGCGGCCTGTCCTGACCGTGGCGACGAAGAAGCCATCATCGTCGTTCAGTTCCAGCGTCTTGGCGCGCTCGACACCTTCGACTAGAACTTTCACGTTGCCGTCCGGCATGCGAACGTTCTGGACAATATTGCCGATGACACCGACTTCAAAAATGTCATCCGCGCTGGGCTCGTCCACGCTGGCATCGTGCTGTGTGGCGAGAAAGATCTTGCGATCGCCGGTAAGCGCTTCTTCAAGCGCGCGCACACTGGATTCTCTGCCGACGACGAAAGGCGTCATCATGTGCGGAAAGATCACCATCTCACGGATGGGCATCATGGGGAGCTTGTAGACTTCGCCGTTGGGCTGCGCGGTTGGCTTGGGCATATCTCCTCATATAGACGTGCGGCCCACCGCTAAGATGCGGTACGGGAAACGTCATCCGTCGTGATTGTAAACCCGTTATTACCTGGAACGTGGGAGTGCGGGCGCGAAAAGGCCCGCGCAAGGCGGACCTTTCACAGCATGCAGAAACCCTCAGGCGAAAAGGGTTAGCTCGCCTTCTCTAACAGAACCGGCGGAATGGTGATATTCCGCTTGCGGACCATTTCAGCCGTAACTTCCAGTTCTTTGATTTTCTTATTGGTCGGGATGGTGTACATCAGGTCCAGCATCAGCTCTTCCAGAATCATGCGAAGACCGCGGGCGCCGACCTTCCGCTGCAATGCGTCATGCGCCACAGCCTGAGCCGCTTCGGGAGTGAAGGTGACACGAACGCCCTCGAACTCGAACAGCTTCGCGTACTGCTTCAGAATGGCGTTGCGGGGACGGGTGAGGATGTCAATAAGCGCGGCTTCGTCCAGCTCGTCAAGAATGCCAAGCACGGGCAGGCGGCCAACAAACTCCGGGATCAGGCCGTATTTGAGCAGATCCTGCGGCTCGGCCTGACGCAGTAGTTCCGTGTCGCGCTGCGGCCGGATCGGCGTCACCTCAGGCTCACCCATGCCAGAAGTCTTGAATCCCAGCGCCTTCTTGCCCACGCGGCGGCCGATGACACGTTCCAAACCGACGAACGCTCCGCCGCAGATGAACAGGATGTTCGTCGTATCGACCATGGTCAATTCCTGGTGCGGATGCTTGCGGCCACCCTGGGGAGGAACGTTGGCCACGGTGCCTTCCAGCAGCTTCAACAAAGCCTGCTGCACACCTTCGCCGCTTACGTCGCGGGTAATTGAGGGATTCTCATCCTTGCGGCCAATCTTGTCGATCTCGTCGATGTAGATGATGCCGGTCTGCGCGCGCGCCACATCGCCCTCGGCTGCCTGCAGCAGCTTGAGCAGAATGTTCTCAACGTCCTCCCCGACGTAGCCGGCTTCGGTTAGCGTGGTCGCGTCTACGATGGCAAACGGCACATCGAGCATCTTGGCCAACGTCTGCGCCATGAGTGTCTTGCCGCTGCCCGTCGGCCCGACGAGGAGGATGTTCGACTTGGCAAGCTCAACGTCATTACCGCGCTGGCGGTTCATCTGGATGCGCTTGTAATGGTTGTAGACCGCGACGGCAAGCTTTTTCTTCGTGATCTCCTGGCCGATGACATACTCGTCTAGGAAAGCCTTCACTTCGTGCGGCTTGGGCAGATGCGCGGGCGCGGTGCCGGGCGTGGTCTCGCTGCGATCATCCTCGAGAATGCTGTTGCACACTGCCACGCACTCGTCGCAGATGTAGGCGCGGGGATAGTCCGAAGGCGAGGAGATCAGTTTGGCTACGGCTTCCTGCGTCTTGTGGCAAAACGAGCAGCGCAGTGAGTCGTCGGAACCCTTGGTCTTCATACAGGCTGAGGCAGCTCCAAAAGCGGGCCAGAGGCGATGCGTCCGCTGGCATCAGTCTATAACGACCCGCGCGACGCTTCGTTCGAACGAACCCGGCTTGACGCTTCTCAGCGTACCCAGTCCCCACGTGAATCAATTGCCTTCGAAGGCACTACAACGGGAAGAAGCAGCGCCTCGCAGCTTGGCTGAAGTAGGAAGCGGAGGCGCGAGGCGCTCCGCCTTCTACTCTGACTCCTATGAGCGCGGGCGCGTGATGATGTCGTCGATCAGGCCGTACTCCTTGGCCTGATCGGAACCCATGGTGAAATCCCGGTCCGTGTCCTTTTCGATCTGGTCAAAGCTCTGTCCGGTGTGCAGGGACATGATCCGGTTCATGCGTTCGCGCAGGCGAAGGATTTCGCGGGCGTGAATATCGATCTCTGTCGCTTGGCCCTGAATGCCACCGCCCATGATGAGTGGCTGATGGATCAGGATGCGCGAATTCGGCAGGGCGAAGCGCTTGCCCTTCTTGCCCGCCATCAGCAGAAACGCACCCATGCTGGCCGCCTGGCCGATGCAAAGCGTCGACACGTCATTTTTGATGTACTGCATCGTGTCATAAATTGCCAGGCCGGCGCTCACCGAGCCGCCTGGTGAATTGATATAGAGCTGGATATCCTTCTCCGGATCCTCGCCGGAGAGAAACAGGAGCTGCGCAATGATCAGGTTGGCAACATTGTCATCGATCGGCGTGCCAAGAAAGATAATGTTGTCGCGGAGCAGGCGGCTATAGATGTCGTAAGAACGCTCACCCCGGCTCGTCTGCTCGAGCACCATCGGAATTAGACCCCTATTTTTCCTCGTTTCCTTTGCGTGCCCGGCTTACGCCATCACTACGTAAAGCTTGGTTGCGACTGCCTCGCGCCGCATCTGCTCGCGCATGCGCTGTAGACCGCCGTCCGCCTGCATGCGCTCACGCACCTGCTCATAGGGCTGGCGGCTCTGGATCGACAGCATCATCAACTCGCGCTGCAGATCCTCCTCTTTGACCTCAACGTTCTCTTTGGCTGCGATCGCGTCCAGCAGCAGCGAGGCCTTCACTTCTTTCACCGCCTCGTCGCGTTGCGCCTCACGCAGGCGGCTGAAGTCGAGTTGCCGCATCTGCTCTTCGGTCATGCCCTGCTGGGCAAGAGCCCGAAGGCCGCGGTCCAATCGAACATCGATCTGCTGCTGCACAAAGCTTTCAGGAACAGGGAACTGGGATCGGTCGACGAGCGCGTCGACCAGCTTGCCCTTTGCATCCTGCTCGGCCGCATCCTGTTTGCGCTTGGTCGTGCGATCGCGCAAGTCCGTTTCGAATGCTTCAAAGCTTTCGAAATCGCCGAGCTGTTTCGCGAACTCTGCGTCGCGCTCGGGAAAGATCTTCTTCTTAATGGCGCTGACCTTCACCTCATAGGCGACGGTTTGCCCGGCAAGCCGCAAATCGCCGAAATCCTTTGGATACTCGACTTCGACCTGAAATTCCTGGCCTGGCTTCTTGCCACGCAGGGCCTCGGTGAAGGCGGGGAGCGTGTTTGCGCCGCCAATCTCCACTGTCACATCCTCACCCTGTACGTCCTCAGTACGCTCAGCGATGCTGGGGTCCGGCGTGTTGCCGTCCGTCTCACGGCGTTTGCCGGTGAACTGAATCTCGGCCCAGTCGCCGTCCTGCAGTTCACGGTCTTCCTCGACGGTTTCGATGGTTGCGTACGCATCAAGCATACGGTCGAGCTCGACGATGTACTCGGCGTCATCGACCGTGACCGTCGCCTTGTCGACCTTCACGTCCTCATAGCCGGTCAGATCGATCTGCGGCGCAATCTCAAACTCCGCGCGAAACCGCAGCGGTTGACCATCGAACAGGTTCAGTTCCGTGACCTGGGGCTGGCTGATAGGCTGCAGGTTCTGCTCCTCAACAGCGGTACGGAACCGCTCATTTACGAGCGCCTCCATTACCTCCTGGCGAAGCTCGCGGGCGAACCGGTTGCGAACGGTAACCTCCGGCACCTTGCCAGGACGGAAGCCGGGCAGCCGCGCCTGCTTCTGATAGCGCTTGATGATTTTTGCAAAGGTCTTACTCACCACGTCCGCAGGTGCTTCGACGAAAACTTCGCGGCGAAGCTCAGGATTCAGCGCTGGCCCGTGCGAGTGGCCTGCATGGTCATGCGCATGATCATGCGTGTGGAGGTCATGTTGCTCGTTGCTTGTTTCAGGGGCGGTCTCTTGCGCCTCGGCCTCGGCCGGCGGTGCGCTGGTTTCCAGAACTTCGTCTGTCAAAGTGGGAGCCTTTTCTTCAGGAACTTCGCCGCATGCATGTGCGCTTGGAGTATGCGCGGCGGCTCTTGTTATGGTACGAACCTTCGCAGGCAGGGTCAAACCGGATGCAGCCAAGCCGGTGCATGGCGGAAGTTGCCGCTGTTCCTGCGTTGATGCAGGCTAGCGGGCGTTCTCCAGCCCTTGCGGAGTCTTGACAGGCAACACCTCCAAGCGGAGATGCCACTGCATCGTCTGGCCTGGCCTCAACGTTTGATCACGCTGTTCTGCGTCTGCCGCGGGATCGATACTGCTAAGTTCCAGCAGCAGACTGTGTGTCGCAGGGTCACTTCTGGCATGAACGCTGCGCAACGTGTCACCCAGACCAAGGATGCGCAGATAGAACCGGTCGCCGTTCTGCAGGCGGACAAAGGTGCCATCGCTGAGGAAGTCGCGGCCAAGGTGTGTGAAGCGCAGTTCGAACGGCTGGTTGCCGACGGGCTGGCCACCTTCCGCGGCGAAGCGTGCGGCCAAAATACCGCCGGACGATCCCTCATCGTTCGCACCTGTCATGCCGCGCGATGGAACCGAAAACCCCATGTGATTCAAGTCGCCGTCTGGCGCGGCGAAGCGTGGGCACCACTCAAATGCGACATAACGATTGTCCTGGGAATGATTCGTGGCCCGAGCGATGAGGTCGATCTGCCGGCCGGAAAGCGTGATCTCCAACGAGGCAGACAGGCCAGCCGCTGTCGACGGGTTCTGGAAGGAGCCGGAAGCCTGGCCGCCGTCCACCAGCGTTTGGTTCTGCGCGTCGCTGGCTGGCGCGAAACCGACCAGGTCCTCGCCCGTGCTCTTGTCCTGCAGATGACGGGTGCTGATTCGCAGATGAAATGGCGCGCCACTCACGCTGCCGCGTGGCATGCGCGCGGCATCGCTGACCGGGACGGACGCAAGCAGGTCCTGGGCGGGCTGATCTGGCACTGCGACCGTGGCCTGCAACAGCTGCATGCCGATGCCCGGCAGCACCGTGGCGCTCACAAATTCAGGCTCGGCATCGTTGACCAGGGCAACGCGTGAAAGCAGGATTGCTTCCTGCCCGCCCGGCATCGGCGCCGACGTAGTTTGCGGAATGACCGGCGTGGTGAGCTGGTGAAAGCGTGCTTGCTGGTGCGCATGCCAGACCAGGCCGAAACCTAGAAGCAGTGAGGCGATTACAAGAGCGGTCGCCCAACCCGAACGAGCAAATGTCCAGGATCGGCGATCTCCTCGATGGTGGTCGTCCGAGCTCCGTCTGAACCACGCCATGCAAGCAGTCCCCATTAGACCGTCGGCGTGCCGTCGGCGTCCTCACAGTAGCATGGCAGCAGCATGCCTGCCGCCAGCCGCGCCTCGATCCAGCTTGCCCTGGATGCGATCGCGAAAAATGTCGTCACTTGTGAACGCTGTCCCCGGCTGCGCGGTTATTGCACCACGCTGGGCGAAACGAAACGGCGGGCTTACCTGGATTGGAAGTATTGGGCGCGTCCTGTACCTGGTTTCGGCGATCCGGGTGCGCGCGTTGTGATCATTGGCTTGGCGCCTGGCGCGCACGGGGCCAATCGGACGGGCCGACCGTTTACGGGCGACGGCGCCGGAAACTTCATGTATCCCGTGCTCTATGACACCGGCTTCGCGACCCAGCCGGACGCGACCTCCGCATACGATGGCTTGCGCCTGCGCGACATCCGGATCATGTCTGTTTGCCGGTGCGCTCCGCCCGCCGACAAGCCTACCCCGCAGGAACAAGCGAACTGCTCGATCCACCTGTCTGCGGAGTTGGGGGTGCTCCGCCGTGTCCGCGTCATTGTGGCACTGGGCCGGATCGGCTTTGACGGGTATCTCCGGCATCTGCAGCGCAGCGGGGTGATCGAGCGACCGGGCGCGTATGAGTTCGGCCATGGAGTGGAGCACACCATGCCGAACGGCACTACGCTGCTGTGCAGTTACCATCCGTCGTTGCGCAATACGAATACCGGCCGCCTTAATCGGGGCCAATTCACGCAAATCTTTGTGCGCGCCCGCGAACTCGCCGGCCTCGACCGCTGAGCGCCTTTAGGCGTGCGCAACCATTGCAACCTGAGAAAAGAGCAGGGAATCACACCAACGATGCAACGACCCCTGACTGCGGCGGCCCGCTGCAGAGCAGGTCCGCGATGCACGGAGACAGGGAGATTCTTATGAGCACAAAGACTTTTTGGATCGCATTCGGCATTGGTGTCGCGACCGGCGCGGCGGTGGCCCTGCTGTACGCTCCGCAGTCAGGCGAGCGCACACGCAAGAAGTTGAGCCGCGCCTATGACGAGGCAAATGATTATCTGGAAGACGCGACGGATTACCTGAAAGACCAGGCCGAGCGCGTCGCGAAACAGTCGAAGAAGCTTTACGGCAAGGGCGCAGATTCAGCTTCGGACGCGTACGACTCCGCGGCGAGTACTTACGGCGACATCTCTGACAAGCTTGCAGATGCATTCAGCACGGCTCAGAACAAGGTGAGTGAGTTCGGCGGCCATACCGCTGCCTATGGTAAGAAGATCCGATCCATGGTTTAGGTCACCGCGGAGACGGCAGGAACCAAATGGAAAGGCCATGCCTTCCCATTCGGTTGTTCAGTCACTCGTCCCTGGGATCGCATCGAGTGCACCCCCAACTCGTTGCCGCGGACTTCCGTAACAGGTAGCTCAAATGGAGGCGATTGGTTGTTGACCAAGCGTTCACTCCGGCGCCCAAAGCGCACCACTCGCGGTTCGCCTCCGTCCGGCCAGGGCGAAGGAGCCCGGAGCGGGTAGAGACCAGAGATGTCCAGCTTGCGAGGAACCGCTTCCGCCAGAGCATGGGCCGGCCGGACGCAGGAGAAAGCGGGACGCATTTGCGTCCCGCTCTTGGTGTGATGGTTTGCGCGAGCTACACCAGGGTGAGTGCTGAGCCTTCCATCTGCTCGTCACCTTCCTGCGAGACCGGCCGGTAGTAGAGCTGGTCCGGTCCCAGGTAGACCTCCAGGAACGCTGGCCGCTGAGTGATGCTCCCGGCGATCAGAGCTTCAGAGAGAGGATCTTCCACGTAGCGCTGCAGTGCGCGGCGCAACGGCCGTGCCCCGTAGGTGCGGTCGACCAATGTCTTGTCGAGGATCCATTTCTTCGCCTCGTCGTTGACGCTGATGGTGATCGCCTTGTGCACAAGGTTGGTGTTGAGTTGCTGCACGAGGAGTTCCAGAATCTGCATCAAGTCGCTCTCGGACAGGGCGGTGAAGACAATGATCTCGTCTAGACGGTTCAGGAACTCGGGGTTGAAGGCTTTCTTCACCTCGGCCCGCACCATTTCTTCCATCTTCTCGGCGACAACCTCATCCTTCGTCGACTGGAAGCCAAGACCCTCACGCTTCATCAGGTGCTTGGCGCCAATGTTCGACGTCATGATGAGGATCGTGTTCTTGAAGTCGATGGTGTTGCCGAGACCGTCGGTCAGGTGGCCGTCCTCAAAGACCTGCAGCAGCAGATTGAAAACATCCGGGTGCGCCTTCTCGACTTCGTCAAGTAGGACGACGGAGTACGGCGACCGCTTGACGCGCTCGGTCAATTGACCGCCCTCCTCGTAGCCGACATAGCCCGGAGGCGAACCGATTAACTTCGAAACGGAATGCTTCTCCATGAACTCCGACATATCGAAGCGGATCAGGCTCTTGTCGGAGCCGAAGAGGAACTGCGCCAAGGTGCGCGCCATTTCAGTCTTGCCGACGCCGGTCGGTCCCAGAAACATAAAGGAGCCGATGGGTCGGTTCGGGTTCTTGAGGCCGGCTCGCGAGCGACGGATTGCGCGGGCAAGGGCACTGATCGCCTTGTCCTGCGAGATGACGCGCTTATGCAGCTCTTCCTCGACACGCAGCAGCTTCTGCGTTTCCTCTTCCTTAATCGACGTAATGGGCACACCGGTCCAACGGCTCACGACGTCCTCGATGTCCTCGCGCGTCACGATGCCGGCGCTCGAATCATCCAGGTGATACTTGTCGCGAAGCGCGCGCAGGCTGTCGCGCTCTTTCCGTTCCTCGTCCGAATAGAAGCGCGCCTTCTCAAACTCCTTGTTGGAAATCGCGTTCTCCATGCGATGGACGATGAACTTGATGCGCTTCTGCACGTCGATCAACTCATCGGGCAGCGTTGTCTGGCGCAGCTTCACGCGAGCGCCGGCTTCATCGATCAGATCGATCGCCTTGTCGGGCAGGAACCGATCCGGGATGTAGCGATTTGAGTGCGAGACCGAGAAAGTAATCGCGTCATCGGTGTAGCTGACGGCGTGAAACTTTTCATAGCGCTCCTTGATGCCCATGATGATCTTGACGGCGTCTTCCTCGTTCGGCGGCGGCACCTTGACTGCCTGAAAGCGGCGCTCGAGCGAACGATCCTTTTCGATCGACTTGCGAAACTCGCCCGGCGTGGTTGCGCCGATGCACTGGATTTCGCCGCGGCTCAGCGCTGGCTTCAGAATGTTGGCCGCATCGAGCGATCCCTCGGCCGAACCCGCGCCCACCAGCGTGTGCAACTC
>CAXUEG010000017.1:0-24093 GCA_964249935.1 uncultured Terriglobus sp.
CAGCCGCCGCATCCGCTTCCAGTACCGCTCCCACACCGACGCCGCATCGCAGCGCGAGATCGAACCCTATGCCCTGCTGCACACGGACGACCGCTGGTACCTGATCGGCCGTGACCTCCAGCGCAAAGCGCTTCGCACCTTCCGCCTTGATCGGGTCGATCACCTGGAACTGTGCACCGCTGCCTTCCATCGTCCCCCTGGCTTCGACGCGCGCCGGTACCTCGCCGAGCGCATGCCGTTCCTGCAGTCCACCTACCAGATCGACGTCTGGATTGACATGCCCTTGGAACAGGCCAGGCAGAACTTCGCCCTGTGGCGCGTCGCCGCGGAACCCGAAGGCAAAGGTACCCGCCTGCGCTGCGGCCGCGACCAGTTGGAGATGTTTGCCGCCATGCTGCTCAGCGCGGGCAGGCGCATCGTCGTGCACAGCCCGTCAGAGCTCCGCGACACCTTCCAGAGACTCGCTACCTGCGCGCAGCGTGCAGCAGAATCCTGAGTCTCGACGCCTATCATGATGCGTCCCGCGAAAGAAGATCGGCTTCTGTGTGTCGCACAGCGCCTGTATACTTCCGCAAAACCGATACTTGAGTCGCACATCGGCAGCCACGTCGCATCGAGGTTCGTACCAATGGATCTGCAGGGCTTCGCTGCACAGCCCGCGCCTGTGCCTTATCTGAACCTGGAACACGGCATCCGCATGGATTACCCGAGTTCCTGGCTGTTGCGCGAACAGGGTTCTCCGTTCGGCTTTACCGCGTATTTCGGCTCGCCGCAGGAATCGAAAGACGACCAGTTTCAAGAGAACTTGACCATCTTAGTGCAGCCGCTGTTCGCAGGCGCAACGCTGGATACTGTCGTTCGGACCTGGCAGGCGATGGTCCAGAACATGCCGGTTCAGGTGCGTGAATTGCGAAGCTCAACGCTGGCAGGAAACACGGCGTGCCGCATTACGGTCGACGGGCAGCTGCCTGTGCCGATTCCGCTCACAGGGCGGTCTCTCATCCACATGATTGTGATTGGAGCAAAGGCGTACACCGTCACATACATCGGGCAAGACGGCCACTTCGATACGTTCTTACCTGCGGTCAACCAGATGCTCGGCTCACTGCAGCTTCGCTGAACAGAGATCACGGAGGAACTGGATGAGTCAGCAGGATCTGCACACTGTAATGGACCGCTCCCGTACCGAAAGCAACTTCGCCACGGAACTCTTTCAGGATTTGACGGGCACGCTGCAAAAGTACAACTACACGCTCACACCGGATGAGTTGCAGCAGCTGCACCGGGGCGGGGGCGCAACCCCACAGGTCAACGCCAGTGCGGGCCCGTTTCAGCCCGCCACAATGCCTACCGGGCAGCCGACCCTGACGGCGGAGGCGATCCAAAGCAGGCAATTCCAGCAAAAACAGGAATCCAGGCTGCTCATGGCGCAAGCCGACCGCGCGGTCAAGCTGGGCGACTGCGTCTTTGAAGCAATTCAAACCACCATCAATCACGCGGCGGGCACCTATCGGCGCATCACACTCATGAACCAGGTTATGTTCTGGATGGGCGTAAGCCTCTTTCTGTTCGCGGTCGGTTACGCGGTCTTCACCCACAACCTCATCTTCAGCATCGCCTTTGCAGGACTCGGAACCGCCAGCTTCATCGGCGTGTTCATCCTCGGTCCGATCGGCAAGACTCAGGCGGCGTTATCCAATCTGATCTCCGCGGAGATCGCGTTTCTGTCTTACCTCGAGCAGGTGTGGCTCATTGAGCAGTACGCCCGGCTCCCATGCAATCCGATGTCGCCGTTTCCCGACCCGGATCGCATGGCGCGTGCCAGTGAGTTGCTGCAGGCCCGGTCCAGTGAAACCAGCGACTTGCTGCACCGCTACCTGGACAAGACGATGGAGCTCCAAGAGAAAGAACTCAAGCAGCGCGCTAAGGACACGGAAAATGCTATGAAGAAGGCGGTAACTGCCACCGTTTAGAGCAGCTTGCTTCGGTCGTCGCAAACAGCTTAGGTGTCACCAGAAACGATCCCGTGCTGCCTCTACGAGAGACTCAGCTCTTCACCACCGCACGCACCGTCGGCGTGCCGTCGATCACCTGGTTCATCTCCGGCTTTTGTGCGGTGACCTGCAGCAGCGCTTCAATGATTTGCTGGTCGACCTCTGAGGCCTGCGCAATCTCCACCGGGTAGAGCACAGCAAACTGCGGCGCGTCCGTCAACTGCAGGCGCGCTTCGATCGCAGGCGCCTGGATCGCCGTGTCCAGCCAGGACTCCGTGCTTCGATGTTCCGCCTCCAGCTTCGACTTGTAGGTGTCGAACACGCCCTGCACGATCGCCTGCACCTGTTGCAGCACCGGCTCGTAACCTGCCGTCGGCTTGAACTTCAAGGTCAGCTCATGCCATGCGTACCCCGTGCCCGGGATTTGCTTGTACAAGGGCGTGCCTGTTTGAAAGAGCACGGAGTTCGCGAACACGGCGATGCGTCCGGTCGAGTGCAGCTCCGTCCCGGTGCCGGTCAGCTCCAGCATGTAGAACCGCACCAGCCCCACCTCTACCACCTCGCCGGTCACGCCCGCCACGGTGATGCGGTCGCCCACACGCACGCCGTAGCGGCCCACGATGAAGAAATAAGCCGCGACCGACAGCAGGATCGTCTGCAATCCCACGGCGATGCCGGCCGTGATGAATCCGGCAAACGTGGCCAAGGAGCTGAACTGTGTCACAAAGCCGAAGATGAGCACCATGCCGCTCAGAAAGCCGATCACAATCCTGCGGATCAGCAGGATCTGCCGGCGTCGCCGCGTGTCCTGCACGTAGCGGGCTGCGGCGCGCCGCCACACGGAGCCAAGCGCAAAGATGACCCCCACTGCAATCGCGATCAGGATCACGCGCGTCAGCAGTGAGTGCAACACCCCGCTCTCCGTGGACGCGACCGATGCCCGCCAGCTGCTGTACGTCCCCTGCGCCTGCTCCAGCAGCAGCACCTCCTGGCTGAGCGGCACCGTCACATCGGACAGCGTGGTGAACGCATCCGCCAGATCGTCGTAGCTCTTGCGCTTGGCCTGCAGATCCATGGTCGAGGCACCGGTGTCGGCAGCAATATGCTGGCTTTCGGCCATGGTCGCCTTCAGCACATTCAGCAATGGCTTGCGAAGATCTTCTGCCTGATCGTGCAGCATCTGCAGCGTCTTGACCCGGTCGTCGATGGCGCGCTCGGTGCTGAGCAGTTGAAACAGCACCGTAGCCTGTGTGCTCACGCCGGCTTCGCGGATCGACGTGATGCTCTCCACGGTTCCGGCAACGCTCTTGTGCGAGCTGCTCACCAGCTCCGGCACGGAGTGTTGCAATTGATCGATGTTGCCCTCTAGGCCGCCCTGGCTCGTGGTGGACGTGAGCACGATCTTCTGCAAGGCGCTCACCACGGCGTTCAGCAGCTTGATCTGGCCCTCCACGTCACCCTGCTGGTCCAGCAGGGCGCCGCGCTGCGCGGCGCGCGCATGCGCTATCTGCTGCGTCAGCGCGGTGTCCTGCGCCTGCAGATCCGTGAGCCGCTGCGAAACGGCGCGCAGGTTTTCGGCAACCTTGTTCGCCTCCTGCGGCGCGGGACTCTCGTTGTCCGTGGCGTTCTTGCCAGACGGGATGCGCGCCAGGAACGCCGCCTGGCTGCGCGCCGCCTTGAAGGCAAGCTGGCCGACCGCGGTCGCCTCCGTCTGGGTCTGCTCGGCGTAAAGCACATCGCTGGGCTCGCCGATCTTCTGAATCGGCACCACCGTCATCCGGTAGTAGCGCACGGTCTCGCTCAGGTGCGCCAAAATCGCGCGCGACTGCGCAGGGATGTTGATGCCCTGGATCAGGCCCGGCGGGAATGGCGCCGGTAGCGCCGCGATCTTTCTCGCGGTTTGTGGCGCTGGCGCCGTAGGCTGCCCCGGTTGCGCCCCATTCGAAACGGGAGCAGCGGCCGCCGCAGTTGCGCCCGCCGCGGATGTCACATCTGGCGAAGCCGTCGACTGCCCCGAAGTGGAAGCTGGCGCCTGCTCTGCGGTCGCACCGTCGGTCTGACCGGCTGCCGCCACGTCTCCCGGCCGGATCTCTGCGTCACAAACACCAGCCAATAGGCACAGCACCGCGGCGAATCGGCAAAATCGAAAAGACATCTCCTCCATGCTCACACAATCTTGGATGAGTTCCACTTCGCCTGGTTCGTCAAACGCCGAGCCAGCCGCGCAGCAGTAAACCTACCGGAGTGCCTGCAAAATCAGCGGCTTCAGCGCCGACATCGATGAGTGCACCTGCCAACCACAACAAAGCGCACCGCAAAGCGGTGCGCTTGTCCAACACGCGGTCTACCAGTCCAGCTTGGCCGGGAAGAACTCCGCGAACAGGTCATCGTAGTAGGGCTTCAACTCCGCCATGTCCGGCTTCGTGTGACCCTTCGAGTACAGGTCGTACGGATTGAACTTCAGCACCGCCGGCAGCATGGCCCGGTCCTGCTCGTTGCACAGGTAGTCGTACGCGCCGTGACGGTGCCACGCGTAGAACGAGTGATACCGCAGCATGTACAGCGCTTCCATCGGCAGGTGGTTCTTCATCACTTCGAAAATGTAGCCGTCATGGCCGAAGCTCATGTGCACCTTGTCCAGGCCGCAGCCCGGCTCATAGATGCCGTACTTGGTCGAGTACACGGGATGGTTGAAGTCCGGATTCGCCGAGAAGTACTCGGGGAAGACCACCTTGTCGGAGTACGCGCAGCCGGTCGGGAACGTGTCACCCACCACGCCCCACTGCGGCTCGCCGTACAGGCACAGGCACTTGCCCAGGTCGTGCACAAAGCCCGTGGCTACCATCCAGCGCGGGTGGCCGTCGCGGCGGATGGCCTCACTGGTTTGCAAGAGATGCTCCATCTGCGTCAGGTCGGTGTCGGGGTCGCTGTCGTCCACCAGCGTGTTCAGAAACTCGGCCGCCTCCCAGATCGACTTCTTGCCGCGCGAAAGGCCGAAATATTCCTTCTCTTTGCCGCGCACATACTCATGCGACTGGAACTGGTGGTTCAGCCGGTAAAACTCGGCCACGCCCGGGTTCGCCTCCGCGTCATATACGCGGAACTCCTCCTCGGTCTTGCCTTCCTTGTAGCGGCCCTGCAGAAACTCTTCCCACTCGTCCTCAACCGGCAGCAGATTCTTGTTGTTCTCTACCGCCGTTGCTTCCAGATCGACCACCGCTGTCGCCATCGCCCGCTCCTGTCCTGTCACGTAGCCGCCCGGAACGTCTCTCCGGTGCCCTCGGATTTCCCGCCCCAAAGCGGAAATCCCTTTACGTTAGCGCTAACGATACGCACACCGCGCAATGCTTGGCAAGAACTTTCCTCTGCAACTTCTGTCTTTCGGCCACACGGCTCACCTTTGCACACGACCAGCAAGCAAGCACAGGTCACGCCGTCACCGGTCGTGGCGTCGTATGCTCGAAGCCGAAGCTCAATAGCACCCAAGGAGTTGCATGCCGACGCTTGAGACGAACCAGTTGCTCAGCACCGCGGTCGATGCCGCAGACAGCAGAAAAGCCGAGGACATCCGCATCCTCCAGCTCGACCCAAGCGAAAGCGCACTGACCGATTACTTCCTGATCTGCAACGGCACCAACGAGCGCCAGAACGCCGCCATCGCCGACGAGATTGAGGGCCGGCTCAAGCGCGATTACGGCATCTACCCCAACTCGGTTGAGGGCCGCCGCCAGGGCGAGTGGATCCTCATGGATTACGTCGACTTTGTCGTCCACATCTTTATGCCGGAGCGGCGCGAGCACTACGGCCTGGAACGCCTGCGCAAGAGCGCCACGCGTATCAGCCCGGACGACCTGAACGCCGAGATCACGAAAGCGCTCGCCGACGCCCGCAAGAAGACGCCCGTTCCTGAAGCCAGCGAAGAGGACGAGGACGCCACAACGAAGCGCGGCGGCAAAACCGGACGGAAAACCACCACGCGAATCTCAAAGGCGCTCGCCGGCACTGTCGAGATCGCCGACGAGGAAAACGCGCCCAAGAAGGCCAGGGCCGGCGTCAAGAAAGCCGCCGCGAAGAAGACCGCCGCGAAGAAAACACCCGCGAAGCGCAGCGTGACACCCCAGCCCGCAGCCAAAAAGGGCAACAGGAAGGCGGCGTCAAAGAAAGCCAAGTAGTCGCAAGTGCCCGAAACGGTTTGTAGCCTACAGCCACCGAGAGCTAGCCGAGAAAGATCGGCTTCACGTGCCGCTCAAACAGGTTCTTCGTTACATTGCGCGCCACAACCGCTTCATTCGCCTCAAGCGCGCCCGTGTAGCGCTTGCCCATCTTGGCCGCGACCTTGAAGCCGACGTGCAGCAGCTGCCGCAGGTCCGGGTTGTACTCCGGCAGGTCGCCGCCCTCCGCGGGCGAGCGATGCTGCAGCGCCTTTACAAACTGCTCGCTCGACCAGCTGTCCACCGTCTCCGGCGTTGGCAGGTTGTTTTTCTTGATGTCGATGACGGTCGCGTACGGCGCGCAGAGCTCATCGGCGTGCGCATAAGCTTCGGTATAGATCTCCTTCGCCAGCAGAAGGCCATCGCCGCCCGCCTCGGCCAGGCCGATCACCTCTTCCAGCCACGTAGTACCGGCGGTCTTCACATGCACGCCCGCATCGAACGCCTTCAGGCCTTCGCGAATCGCCGCATAGATCGAGTACTTGTCCGACCCGGAGTGCACGCTCAGCTTCAGGTTCTTCGGCAACGAGTACTTGCCGACCGCGTACGCGATCGTTGCCAGATCCTCGCGAAACTCCTTCGCGAACTGCGAAACATCACCCACGTAATCCACGCCCTTGTTGAAGCGGCCGGTGAACTTGGGCGCAATGGTCTGGATCGGTACCTCCTCATCGCTGATCGCGGCCAGAATGATCAGGAGCTCGACCGGTGTCTGCGGAGAGTCGGTCTCGTCCATGCTGATCTCGGCGACGAAGTCCTCGCTGCCTTTCGCGGCGGCGATCGCGCGATAGATTTCCCCCGCGTGCTGCACCGCGGCCAGGAACTGCTTCGCCGTTTTCTCCACAAACGCCTTGTCCGTGCGGAACGGCTGGTCGATGCGCGGAATCGTGATCTCGCCGATCAGTTCCGGGTGGCGCTCCACGAATTTCGCGATCTCCGCCTCGTCGCTCTTCTGGCCGATATTGTCCGCAACATCGATGGTGAAGAAGTCGCACGGCGCCATAAACCGCTCAAAGGTCTTCAGGTTAATGTGGTCGGCGTCCAGGAAGTGCGGCTTCGTCCAGCCAAGCTCTTCCACGGCCGCGTCCGCGGCAGTGCGCGTGCCTGCCGGCTCCGACCCGATGATGAGGTGCTCGCGGTTCGACTTGTTCCAGACGGGCGTCACCTCGGCACCCTGCTGCGCGGCCAGCAGGCACGCCTCCAACTGCGCCTTGGCCTGGTGAGCGAAACGGTCGCCCATACCGAAAGAAAACTTGGGAAGCTGCATTGGTGTTGAAGTCTCCTGCACGAAACGCAGGGGCGCTGTGGCTGCGAATCGAAACGTTTCAGTGTCGCAGGGCAGTGTAGCGCATCCCTCACACTGCACGCGACTGACCTTTGTCTCGAGCCGCTCTTGCCATGTGACCGGCGATGTTGCAATTGCGGGTATCGAGGTTAGGTACGAGGAAGTGGTGATCACGTCACTGAGAAGGAAATTGTCATCCTGAGCGTAGCGAAGGACCTGCTCTTCTTCGGAGCGCCACCAAACCCGGCGCAGCGCCTCTCCTCACACGGGTTGCGCGACAATCAACCCATGGACCGTCGCGGCAACACAGCCCAACGCACTTCCAAGGACATCGCCGCGGCCAGCAAGCCCAACGGTCAACCACTCTTCTACGGGGAGGCCGACGCAGCTGGTCCCGCCGCGATCATCAGCCGCCGCGCTGCCGACCGCCTGCGAGCCGGCCACCTGTGGGTCTACCGGTCCGAGGTCGAATCGCTCATTCCCGCGCTCGGCCACGCGGAGATCACGCCCGGCGCTCTGGTCACGTTGCTCGACAACCGGGAGATCCCGCTCGGTTCGGCGCTCTTCAGCAGCACCTCCGAGCTCACCCTGCGCAAGGTGAGCGGCGAACCCCGTGTCTCACGCGGCGAGTACCTGGACACGGTGCGCGAGCGCGTCCGCCAGGCCCTGGCGCTGCGCACGCCCATGCTTACGGGCGGCGGCCGTGGCGAAGACAATACGACGGACTCACTCCGCCTCATCTTCGCCGAGGCCGACAACCTGCCCGGTATTCTCGCCGACCGTTATAACGACCTCGTCATCCTGCAATTGCTCACACAGGGCACCGCGCAGGACGACGTACGCGAGGTCCTCGCCGCCGAACTCGCGACCGAAGGCATCCGCGCCATCGTGGAGCGGCCCGATCCGCGCATCCGCGAGCTGGAACAACTCGCACCCGCTCCATTCGCGCCGCTCTTTGCGTCGCAAAGTGAAGAGTTGCTGACTACCACCTTCACGCTCAACGGCCTCCGCTTTCACTATGACGCGAATAGCGGCCAAAAGACCGGCGCGTTTCTGGACCAGCGGCTCAACTACGCAGTCGCGGCCCGCCACGCGCACGGCCGCGGGCTCGACGTGTGCACCTATCAGGGCGGCTTCGCGCTGCACCTGGCGCGGGGAGAGGCGCGGGGAGAGGCACGGGGAGAGGCTCGAGGTGCGGCACAACGCTGCACGCACGTCACCGCCATCGACCAGAGCCGTGCCGCGCTCGAAGTCGCGGAGGGAAACTATGCCGTAAACGCCGAAGCACAAGAGCTCGCGCCGGTCGACTTCATCGAAGCCGATGCCTTCGAGCTGCTGCGCCATTACGACAGCACCGTCGAACGCTTCGACACCGTCGTGCTCGACCCGCCAGCCTTCGCCAAGTCCAAGCGGGCGGTCGAAGGCGCGCTGCGCGGCTACAAGGAGCTGAACCTGCGCGCCCTGCGCATGCTCAACCCCGGAGGCACACTCATTACCTGCTCCTGCTCGCACCACATCGCGCTGGCCGACTTCATCGAAGCGGTCCGCTCCGCTGCAGCCGACGCTGGCCGTCACGTCCGCCTGATCGAAACCCGCGCCGCCGCACCCGACCACCCGGAGGTGCTCACGCTGCCGGAGACGCGCTACCTGAAATGCTTGGTGCTGGCGGTGGACTAGCCCGGCTTACGCTTCTTCCTGAGGCGTCGTTGCATACTCACGCGCACCGAAGATCGCAGTCCCGATGCGCACGCAGGTCGAGCCCTCTGCGATCGCAACGGCGAAGTCGTGCGTCATGCCCATGCTCAGCTCCGGCAGCGCGATGCCCGTGGCCTGCTGCGCTTCATTACGAATCTCGCGCAACTGCCGAAAGTAGGGCCGCGCGTCCTCCGCATCGTCGCTGTAAGGCGGCACCGTCATCAGCCCGCGAATCGCCAGACCGTCGAGCTCATCATGGATCCGCCGCACCAGGCCGGTCACCGCGTACGGATCGACGCCGTGCTTCGAAGCTTCCTCGCTCAGCTTCACCTCGATCAGTATTGGTAAGACTTTGCCCGCCTGCGCGCACGGCGCGTTCAGCCGCTCCGCCACCTTGATCGTGTCCACTGCGTCTACCGCGCTGTAGAGCCAGGCGGCCTTGCTGGTCTTGTTGTTCTGCAGGTTCCCGATCAGGTGCATGTCGATTAGGCCCACGTCCTCGCCCAAGAGGCTGTGCAGCTGCTCGCGCTTGTGCTCCCATTCCTGCACGCGGCTTTCGCCAAACAGGCGCTGGCCGGCGCGAAAGGCCTCAGCAAACAGCTTGGGTCCATGCGTCTTGCTCACGGCCATCACCTGCACGCTGCCCGGTTCGCGCCCGGCACGTTCACATGCCTCGTTCACTTCGCGGCGAACGCGCTGAAGATTCTCTGCAATCGACATAACTCCAAGCTTATTCGCTTGGAGCATTGGACTCGGATCGCACCTCGCGTCCAATGCGCTGGGCCGCATCGTGCATGCTGCCCACCGCCTGCACCAGCGTGCTCGCCTTGCCAAGGCCAAATGGCGGCATGGCCGCATAGATGCTCTCGTAGCCGCCAGCCTTCACCAGATACGTTTCATGGAAGATACCCACCGCGCTGTTACCGCGCGCAGCCTTGTTGAACGCCGCCCACGCTGGCAGGTGCGCCTTGTCGCGGGCGTGGGCATACGCGTGCAGGTGGTCGAAGCTGCGCCAGTACTGGATCAGCGCCAACGTTCGCAATGGAGAAAGCGCCGGCTCGGCGTGCAGCATGCCCAGCTCCGGCTGCGCCAGCAGTTCGCGGATCATCCGTGGCATCGCCCGCGTCACCGGCAGCCACTTGCTTACAGCGCGAAACTGGTTGATGCGCATGCCGATGTAAAAGACAACGAAGTCGCCTTCCATCTTTGCCGCGAAACGCCCTGCCTGAATCGAAGCCATGCGTTCAGGGTAGCGCGTCGTGTTGCATAGAACATCCGCCTCACTAACCGGACACTCACAATACCTGTCGTGCAACGTCGCTTGCGACCGAACGTCGCACAGCACAAAGGGTGTGCTCATTCGCACGCCCCTTCTGAAGTCTGTACAGCGTCAGCGCCCGTGCTCTTCCAGGTATTTCTCCACCTCAAGCGCCGCCATGCAGCCCGTACCGGCCGCCGTAATCGCCTGCCGGTAGCGCCGGTCCTGCACGTCACCCGAGCAGAACACGCCGGGAATCACCTGGCCATCGCGCGTGGTAAACACGTTGTCCTTGCTCAGGATGTACCCGTCCTCATCCAGGTCCATCTGGCCTTCAAAAAACTTCGCGTTCGGAATGTGGCCGATGCCGAGAAAAAAGCCCTCCAGCCCGATCTCTTTCACCTCTCCCGACTCCAGATTGCGCACCCGTATGCCGCGCACTTCCTTCTCTTCCACGCCGATGACCTCTTCCACCACGGTGTTGGTCAGGAACTCGATCTGCGGATGCGCCATGGCGCGCTCCAGCATGATCTTCGAAGCGCGGAAGCTGGCGGAGCGGTGAATCAGGTAGACCTTTTTGGCAAAGCGCGTCAGGAAGATCGCTTCTTCCATGGCGGAGTCGCCGCCGCCGATCACGCAGATGGTCTTGTCCATGAAAAAGAAGCCATCGCACGTTGCACATGACGAGACGCCATGGCCAATCAGCGCCTGTTCGCTGGGCAGACCGAGCCAGCGCGCGCTGGCCCCGCTCGCCACGATCAGCGTGCGCGTCCTGACCTTCTTGGAACCGAAGTCGAGTTCGATCGGCGACTTATGCAGATCCGCCGCGACCAGGTGGCCCATCTCGAGCTCGGCGCCGAACTTCTCGGCCTGCTTGCGCATATTTTCGACCAGCTCCGGGCCTTGTACGCCGTCGGGCCAGCCAGGAAAATTCTCCACCATAGTCGTGATGCTCAACTGACCGCCGGGCTCGTGACCCTCGATCACCAGCGGCTTCAGGTTTGAACGCGCGGTGTAGATGGCCGCAGTCAAGCCGCTGCAACCGGAGCCGAGAATAACGGTGTCGCGAACGTCACTGGAGCCGTTCGCTTCGTTCGCTGTACCGCTGCCGTTCTGGGTGGAACTAAACTGAGTGTCTGCCATGAATGTGTACGGCCGGCGGCGACGCGCGCCGCGAAACAGGCCGGAGTCTTCATTCTAAATGCGGGGGCATACCCGAATGATCCGGTCTGCCGGGGCAAGCGACGACACCCGTCGCCTCTCAAGCTACCCACGGCCCTGTTGCGGCGTCCCATGTGCTGTTATGGCCAAAGAACCCCATCAGCTCACGCATCCCACGCACAGTCTGCTCAAGGGCGCCATCGCCGGTCTGGCCGGCGGCCTGGTCGCCACCGGCGCCAAGACGCTTGCCGAAAGCATCTTTCCGCCGCGCACGCATGGCGAGCCCGAGCCGACCGACGTTGCGGTTGAAAAGTTGGGCGCGGACACCAAGCAGACGCCCACCAAGAAGCTGCAGAGCGAAGCCGTGCACTGGGGTTTCGGTGCGCTGGCCGGGGCAGCTTACGGCGTCATCGCCGAGGTTTACCCTCAGGTCACCGCCAGGAACGGCATCACCTTCGGCATGACGTTAATGGCGTTCGCGCACGAAGGCGCGCTTCCGGCCTTTGGCCTCTCCGCCCCACCAAAGGATCAGAAGCCGCGCGAACAGCGCAGCGAAATGGTCACCCACGTGGTCTACGGCCTGGTCGCGGAGACCGTCCGCAAAATCGTGCGGAAGGCGATCTAGCCTGCGAAACGGCAGTCAGAAGCTCTTCACGCTTGTCCGTCGTCGACTGGAAAAGACGCGGAAAGGGCGGCCAAATGGCCGCCCTTTCCGTTCCAGCAACGAACGCTATTGTGGCGGCTCCACGGACATGGCGCGCGCCGGTGTGCGATACACCGCCATGCTCATCTCCGGCACGAGCACGCCACCATTGGCGCGCGTCGGCGCCTCCGCGCTCGACACCAGCAGATCTGAACCAGGCGGCACGGCGAACGCCGTCGGGGTTTCCGAGAAGTTAATGCAGGTGCGGACGTCACCGCGGTCCGTACGAATCCACCGGTCCTCCTCGCTGCACTCCACTTCCATGCGCGACATGTCACCCAGGTTCAGCGACAGCGTCTTTCTGCGCAGGTGAATCAAGTCGCGGTACCAGCGGTACATCTCGTGGTGCTGCGGCGACTCGAGCTCATTCCATTGCAGCTTGGAATCCTCAAAGGTCTTCGGATCGCCCGGATCCGGCACATCATCACCGAAGCCGAAGTGGGCAAAGTCTTTCTTGCGGCCCTCGCTCACAGCCTTGCGCAACTCGGGTTCCTGGAAGTCCGCGAAGTACATCCACGGTGTGCCCGCCGCCCACTCCTCACCCATGAAGATCATGGGCACAAACGGAGCGGTAAACACTATTCCCGCGGCAAGCTTCGCCTTGCGCATGCCCACGATCATCTCCATCCGCTCACCCTTGGCGCGGTTGCCAATCTGGTCGTGGTTCTGAATAAAGCCAAGGTATTTGTGATAGCTCAGGTTCTGCACGGGGCGGCCGTGGTTATGGTGCCGGTAGCGGGAGTAGCGGCCGTCATACAGAAACACATGCTTCAGCGTGTAGGCAAGCTGGCAGATCTCGCCGAAGTCGCGGAAATACCCGACCTGTTCGTTCGCCAGCAATGAGAACAGCGCATGATGAAAGTCGTCGCTCCACTGCGCGTCCATGCCGTAGCCGTTTGCCTCGCGCGGTGTCACGATGCGCGGGTCGTTCAAGTCGTTCTCGGCGATCAGGAAAAGGCAACGGCCGACCGATGCGGACAAGTCCTCGACCTCGCGCGACAGCTGTTCCAGAAAGTGCATGGCCGAGCGGTCGATCAGCTCATGCGTCGCATCCAGCCGCAGACCGTCGAAGTGGTAATCGCGCAGCCACATGAGCGCGTTGTCGAAAAAGTAGCGGCGTACCTGGTCGCTGCCGCCCTCTTCAAAGTTGATGGCCGCGCCCCACGGCGTCTTGTGCCGTTCGGTGTAGTACGGCCCGAACTGCCCCGTGTAATTCCCGGCTGGACCGAAGTGGTTGTACACCACGTCAAGGATCACGGCCAGCCCCTTGCCATGGCAGGCGTTCACAAAGCGCTTCACCGCTTCGGGTCCGCCTACGGTTTCGTCCGGCGCGTACGGCGCCACGCCGTCGTAGCCCCAGCTGAAGTTGCCCTCGTACGACGCGATCGGCAGAAGTTCAACATGCGTGATGCCAAGCTCGCACAGGTAGTCCAGCTTCTCGACCGCAGAGTCGAGCGTGCCGCCCGGCGTAAACGTGCCCACGTGCATCTCGTACACGACCGCCGAGGGCAGCGGCACCGCCCGGAACTTCTCGTCCTGCCACGAGAACTTGGTGTGGTCCAGCACACGCGAAAAAGAGTGGACATCCTTTGGCTGCCAAAACGAGCGTGGATCGGGGTACGGCGTCGGATCGTCATCCAGCAGAAAGGCATAGTCGCTGCCATGGCCGGCACTTTGGACATCCGCTGTCCAGAAACCTCGCGGGGAAGGTCCCTTCATCGGATACGTGGAGGTATCGACAACGACGGACACCTTGCTGCGGCGCGGTGCCCAAACGGAAAAGTGATGCATCCGGTCTTGCCTTTCAGCGGCTCTAGGGCCGTCTTTGTGATGGAGTCGCGTCGCATACCAGCAGGGCGACTGGAAAGTGCTTCAGCAGTGTTCCGAGTTTGATGCGGCCATCGGTGTGCTGGGCTCCGCTCAGGCGGTCCGTCCAAAGTCCGCTGGGCAATTCGAGCGTTGTCTCGCGCCAGTCGCCCGCGAGCGTCTGCGGAAAGCGCTGGCCAACAGCGATGACGTTTGCGCCGCGCGAGAATGCCGCAACGTGGTCCGCAGCCGCGCCGTCCGCAAGCAGCGGCGTGTAGGCCGCATCCGCGCCGAAGCTCTCCGGCTGTTCATTCCGCAGCTGTAGCGCCTGGTAAATCACCCAAAGCTTGGGCGAGCCGTCCTCGAAGCGCGTCTCGAGCGTTTCAACAAATCGCTCCCGCGGCGTCTGCCGTATCTGCTTCAGCAGCTTCGCACGGCACGCGTAATCCACCGGCCGCCGATTATCCGGATCGACCAGCGAGTGATCCCACAACTCGCCGCCCTGATACAGGTCCGGCATGCCCGGCGCGATGCACTTCAGCAGCGTCTGCGTGAGTGAATTCACACGCCCGCCGCGGTTGATCCCATCTACGAACTCCTGCAATGAACCCAAAAACTCGGGTCGCGCAAACAGGCCGTCGATAAAGCTGGCCACCGCGTTCTCGTAGGCTTCGTTCTTGCTGGTCCAACTTGTCTCCAGCTTGGCCTCGTTCATGGCCTTCTGCATATAGGTCTTGGTGCGCTCGGCGTCAATGGGCCACGCCCCGATAAGCGATTGGTACAGAAAATATTCCGTATTCGGGTCCGGGTAGTTTCCAGTGTGCAGATCGCGGTTCGCCGCGGTCCACTGCTCCAGTTGCGCTGCCCAGCGGTCCGGCACCTCACTCAGCACCGCCAGCCTTGCACGCACGTCATCGGCCCGCTTGGTGTCGTGCGTGCTCAGCGTCGTCATGGTCAGCGGAAACGTGCGCTGCATGTGCGCGTTGTAGCTGTGAAACTCTTCTAGCGACAAGCCGTTCCGAGAAGGGTCGCCGCCCACCTCGTTCAGCCCGGTCAGACGATCGTAGTCGTAGAACGCCGTATCTTCCACGCCCTTGGCCATGACCGGCGACGTGAACTGCTGGAATCGCGCAACGAACTCGGCCTCGCGCGCGCCCGTAATCTTCAGCGTCAGCACGTCTCCAATAAACCCAAACAGGCAAGGATCGATGTCCGGCTTGCGCTCCGCTGCCTCGCGCAGCGCCTCGCGAATGTGCGCGCGATCGTCCTCGCAAATCTCATCGCGCGACGCGACCACATACGTGCGGTACACATGGAAGCACGCGGCCACGCTGCGAATCGCGCGACGGATGTCGGCCCGCGTAAAGTCGCGAAACTCGCGGTTCGACTCACAGATCTGCACAAAGATGGTCGCCAGCCGGTTTACATCGCTGGCCAGTGTCTCCTTGGCGACGTTGGTCTTCTTCTCAAAGGTGATGTCGTGGTAGTCCGTCGGCTGCCCCGTGTAGTCGCGGTAAATCGCGGTCAGCGCCTCCATGCCCTCCGGCTTTACCAGCAGCGCGTTGCAGACGTTCAGGAAGTCGTAGCCGCTGGTGCCCTCCACCGGCCATTCCGTCCGAAGCCACTCGCCAGGCTCCAGGATCTTCTCCACCACGATGTACGCGTCGGGGGCCTTCGCCCGTAGCCGGTCCAGGTATTGCCGCGGATCGCGTAGGCCATCCGGATGGTCGATACGGATGCCGTCCAGCAGGCCCTTCTCAAGCCAGTACAGGATCAGTTCATGCGTCTCATCGAAGACGTACTCGCGCTCCATGCGTAGACCGATCAGCGAGTTCACATCGAAGAAGCGGCGGTATCCCAACTCCTGATCGCTCGTCTTCCAGTACGCCAGCCGGAAGTTCTGCTGGCTCAGGATCTCGTCGAGCGACTCGATGTTGCCGTTGATTTCGTCGATGGCCTCGTCGACGGCGGCGCAGGCCCGCGGCTCCTCTGCGCACAGCCGCTTCAACAGCTTCTGCAGCACCAGCTTGTCGCGATGGCGTGACATCTGCACTTCGCGCTCGGTCGATTCCGGCGCCGGCAGGCGGGCAAACGAGGCCGCAAGAAAATTCAGCTCGTCACTCGGCGCCAGTGCCGCGCCCCGGCCCAGCGGCCATGCGATCGAGCGCGGCGCCATGGGAAACGCCTGCTCGCCATACTTCACCAGGAAGCAATCGCCCTCGCGCGCCAGCTTGATGTCGCCCTTCGCCAGGACGCGGCCGTACTGGTCGCCCAGCACCGGCATCAGCACCTTGTCGCGCAGCTTTTCTTCCGCGGAGTTCCAATCGATGTCGAAGAAGGTTGCAAAGCGGCTCGACGGACCGTTCTCCAGCACATCCCACCAGATGCGGTTCTCGCGGTGCACGCTCATGTGGTTCGGCACAATGTCCAGCACCTGGCCCAGGCCCAGTTCGCCCAGCCGCTTGCTGAAGCGCTCGTGCGCCTCCGCGCCGCCCAGCTCGCGGTTCACACGATGGTGATCCACCACGTCGTAGCCGTGCATCGAGCCAGGCCCGGCCTGCAGGTACGGCGAGCTGTACACGTGCGAAATGCCCAGGTCGCGCAGGTACGGCGCAATGGCTAGAGCATCATCAAACGTGAAACCTTTGTGCAGCTGCAGGCGGTAGGTGGAACGGGGAATCCGGGCCATGGGAATGCGACTGTCCTCACAGCGTCCGCTTCGGGACGCGGCTGCGCGGCTGCGGGGCCGCAGGTTTCACGTCATTCAAAATCGCTTCGATGCGGTTAGGTGCAGCGCCGTCGGAGCAGGTTGCACTTCCTGAGCCCTGCCACTCAGTCATGCCGCCAAGTGGCGCGGCCTACTTGCCCGGTTTCGGGCCGTCCGGGTAGGGATGTCCGTTCCACGGGCCCTCCGAATCAGCCAGGATCATGGCCGCATGACACAGCGACAGGTGTGACAGCGCCTGCGGAAAATTGCCAAGCTGCCGCCCGGTCTTCGCGTCGTACTCCTCGGCCAGCAGACCCAGTTCATTGCGCAAGCCCAACAGCTTTTCAAAGAAGGCTTGCGCCTCCTCGCGACGCCCCGCAATGTGAATCGCACCCACGTACCAGAACGAACACGCAAGGAATGCCCCCTCACCCGACGGCAGGCCGTCCTTGTCCCCGTCCGTGTCGTAACGCAGAATCAAGCCGTCCCGCAGCAAACCTTCTTCGATGGCCTTGATCGTGCCGAGCACGCGCGGATCGTCTCCCGGCAAAAATCCAACCAGCGGAATACGCAACGTCGCCGCATCCAGGGAACTTGAGCCATACGCCTGCACAAACGTATTGCGTTTCTTGTCGAAGCCCTTCTCCAGAATGTCTTCGCGAAGCTCGTCGCGATTGCGCCGCCAGCCCTCCACCATCGCCTCGTGCTTTTCATAATCGGGGTCGCTGGTGTCGTGCTTGTGGGTTTCGTAGGCGTGCACCGCGCGGTCGAAAGCGACCCACGCCATCAGCTTGCTGTGCACAAAGTGCTTGCGCTCGCCCCGCACCTCCCAGATGCCGCTGTCCGGCTCACGCCATATCTTCGTCAAGTTCTGCAGCAGAGCCGCGACCAGGGAGCGAACATCGTCGGCCCACATATCGCCTTCGCCCGCGGGCGTACGGCTCAGCGCGGTAATCAGGTCGCCGTAGTTGTCCAGCTGCACCTGGGTCACCGCAGCATTGCCGATGCGTACCGGCTTGGAGTTCTCATAGCCGGGCAGCCAGTCCGCCTCCCACTCCGTCAACAGTTGCTGCCCGTCAATGCCGTACACCGCGCGAAACTGATTCGGCGTGCCCGAAACCGCGCGCAGCAGCCACCCGCGCCATTCCATCGCTTCCTGCGTGAATCCCGCGTGCAGCAGGATCAGCACGGTAAACGCCGCATCGCGGATCCAGCAGTAGCGGTAGTCCCAGTTGCGTTCGCCGCCAAGCTTTTCCGGCAAGCCCGCGGTCAGCGCGGCGATCAGGCCGCCGCTCGGTTTATACGTCATCGCCTTCAGCGTGATGGGTGAGCGCTCCACCGCCTCGTGGTATTTCGTGTGCCCGTCAAACTCATTCTGCGCCACCCACTCTTCCCAGTACTTCACCGTGTCGTCATAGGCCTCGTACGCGTCGAAGCTTTCCGGGTCCTCGCCGGTCGACGAGCCGTAGCTCAGCACAAAGCAGATGCTTTCGCCCTCGTGGATGGTGAAATCGCTCGCGGTACAAAGGCCTTCGCCGTGCAACGGCGCTGCGGTGCGCAGCACAATCAGGTGGGGTCCGTTCACCGCCCGCAAATGCTCGTGGTTGGTAACCCACGGCACGGTGCGGCCGTAGTCGAAGCGCAGCGTCAACTGCATGCGCATCTTCACCTCGCCGCGTACACCGCGGACAATGCGGACCACGTCGCTGTTCTTGCCGCGCGGTGGCATAAAGTCGCTGACCAGCACCTCGCCATCCAGCGTGGTCCAGGTCTTCTCCACAATCAGCGTCTTTGGCACGTAGCGCCAGTCCTCAGCGACGATCGCCTCGCCCTTTGCCGGCCGTATCTGGAAGAAGCCGTTGTCCGACGTGCCCAGCAATGCGGCAAACACCGCGCCGTCGGAAAAGCTCGGCCAGCACAGCCAATCGAGCGATCCGTTCTTACAGATCAGGGCGCCCGTTTCCAGGTCGCCGATCATGGCGTACTCTTCGATTCTCGCCGCGTGCAGCGACGGCTTGTCCTCTGCCTTATGCAGTAACGTATTCAGCAAACTCATGAAGTGCGTGTGTCCTTGGCCGGCCGCACCAGCCCTCTAAAACTGGCATCTCATCTGTTCGTGCGTGATCGGTATCCTGTTCGGATGCACGGACGCGGGATGCGGTCACAAAGGGTGCGTAACACGGCGGCGCCGTGGGAAAGAGCAGGTCTGCTTTGAAGCCGAACGAAGGTCGGAGCCGCGTCATCATCGAGGAAGTTTCGCCGGAGGTGGACGGCGGGCGCTACGCCGCAAAACGCGTGATGGGCGATACCGTCGCGGTGACCGCGGCCATCTTTGGCGACGGCCACGACCACCTGGGCGCGCGCCTGCTCTACCGCCGCGAAGACGAAACCACCTGGCGCCATGCCCCGTTCGCACCCCTTGGGAATGACCTGTGGCAGGCCGAGTTTCTCGCCGACACGCTCGGCGCGTGGCGCTTCACCGTGCAGGGCTGGGTCGACCACTTCGACACCTGGCTGCATGACCTGCAAAAACGCATCGACGCGCAGGGTGCCGCCGATGCCCCAAGCAGCGTCAACCTGAACGAACCCCTGCCCGGCACATCCACGCCCCAGCCCGGCACCGCCAGGCTGCAAACAACACCCGGACCAGCAACCGCTGCAACGCTCAGCACCGCCGCGGCCGATGTCGCGCTCGCCTTCCGCTCCGGCGCCATCCTGCTCGACAAAGCCTCAAGCCGCGCGACAGATGAACATGCCAAAACCCTGAAGGCCGCCGCGGGCCGGCTTCGCTCCATCGCCGAAGGTCCGCCGGAGAACGGGCAACGCTATGACTTTCCGCTGGACGACGCGACCATCGACCTTGCAATGCAGTACCCCGACCTTGCCTTCGTCACCACTTACGCCCGCGAGGTCCCCCTCTGGATCGACCGCAAGCGCGCCGAGTTCTCCAGCTGGTACGAGTTCTTCCCGCGCTCGCTCGGCAAGACCGGTCCGGACGGCATCCAGAGGCACGGCACCCTGCGCGACGTTGCGGACTACCTGCCAACCGTCGCAGCCATGGGCTTCGACGTCGTCTACATGCCGCCGATCCACCCCATCGGCACCGCCTTCCGCAAGGGCAAGAACAACTCGACCGTCGCGGAGCCCGGCGATGTCGGCTCGCCCTGGGCCATCGGCAAAACCGACCGCGGCCACAAAGCCCGCCTTCGCGATCTCGGCACCTACGCCGATTTCGACCACCTCATCCAAACAGCACAGGACCTCAAGCTCGACATCGCGCTCGACATCGCCTTCCAGTGCTCGCCCGACCACCCCTGGGTCAAGCAGCACCCCGACTGGTTCCAGATCCGTCCTGACGGCTCCATTCAGTACGCTGAGAACCCGCCCAAGAAGTACCAGGACATCTATCCCATCAACTTCGAGTCAGGGGACTGGCAGGCGCTCTGGCAGGAGCTCTACAGCGTCTTCGCCTTCTGGGTCGAGAAGGGCGTCCGCATCTTCCGCGTCGATAACCCGCACACCAAGGCGCTGCCCTTCTGGGAGTGGTGCATCGCCGAGGTCCACAAGACCGCGCCGGACGTGATCTTCCTCGCGGAAGCGTTCACCCGCCCGCACGTCATGTACTCACTTGCCAAGGCCGGCTACACCCAGAGCTACACCTATTTCAGCTGGCGCAACACCAAAGCCGAGCTGACCGAGTACCTCGAAGAAGTCACGCAGCCGCCGGTCAGCGACTTCTTCCGCCCCAACCTTTGGCCCAACACCCCGGACATCCTGCCCAAACCGCTCCAGGTCGCGAACCCCGCGCTCTACCGGCAGCGCATCCTGCTCGCCGCCACACTCGGCGCAAGCTACGGCGTCTACGGCCCCGCCTTCGAGCTCATGGAGCACGAACCCGCCAAGCCCGGCGCCGAAGAATACCTGAACAGCGAGAAGTATCAGCTCCGCGATTGGGACCTGGACGACCCGGAGGTCCACGCAAGAAGTCTCGCGCCCATTTACACCGTGCTGAACACCCTGCGCCGCGCCCACCCCGCGTTGCAACGCAATGCAAGTCTCCGCTTTCACACAATCGGCAATGAGGAGCTGCTCTGCTACTCCAAGCGCGCCGGCGACGACATCATTCTCTGCGTTGTGAACCTGGACCCCGACCGGGTCCAGACCGGCTTCACCGACCTCGACGTGCTCGCGTTGGGCGTCGATAACGGCGCACCCTACACGGTGGAAGACGCCCTTACCGGCGCGGCCTACACCTGGCAGGGTGCCCGCAACTACGTCTCACTCGATCCCCTGCAACAACCTGCCCACATCCTCATCCTTCATCGCGGCGCTGCACACGACCTCTTCACTCCCAAAGCAATGTCATCCTGAGCAAAAGCGCCGTCGTCCTGCGCGATACGTCGTCCTGCGCAATACGTCGTCATCGCCAGCAAGCATTGTCCTCCTGCGCAATGCGTCGCCATCGCCAACAGGCATTGTCATCCTGCCCACCACATGGCGAAAAGCATTGTCATCCTGAGCGCAGCGAAGGACCTGCTTTTCTCAAAGCGGCACAATTTCCAGCCCCGCTCTCTCGCATACCCGCATCCCACGCGCACGCATGTTGCGCGAAGAACAGGATGGAGCAGCGCAAGGCCGCCCGAATTTACCCGCGACCGTCTCACCTCAAAACACCCAGGCATCTCGCCGCCAGCTAAGCTAGTAGCCAGAGGACAACAACACTGGCCCTGCTCCGTCTCATCCTCTGGCTCATCCACGCCGTGGTGGCCGCGCTGGCGTCCGCCCTCACGGACGTCTTCACCAGCCTTGCCGGCCTGCTGATTGCCCTCGGCGTGATCGTGGTCGTCGCGGTCGGCATGGCCGGCGCCTTCGGCCTTGGTGGCTTCGGCCTGTGGGCCCGCCGCAAACGCAACCGCACCGAAGACGCATAATCCTTCCCACCCACCTCTGCTTCTGTCGCTTCCCAGAGCACGACAGCACCATCGTCCTGCGGAGTGAACGAACCGTCTCTGCTCGCTCCGATCCTCCCTCACAAAAGTGAACCAGCGCCGGTTCCTCCTCGCGTTCCCTACTGCCCCGCATGCGGTGCAACGGCTACACTGCGGCCCAAAGGCCTCTTTACCCGGATGCAGACCGGCTCCAACCCGCGGACCCGCGCTTGAGCGCCGCCAAGACCAAGCTGCGCCAAATTGTGGTGGAAGCGATTTTCCGCCGCAAAGGCCTGTTCGCGTCTCTGATCCTCGCGATCCTGGCGCTCGTCGTTGCCATCACCCTTCTCATCCCGCGGCAGTACCGGTCTGAAGCCAAGCTCATCGTGCAGAACGTGCGCCACGCCACACCCCTGAGCGCGCCCGCATCCCAGGCTACGCAGGACGACGTCTCCCAGTCCGAAATCAATAGCGAAGCAAACCTCCTGCAAAGCCCCCTGGTGATGCACATGGCCGTGGGCGCCCCTGTGGGCGGCGTGCAGTCGAGCCACGCGCAGGGGGAGATCGATCGCATCAGCCAGCACCTCAAAGCCGACGCAATCCAGCAGACCAGCCTTATCGACCTCAGCTACACCGCGCCCACCCCCGAGCAGGCCAACCGCGAGTTGCAGCGCATCATCGACTCCTACTTCGAGGCGCGCGCCGGCCATTCCAGCGGCGGCCCCGGCGCTGCCGATTTCTTCAACAGTCAACTCGAGGCGGCCAAGCGCCAGCTCGACACCGACCAGCAGGCGCTGACCGCGTACGGCCTCAAGAACGACATCAGCGAGCTGGACGACGAGAAAAAGCTGCAGCTCACCCGCGTCTCCACCCTGCAGGACCAGATCGCGCAGCTCGACAGCCAGCTTGCCATGCAGCGCACCCGGACCGCCCAGCAGACCGAGCAGCTGCAGAACACGCCCGCACGCTCCCGCGGTCTCGAGCGCACCATCACGAACCAGTACTCGCAGGAGCGCCTCAACACCTCGCTCGTCGATCTGGAAAATCACCGCGCCGAGCTGGTCCGCCGCTATGCCCCCTCCGACCGCCAGATTCTCGAGCTCGACGACAAGATCGCAAACACCAAGCTCGCCATCAGCGACGCCGCCGCGAAGCCCGCTGCCGAGACCGCGACGGATGTGAACCCGCTCTATCAGCAGCTCGCCACTGCTGTCGCCATGTCCCAGGGCGAGCTCAGCGGCTTCCAGGCCCAGCGCGCCGTGCTCCAACACCAGTTCGACCAGGCCCAGAATCGCCTGGATGAGCTTGAGCTCCCCACCACCGACGTCAATGCCCTGAAGCGCAACCTCGACCAGGCCCGCAACGACTACAACCTCTACGCCCAGCGCAAGGCCGACGCCCGCATCTCCGCCGAGCTGGACAAGATGAAGCTCTTTGACGTGTCACTCGTCCAGCCGCCGTACTCCACCGGCGGGCCCGTCCGCCCGCGTCCGCTGCTTTACAGCATCACCGGCCTCGTCTTTGCCTTCCTCTTCAGCACCCTCGTTGTCGTGTACCTAGACACGTCTTCCGGCTACCTGTACACGCCCGGCCAGCTCGACAACCTGACCGGCACCCGTACCTTGGCCACCCTCGCCGACGCCGGCACCGCACCCCACGCCGACGAGCTCAACGCCCTCGAATACCGCCGCCTGCTCTACGGGATCCACAAAAGCATGCAGGAGCGGCGGCTTGACCCGCACGGCGCCAGCCTCTTGCCCATGGTCGACTCGCCCCACGGCGAGTGGCCCCGCGGCGCGATCGCGCAGGACGCCTATGTCATCGCCATCACCTCCTCCATCCGTGGCGAAGGCGTTTCCTATGTCGCGGAACACCTCGCCCGCGAAGCCGCCCGCCAGTTCGGCTCCCAGGTCGCCGTCATCGACGTCCGCGAAATGCTGCGCCGCTTCGAGGACGACCACACCATGCGCTTCGGCTTTGCCCTGCAGGAGCCCGACAACTTCTGGGCGCTTGCCAACGAAAACGACAAGAACTCCGCCTGGCGCGAGATTGGTCCACGCGGCAATTTCGCCGCACGCCTCTGCCCCTGGCTCGCCCGCGCCCGCGAAGAGATGGACCTCATCCTGCTCGACTGCCCCAGCAACATCGAATCCACACTCAGCAGCGAGGTCGAGCCCTGCATCGACGGCTACGTCGCCGTGGTCAGCGCCGGCCAGGTCCGTAAGGCCTCCGTCGACCAGCTCTCCGCCAACCTCTCCGACCGCCGCGTCCCGGTGCTCGGTTATCTCCTCAACCGCCGCACCTACCCGGTCCCACACTGGCTGCACCGCCTCATCTGAAGGGGA
>CAXUEG010000018.1:0-6506 GCA_964249935.1 uncultured Terriglobus sp.
GCCAGACGGCGTATTGTTTTGCGACGTGCACCCGCTAGGTGTTCTCCTGCTGGTCGCGTCGACATTATCTGGAAGGTAAAGTGCCATGCGGCATCGTAAAGCTGGAAACAAACTCGGACGAAACCCCAGTCATCGTCGCGCGCTACTGCGCAATCTGGTCACGTCTGTCGTGGTCGAAGATCGTGTGGAGACTACCGTAGCAAAGGCGAAGGCCGTTCGTCCACTGGTAGAGAAGATGATTACGCTGGGCAAGCGCGGTGATGTTCACGCACGCCGCCAGGCTGCCGCGTTCCTGCAAACACCGGACTCGGTGTCCCGCCTGTTTGCTACGGTCGCGCCGCGCTACGGCGATCGCCAGGGCGGGTACCTGCGCATCGTGCGTACTGGTTTTCGAAAGGGTGATGGCGGCGAGAAGGCCGTCATCGAACTGCTGGGCGCCGAGCAGGAGCTTGGAGAGAAACAGCAGAAGCGCGTCGAGGCGAAAGCCAAGAAGCGCGAGGAGCTGGAGCGTCAGCTTGCCGAGCAAGGTGGCACGGAAGAGGGCGGCTCGGAGGAGAACGCCTAAGTTGCAGGTATTGCACTACGACTCACGAAATCCATGGACGGGACGCGCAGCAGAGACGCTCGCGTCCCGTTTCTATTGCGCGGCGCGATGGAGGTGAGTCGACGGGCGGCGGTCCTGCTTGGCGGCCGCTCCCTTCCCCGGCAACGAGACGCCTTCAGGCATTGGATGTTTGTCTGGCTGCCTGTAGTGGTCATGCTGCTTGTGATCGCGCGTGAGTCCACCGCGGCGTTTGGAAGTGTGAATACTTCGCGGATTCTCAGGACCATTTATGAAACGCTCTTTGGGCGTGTGCCGGATGATGTCTGGGTGCTTGTGCACCACCACATCCGGAAGACCGGACACTTCCTGGGCTACGGCACGCTCGGCCTCACCTGGCTCAGAGCGTTTCTGCTTACGTGGATGGTGCCGTTTCGACATCTCGGTGCCGCGGTGTGGCGACGCTGGAGTTTGCAGATGGCGATCTGCTGCACGGCGCTCGTGGCCTCGCTTGATGAGGTGCACCAGACGTACATTCCGGATCGCACCGGGCTAGTCACGGATGTGTTGCTGGATACGTCCGGCGCCTTGGTACTGTGCTTGGTGTTTGCCGTTTTCTGGATGCGGAAACCAGCGCGGCAGGCGCGTTTCGAGACGGCCTGAACTTATTGTGGCTGCTCCATAAGCAGGAAAGCCGCCCGGTGGGCGGCTTTCCTGATTCCCTGCTTATCGGCGTTACGCTTTGTAGGTCTTGGCTTGTTCGAAGCGCTTGTTGACTTCTTCCCAGTTGACCGTGTTCCACCAGTTGGCCAGGTATTCGGGGCGCTTGTTCTGGTACTTCAGGTAGTAGGCGTGCTCCCAAACGTCGTTGCCCAGAATCGGGTAGCTGCCCTGCGTCAGCGGGTTGTCCTGGTTGGGTGTGGTCACGATGCCGAGCTTGCCACCCTTGAAGATTAACCAGCCCCAGCCGGAGCCGAACTGCTTGGCCGTGGTCTCGTTGAACTGCTTCTTGAAATCCTCAAACGAGCCGAAGTCGCTCTTAATCTGGTCGCCAATCGTGCCGGTCGGCTCGCCGCCGCCTTGCGGCTTCTTGATCTGGTCGCCGATCTTGCCCGTGGGCTCGCCGCCGCCGCCCGGCTTCATGATCTGCCAGAACATGGTGTGGTTCACGTGGCCGCCGCCGTTGTTCCGTACCACAGCCCGCACGTCTTCCGGGATGGCGTCCAGGTTTTTGATCAGGTCCTCGGGCGATTTGGAACCCAGATCGCTGTGCTTCTCTACAGCGCCGTTCAGGTTTGTCACATAGGTGGCGTGGTGCTTGTCATGGTGCAGCTTCATCGTGGCTTCATCGATGTGCGGCTCAAGCGCGGCGTAGTCATAGGGGAGTGGGGGTAGTTCAAAGGGCACGGTCGATCTCCTTGCTTTGGTGGTGCGAAAGAGCTGGAAACGGTACGGGGCGGACGCATCACGCCCGTCACACGCACCTTAGGATGCCTCCGCCGAAAGGGCGGATGCAGGAACGCGTTTCGCGGCACGTTCCCATGTCCTGGCCGACATCTCTGTGGAACATACCTGTGGTGGAATGGAAGCGTTATGGAAGCACTGAATGCACTCTATAAGTGGCTGCCGGACCAGGGAGCTGCAACCGGCGGCCCAGGGATTGCGCCACGCTGGACGTCCAGCAAAAAGGATTCGGTTTGTACGGCGTACTCCGCCGCCAGCCGCGTGTGGTTCACCATCTCCCACGGCACGCTGAACGAAATCTACTTTCCGACGATCGATCGGCCGCAGACCCGTGACATGGAGCTGCTCTTTACGGATGGCGAGACGTTTGTGCATGAGGAGAAGCGCGATTTCGAGTTCGATTTCCACTACATCGACCCGGACGCGCTGGCGGTGCGGGTCGTGGCCAGCGATCTGGGCGGCCGCTACACCGTGACCAAGGACTTCATCAGTGACCCGCATCACCCCGTGGTACTGATGCGTGTAAAGCTGGAGGGCGACGAGGAAGTGCTGAGCCGCATGAAGTGCTACGCCCTGCTGGCGCCGCACCTGGATGGCGGCGGCCTGGGTAATAATGCCCGCGCGATCGAGGTCGCCGGGCAGCGCACGCTGCTCGCCTGGAAGAACAACATGCATGTGACCATGGGTGCGGACTGCGGGTTTACGCGCACCTCCTGCGGGTACGCGGGAACCACGGATGGCTTCCGCGACCTGAAGCAGGACATGAAGATGGATTACCAGTTCGGCGAGGCCCTGGATGGCAACCTCGCGCTCACCGGTGAGATCGATCTGTCCAAAACGCGCGAGTTCACCCTGGCACTCTCGTTCGGCGAAGGCCCGCATGCCGCGCTTTCCGGCATGATGCAGTCGCTCAGCGTGCCGTTCGATCTGCACCTGAAGCGCTTCATTGAGCAGTGGCACCGCGCTGCCTCGCCTGAGCGGCTGGCCGCCTCGAGCACGGACAAAGGGCGGCTGATGCGCATCAGCCACAATGTGATCCTGGCGCACGAGGACAAGATCTTTCCGGGCGCATTCATCGCGTCGGCGTCCATCCCGTGGGGCAACGCCAAGAGCGACGACGATCTGGGCGGATACCACCTGGTATGGACGCGCGACATGATTCAGTCCGCCACGGCGCTGCTGGCCTGTGGCCGCACGGACACGGCGCGGCGCGCACTCGTGTACCTCGCCTGTACGCAGCGGCCCGATGGATCGTTCGCGCAGAATTTCTGGATCGACGGAACACCGTACTGGACGGGCATTCAGCTGGATGAGGTTGCGTTCCCGATCATGCTCGCGTGGCGGCTGTGGAAAGCCGGCGGCCTGGGCAGTTTCGAGGTGTTTCCGTTTGTGGAGCAGGCCGCGGCCTTTCTGGTGCAGTACGCGCCCATCACGCAGCAGGAGCGCTGGGAGGAAGCGTCGGGCTACTCGCCGTCCACGCTAGCGACCGTGATTGCGGCGTTGCTGTGCGCGGCGGACATTGCGGAGGCGCATCCGGCGCCGGAGCTTTCGAAATTTCTGCAGAGCTACGCCGATTGGATCGAGGAGCACCTGGACGAGTGGACAACCACGAACGACGGCGTGCTGTTGCCCGAGGTAAAGCGGCACTATGTCCGCATCAATCCTCCCAATCCGGGTGAGCCGTTCTATAACCCCGAGGCGGGCCCTGGCCGATACAACATTGCCAACCGCGGGCCTGGGGAGCAGTACAATTTTGCCGCGAATGAGATCGTGGATGCCGGCTTCCTTGAGCTGGTGCGCTACGGTATCCGACGCGCCGACGATCCACTGATCGCCGACTCGCTCAGGGTCATCGATCACGTACTTAAGATCGACACGCCCTACGGCCCTTGCTGGCGTCGCTACAACCACGACGGCTACGGTCAGCAAAAGGACGGCGAGCCGTTTGTGCATTACGGACAAGGCCGCGCGTGGCCGATTCTGACCGGCGAGCGCGCCCACTACGAGCTCGCCGCGGGTGGCGACTATAAGCTGCTGATTCAGGCCATGGAGCGATTTGCAAGCTTCGGCGGAATGCTGCCCGAGCAGGTGTGGGATTACAAAGACATGCCCACCAAAGGCATGTTTTTTGGCCGATCCGCCGGCTCCGCGCAGCCGCTGGTATGGGCACATGCGGAGTACATCAAGCTGTTGCGCTCCGGCGTGGACGGCAGGGTGTTCGACCGCATTCCAGTGGTCGAGGAGCGCTACAGCGTGCGTCGCGAGAGCCGGACTTGGAAGAGCGGGGTGGAGTTCTTCAAGGTTGCCCGGCCGCTGAAGCAGATCGCCGCGGGCAAACGGCTGCAGGTCCTGGATCGCGAATACTTTGAGGTGCACTGGTCCGTGGATGGCTGGGCGACTCACAACTGCACTCGCGCGTCACTTATGGGTTATCCAGGTTTCGCGGCAGAGCCGCCACTTCCTGTTGGCTTCAACGGCGATCTGGAGTTGACGCTGCACTGGCCCGCTTCGAATCGATGGGTGGGCTACAACTTTAAAATCGAGGTCGGCGCGCCGCTGCCCTGAAGCATCGAACGGGAGCGGGCCACGCGTACACTGTCCGTAGCCTCGCAGAGCTTTCGGCCGGCGGAACCGGCACGCGCTGCGGCACCCATAAGCTGCCACATTGCGCCGAGCGCATGGCGATCTGCACCAGAAACCTTTTGAGGAACGCATGAGCGACAAGGATCTCGACAAGCTTTCGATTGACACTCTCCGTCTGCTGGCCGTGGACGCCATTGAGAGGGCGAAGAACGGCCACCCCGGTGCGCCCATGGCCCTGTCGCCGTTGGCATACCTGCTATTCACGCGCTACATGAAGCACGACCCGGTCGACTTCAAGTGGACGGACCGCGACCGCTTTGTGCTGTCGAACGGCCACGCGTCGATGCTGCAGTATGGCTCGCTGTACCTGTCGGGCTATGATCTTTCGCTTGACGACCTGAAGCAGTTCCGGGAGTGGCACTCCAAGGCGCCCGGTCACCCGGAGTACGGCTTTACGCCGGGCGTGGAAGTCACGACGGGTCCGCTGGGCCAGGGCTTCGGCATGTCGATCGGCCTTGCCATTGCAGAGAAGCATCTGGCGGCTGTTTACAACAAGCCGGACATGCCGATCGTCGATCATCACACCTACGTCATCATGGGCGATGGCGACATGATGGAGGGCATCTCGCATGAGGCGGCCTCGCTGGCAGGCACACTGAAGCTGGGCAAGCTGATCGCGTTTTATGATGACAACCTGATCTCGCTCGACGGTCCGACAGAGCTGAGCTTCACTGAAAACGTGACGGAGCGCTTCGACGCGTACGGCTGGCACGTGCAGATGGTGGACGACGGCGAGGACCTGCAAAAGCTGGAGCAGGCCATCCGCATCGCGCAGGAGGAGAAGCAGAAGCCCTCGCTCATTCGTGTGCGCACCATTATCGGCTACGGGTCACCCAAGGCGGGCACCAAGCACGTGCATGGCGAGGCGCTGGGCAAGGAAGCAACGCGCAAGACCAAGGAGTTCTTCGGATGGGATCCGGACAAGGATTTCGTCGTACCGGACGAGGCGCTGAAGAACTGGAGGCAGGCGCAGACAAAAGGTGCCGAGGCGCACGCCAAGTGGAACGAGCTGTTCGATAAGTATCAGGCTGCGCACCCCGAAGCTGCGGCGGAGTTCGACCGTGTCGTCAAGCAGGAGCTGCCGCCCGATGCTTTCAAGGAGCTGAAGCCGTTCCCAACCGACAAGCCGATTGCGACCCGCACGGCCGGCAATGTGGCGTTGGAAGCCATCGGCAAGAACGTGCCGGAGCTGATGGGTGGCGCGGCCGATCTGACCAGCTCGACCAAGACCATCTTCAAGGCGTCGCCCTCGTTCGCAGACGACGCGAAGGGCCGCAACATCTTCTTCGGCGTGCGTGAGTTCGCCATGTGTGCGGCGGTGAACGGCATGGCGGCGCACGGCGGCTTTATCCCGTTCGGCTCCACATTCTTTGTCTTCTCGGACTACGCGCGCGCTGCAATCCGCATGGCCGCGTTGATGAGCACGCACTCGCTCTTTGTCTTCACGCATGACTCCATCGGCTTGGGCGCCGATGGGCCGACGCACCAGCCCATCGAACACCTGATGGCGTTACGCGCGATCCCGCAGCTGACCGACTTCCGTCCCGCCGACGCGAACGAAACCAACGCCTGCTGGCAGCTTGCCGTCGAGCGCAAGAACGCTTCGTTTATGGCGCTGTCGCGGCAAGACCTGCCGGTAATCGATGCCGAGAAGTACAACGTGACCGAAGGTCCGCGCAAAGGTGCGTATGTGCTCGTCGAGCAGGAGAGACCGGACGTGATCGTGGTTGCAACAGGCTCCGAGGTGTCACTGGTGCTGCAGACCTTGCCGAAGTTCGAGGAAGCGGGCATCAAGGCGCGCGTGATCTCCATGCCATCGTTCAAGATCTTTGAGGAGCAGGAAGACGAGTATAAGAAC
>CAXUEG010000018.1:6516-11506 GCA_964249935.1 uncultured Terriglobus sp.
GACCAGGGGTTGGTGGAAGTACGTGGGCCGCGACGGTTCCGTGGTCGGCATCGACCACTTTGGCGCGTCCGCGCCCGGGCCTGAGGTCTTGGCGAAGTTTGGCTTCACGCCGGAGAACATCGTGAAAGCGGCGCAGACCGCGATGGGGAAGTAAGCACATGCGTATCGCAATCGCATCCGACCATGCCGGCTTTCCATTGAAAGAACTCGTCCGCGCACACGTGGCCAAGCTGGGCCACGATGTGCAGGACCTGGGCGCGTATGACACTGCGCCCTCTGACTACCCGGACTTCGCCGTCAAGGTCGGCACCGCGCTCATGGGGGGCGGCGCTGACCGCGGCATCCTGATCTGCGGCTCGGGTGTGGGCGTGTGTGTTGCGGCAAACAAAATGCCGGGTGTGCGCGCTGGCATGTGTCACGACACCTACTCCGCGCACCAGGGCGTGGAGCACGATCAGATGAACGTGCTTGTGCTCGGAGCGCGCATCATCGGTGAAGAGCTCGCGTACGAGTGCGTGGAGGCGTACCTGAAGGCGAACTTTATCGCCAAGGAAGAGCGCTTCGTGCGCAGGCTCAACAAGGTTTTCGCGATCGAGAAGAAGTACATGCCCGATGCGGCGGGCACCAGCTATGCTGCCGCTGCTGAGGCGAAAAGCTAACGCCATGGCAGAGCAAGCGGTGGCGCAAGGCGGTAACGGCAAGGTCTGGTTTATCACCGGCTGCTCGACTGGTTTTGGCCGGTTGCTGGCCGAGGCTGCGCTGCAGCGGGGCGATCGCGTCGTCGCCACGGCGCGCGATGAAAGCAAGATCATTGATCTTACGGACAAATACCCGCAGAGCGCGCTTGCGCTCACGGTCGACGTCACCGATAAGAACACGATCCTGATCGGCGTGCAGGACGCGATGCAGACGTTCGGGCGGATCGACGTGCTGGTCAACAACGCCGGCTATGGTCTGACCGGCGCGGTCGAAGAGGCCAGCGACGAAGAGATCGAGCAGGTGATCGCCACTAACGTCTTCGGCCTGGTCGACACGACACGCGCGGTATTGCCGCACATGCGCGAGCGCCGCTCCGGTCACATTCTCATGCTGTCGTCCGTTGCCGGCCTGGTTGGCACACAGGGCCTCGCCTACTACAACCTGACCAAGTTCGCGATCGAGGGCTTCTCTGAGGCGCTGGCGCAGGAGACGAAGCACCTCGGCATTCGCGTTTCGATCATTGAGCCCGGCCCGTTTCGCACCGACTTTCTTGGCCGTTCCGGGCAGGTCGCCAAGGAAGAGATCGGCGACTACAAAGAATCTGCGGGCAAGCTGCGCGAGTACTTCAACACGCAGGCGGGCAGCCAGAAGGGCGATCCCGCCAAAGCGGTTCAGGCCATGCTGCAGCTGGCCGACGAGCCCGAGCCGCCGATGCATCTTCTCTTAGGCAAGAATGCCTACGACCGCCAGCTCGCAAAACTTGACGAGTGGAAGCAGGGCATTGAGGCGTGGCGGGAAGTTACGCTTGGCGCAGACTTCCCGGAGGGGAAAACTCCCATCCAGTAAAGCGAACCAGATTTTGCCGCGCCCTGCAGGGCCGGCCGGCATCCAGTCAACTGCAACCACGAAGTGCAATCACGACGTGCGGCATACGAAAGGGAACGTGCAATGGAACTCGGTCTGATCGGTCTGGGCAAAATGGGCGGCAACATGGCGGAGCGGCTGCGCCTGGCCGGTCATAAAGTGGTCGGCTTCGACTTCAACAAGGACACCACGGCCAAGCTCACGGCCGCCGGCTCCGTTGGCGTGAACTCGCTGGAAGACCTGGTCAAGAACATGCAGTCGCCACGCGCCATCTGGATCATGGTGCCCGCGGGCGATCCGGTCGATGAGCCCATCGCCAAGCTGACCCCGCTGATGCAGCAGGGCGACATCTTCATCGATGGCGGTAATTCGAACTACAAGGATTCGATCCGCCGCCATGATGAACTGAAGAAGGAAGGTTTTGAGTTTGTCGACGTGGGCACGTCGGGCGGCGTGTGGGGCCTGAAAGAGGGGTATTCGATGATGGTCGGCGGCGATGAGGACGTTGTCGAGAAGATCCGGCCGGTTCTCGAGACGCTCGCACCGGCACCGGACAAGGGCTGGGGCCGCACGGGCCCGGCTGGCGCAGGGCATTTCGTCAAGATGGTGCATAACGGCATCGAGTACGGCATGATGCAGGCCTTTGCCGAGGGCTTCGCGATCTTTGAGGCCAAGAAGGACATGCACCTGAACAACGCGCAGATCGCGGAGATCTGGCAATACGGCTCGGTCGTGCGCTCATGGCTGCTGGACCTGACGGCGGCCGCGCTGAAGGCGAATCCCGAACTGAAGGGCGTCGCGCCTTATGTCCCCGATTCCGGCGAGGGCCGCTGGACAGTCTTCGAGGCGATCGACCTGAACGTCTCCGCACCGATCATCACGGAATCGCTCATCCGTCGCATCCGCTCGCGCGAAGAAGACAACCTGACCGACCGCATGCTGTCCGTCATGCGCAACGCGTTCGGCGGTCATGCCATGAAGACGGAGTAGCCTTCGCCTCCTGCCGGACTCCACCTCACACGGACCGGCCCGAGGCAAAGCCATTCACCGCAGCACGTCGCTACGTCAAAAAGACAAGGAAAGAGTATGGCAACCCAGGGAATTAACGTCTCACAGGAACAGGTAGAGGCGAACAAGGGCAAGGAGAGCATTCCAGAGCCCTGCATTGTGGTCATCTTCGGCGCTTCTGGCGACCTTACCAAGCGAAAGCTGCTGCCAGCGCTGTACCACCTCGATCAGCAAAACCTGCTGCCGGAAAATTTTGCCGTTGTGGGCGTCGCGCGCCGCGACCTGTCCAAGACCTTTGCGCCCGACATGAAGGACGGCATCATCAAGGGTGGTGGCGTGGACGAGAACGAACCAAAGCTGGCCAAGTTCATCGACAAGGTACAGTACTTCGCCACCGAATTTGACAGCGATGATGGCTACGAGAATCTGAAGAAGTTTCTCGCCGACCTTGACGGCAAGTTCGGCACGAAAGGCAACCGCTTGTTTTACCTGGCCGTTGCGCCGGAGTTCTTTGCCGACATCACGAAGCGTCTCGGCAAGCACGGCATGACTGGCGAGGGCGATGCGTCGCAGGGCTGGGTGCGCGTCATCATCGAGAAGCCTTTCGGCACCGACTTGGAAAGCGCGAAGAAGCTCAATACCGAAATCAATGCCGTACTGCACGAAGATCAGATCTTCCGCATCGACCACTACCTGGGCAAGGAGACGGTGCAGAACATTCTCGTCTTCCGGTTCGGGAATGGCATCTTCGAGCCCCTATGGAACCGCAACTACATCGATAACGTGCAAATCACGGCGGCGGAGTCCATCGGTATCGAGGGCCGCGGGCCGTTCTATGAGGCTGCGGGCGCATTGCGTGACGTGCTGCAGAACCATGTGATGGAGGTGCTTTCGTTCGGCCAGTACGGGCCCGGCACCGTGGATGGCGAGCAGGTGAAGGGCTATCGCGAGGAGGACCGCGTCAGTCCCGAGTCGCAGACCGAGACCTACGCCGCCATGAAGCTTTCCATCGAGAACTGGCGGTGGGCGGGTGTGCCTTTTTATATCCGCGCAGCCAAGCGCTTGGAGCGGCGCGTGACCGAGGTGGTCATTACCTTCAAACAGCCGCCGCTGCATCTCTTCAAGAGTTCTGGCCAGGGTGCAGAGCAGCTGGAGCCTAACGTGCTCACGCTGCGTATCCAGCCAGATGACGGTATTAAGCTGAGGTTTGGCGCAAAGATCCCTGGCCCTACGACCAACATCGCGGAAGTCGAGATGAACTTCAGCTACGCGGAAAGTTTCGGTAAGTCTTCCGCCAACGGCTATGAGCGTCTCCTGCTCGACGCCATGCTGGGCGACGGCACACTCTTCGCTGAGCGTGAGGGCGTAGAGACTACCTGGGCGTTGATGACGCCGATCCTGGAAGCCTGGAAGCAGCAGAAAAAGGATTTCCCAAACTACGCCGCCGGCAGCTGGGGTCCTCAGGAGAGCCACGACCTGCTTGAGCGTGACGGCCGCGAGTGGCGGGTCAGCTAACGCGGTTAGAACACAGGGAAACGCCTGGGGCAAGCCTCAGGCGTTTCGTTTTCGTTTCGCTCCGCATCCCACATGCAGCAGAAGCAGGTACGGTATGGCTCAGAACACCATTGCAGATTTTCTTGTGTACGACACGCCTGAGCGCGTGGCGCAGGCAGCCGCTGAGGTCTTCACGAAGTATGTGGCCGAAGCCGCACAGGCACGCGGCGTCGCGCGCGTTGCGATCTCTGGCGGCACCACGCCCAAGCGCATGTTCGCTCTACTGGCGGGTGAACCCTTTGCCCAGCAGGTGCCGTGGGACAAGCTGGAGCTTTACTGGGTCGATGAGCGTTGCGTTGGCCCTGACGATGCCGATTCGAACTACCGCATGACGCGCGAGCAGCTGCTCAGCAAGGTGCCGTTGCCGGCGGACAAAGTCTTTCGCATGGAAGGCGAGCTCCACCCGGAGGAGGGTGCGGCCAGGTACGAAAGCTACCTTCGCAACAACTTCCGCCTGGAAGGCGCGCAGGCGCCCGTGTTCGACCTTGTTTTCCTGGGCATGGGCGACGATGGCCATACCGCGTCTCTCTTTCCGCACACGGAGGCAATTCACGAACTCGGCCGCCTCGTCGTCGCCAACCACGTTCCGCAGAAAGAAACGTGGCGCATCACGCTGACCGCGCCGGTGATCAACCAGGGCAGGCGCGTGGTTTTCCTGATCGAGGGTGCGGCCAAGGCGGATCGATTGCACGACGTGCTGCTCGGCGACTACGATCCGGAAACCTTGCCGTCGCAGCTTATCCGTCCCGAGTCGGGACACGTGTACCTCTTGCTGGATGCGGAGGCCGCTCGCCGGCTGCCGAAAGTCGGCCCGCGCGGCGACGCGGAGACCGGGACGCTGGAGCTGTGCCGATGATCCTCGCGG
>CAXUEG010000018.1:11516-12419 GCA_964249935.1 uncultured Terriglobus sp.
CAGTTTCACGGCGGCAGCCTGCGCATACGGCGCAGCAAGAAGTTTCCTGCGCACGAGTACGCGTCACTTCAGGATGTGGTGCAGGCGTTCCTTTCAACGGACGACACCGGTGAGAAGGTTGCGCACGAGGTCGTCGCAGCCTGCTTCGGCTGTCCAGGTCCGGTCAAAGACGGTCATTTAAAGCTGACCAATTTGCCCTGGGAACTGGACGCGCGCGACCTCTCGAAAATCCTGCACATCGAGCACATCTTCCTGATCAACGACCTTGAGGCCAACGGTTACGGCATCGCCGAGCTGGGACCGGACCAGATCTTTGAGCTGTATCAGGGTGACAAATCAGCGTTGGGGCATCGCGCGCTCGTGTCCGCGGGCACAGGCCTTGGGGAAGCTCTGCTGATCTGGAACGCAACCGCACGCCGCCACCTGCCGCTACCCAGCGAAGGTGGACATGCCGACTTCGCCGCACGTAACCCGCTGGAGATCGAACTGCTGCAATACCTGCAGCAGAAGGTTGGCGGCCGGGTGAGTTGGGAGCGCGTGGTCAGCGGCATCGGCCTGAAAAATATCTACGAGTTCCTGCGCGACAGCGGCAAAGCTGAAGAACCGAGCTGGCTGCGAGACCGGATGGGGAGCGAGGATCCGAACTTCGTCATCGGCACCACCGGCGAAGACGGCTCCAGCGAGCTGACCCGCATGACGCTGGACACCTTCGTCTCCGCCTACGGTGCCGAGTGCGGCAACATGGGTCTGAAGCTGCTTGCGAGTGGCGGAGTTTACCTCGGCGGCGGCATTCCGCCGAAGATCCTGAAAACGCTCAAAAATGGCAAGTTCCGCGATGCCTTCCTGGACAAAGGCCGCCTGTCACCGGTGCTGCACAACATCCCCGTTCGCGTGATTCTGGAG
>CAXUEG010000018.1:12429-23287 GCA_964249935.1 uncultured Terriglobus sp.
TCTCAGGACTGATGCCATGCCGTAGGTAGCGGCGGCGCTACTGCAGCCGGAAGCGCTCGACCATCAGCCGTTGAAAGCGCGGTTTCCAGATCAGGTCGAACGCGAGTTCCTTGCCGGGGAACATGGCCAGCGCGGCCTCGCGGGCGTCCGCGATCATGCGCGAAGCCTCGTCCACGGTCAGCGTGCCGTCCTGCGCAATTACCTGCGTGACCATGTTCATCATCATCTGCAGCCGTCGTCACAGCTTTCGTTCCTCGGCGTCGGCGTTCGCGGCCTCTGCAGTGGGCTGTGATGGTGTGCTCTTGTCAGACGTGCGCATCTCGGCCATTGTGCTCTCCTCTGAATGAGATGGTCACGTGTGAGCGCGCGTGACTGCGCTCACCGAATGGCCTCGTATGTCAGACGCGTGATGGCGCGGATGGATGCGGACTTCAATCCTCGTCCACGGGCACCGTGGCGCTCACCGAGCCGTCTTGGCCGAGCGTGTACTGGATGGCACCCATGGTGTCGGTGCGCGCGGTCAGGGCGTGGCGCTCACCGAGCCGCTGGAGCACCGGCATACGCGGGTGCCCAAAGTGATTGCCACGGCCGCATGAGATTACGGCTACGCGTGGCGCGAGCGCGTCCAGGAAAGCTTCGCTGCTGCTGGTCATGCTGCCATGGTGGCCCACCTTCAACAGCGTGACCGGCGTGAGCAGGTGCGCGGCGAGCATTGCATTTTCGCTGGGCAGCTCCGCATCCCCGGCAAGCAGTGCGGAAGATTGCCCATAGGTCGCGCGCAGCACGAGCGAGTCGTCGTTGGTTGGCGTATCGCCTGGCGTATAGTTCGGCTGCGGTCCAAGCACGTCCAGCCGAACCTGCTGCCACATCCGTTCGTTCCCCGCGCGTAGGAATCGGACCATTGTGCCCTGCGAGCGCGCCTCGGCGATCAGTTCATGCAGCCTCTCCGAAGGCACATCCACGCTCAGCCAAAGCTCGCGCGGCCGAAAGTTTCGCAGCACGGAACTCATGCCGCCCAGGTGATCCATGTGTGCGTGGCTCAGCACCAACACATCCAGCCGGGCGATGCCGCGGTGCCATAAATAGGGCGAGACGACTTCCTCGCCCGTATCGAAGCTATTCTCGGTTCCGTGCTGGTGTGCGTCCTGCTCGGGGCCGACGATGCCGCCCGCGTCGATCAGCATCGCCTGGCCGCTTGGCGCGGTCAGCAGAATCGAATCGCCCTGTCCCACATCGATCACCGTGACCTGCAATGCGCGCGGCGGCTCGATGTGCCGCGCAAACAGAAACGCTCCCGCCGAGACGCCACAGGCGAGCACGACAGCCGTCCAGCCAAGCCCACGCCGCGGTAAACGCAGCAGCAGGATACAAGCGCCGATGCAGGTGGCAAGCCCCAGTGCAGCCAGTACCGGCGGCCCCGGGGTGCGCAGGTCTGCACCGTGCAGTGCGGCCAGGGACCGCACCAGCCATGCCGCGCTGTGCAGCAGCAGCGCAGCGGGCGCGGCTACCACGATCGCGATTGGGTACGCGATGAGCGATAGCAGGAAAGTGAGAATGCCGCAGACCATCAGCGGCATCAGCAGCGGAGTGACGAACAAGTTGGCCGGCAGGGCAAACGCCGTGAAGCGATGGAAGTAGAATGCCATCGGCACCGCCATGGTCAGCTCTGTGATGAACGACACCAGCGTGATCGACAGAAGGAAAAAGGCTGCGCGAACCAGGGCAAGCAGGACGCGGCTTGCCCATCGTCCATACGTCAATTCCAGCTCCCTGGCGATCCAGCGTAGCCGCACGCGGAATTGCGCCACGTGCGGCGGCAGGCGCCGATCCAGCCGCAGCAGCGGAAGGTTGCGGCATGCTCGCGCATATGGCCCGACCGTGCGCTCCATGAGTGGAACCGCGATGCCCGCGATGGTCAATGCGATCAACACCGTCATCTGCAAACCGCTGTCGCGCAGGGACTGTGGACGCACCAGCAGCATTGCCAGCAGCGCCGCCCCTACCGCGTTCAATGCATTGCGCTCGCGCCCAATCGCCTGCGCGACCAGGAAGACGAGCGTCATAAACAACGCACGCTGCACCGGTTCGCCGAATCCCGTGAGCAGGGCATAGCCGCTGGTCGCAAGCGCAGTCAACAGGGCGGTGAGCACCCGGCCACAGCGGAGGCGATCCGCAAGCCAGAACACGACAGCCGCGACCAGCCCGATGTGCATGCCGGAAACCACAAAGAGATGAAAGGTGCCGGTACGCTCGAAGTTCGCCCGCAGGCTGTGCGTCAGTGCGCCGCGATCGCCGAAAAGCATGGCACTCCATGCGGCGACGTCACTTTCGCTCCAACGCAGGAATTGTGGCAGCCACCGCCGGCCATGCTGCCAGACAGCAAAGCTGCGTAAGCGGCCAGCGGCCCACGTGCGAATCTGCTGAAAGCGGCACGGCAGCGGCGGCCTTTGCAAAGCCTGAACTGAAAGGTGGCGCGGCACCACGGTGCCCGTCGCGGTCACCTGCTGCTCCGCAAGCCAATCGCCGTACCGCCACACGCCAGGGTCGCGGAACTCGCGCGGCCGGTAGAGGCGGACAACGGTGCGCACCAAGGCACCACACTGCAATGCTGCTCCATCGGCCCCGGTGAGTACCACGCGCGCCGTTCCCGCAGCGTCGTCCATCGTTGCCACGTTCGGGTCTATTCGTTCGATCTGTCGCAGCTGCAGGTCGGCGGTGTAGCTGGTCTGCTCCGGCGCTGGGGAGTCCTGGTCTGCCGCTTGTTCGCCAAAGTGCAGCGGATCTTCATCGTGACTTTCGGTTCGCTTGGGCAAGGGCTGCACGGCCAGCACTGTAGCCACCACCTCGCGCCGCAGACCGTCGGCGTACGGCAGCAAACCGCGGTCCGGCGAACTCCGCGGATGCATCACACCAACCGACCAGCCCAGCAACATCCAGGTCAGCAAGGTCGTGAAGACCGCAAGCCGCGGCGCCCAGCGCAGAGCAACCGCCGCCAGCACCAGGCACACCGCTGTGCCACATACCAACAGCGCCGCAGGACGCCACCATTGCGAGGCTGCGATCCCCAGCGCGAACACGGCAGCCGTATACAGCAACGGTGCGCGCCGCAGATGCAGCGGCATCACTTGGCTGAAGCGCGATGGATGCGCGAGAACCTCGCGCGCCAGCATGGATGATACTCCGCGTTCCCCGTGTAGCTTCGACATCCCAGCGGCGTCTCATTCGCGCAGGCAGCACTGCGATTCAGCTGCGGCGAAAGACGGCGATCGTCTCCGTGTGATCTGTCTGGGGGAAGAGGTCGAGCAGATGCAGTTCTGTTATGGTGTAGCGCGAGTCTACCAGCGCCCGCGTGTCGCGCGCGAATGTGCCGGCATCGCAGGAGACGTAGACCAGCTCCGGCGCGCCAATGCGGCCGAGTTGCCGAGTGGCCGCGGCGCCCAGGCCCGCACGCGGCGGGTCCATCACAATCACGTCCGGCGCTGTTGCTATTTGCCGATCGAGGAAGTCAAGCACTGGCTGCGCAAGGGCGCGGTGTTTCTGCCCGGCTGCGCTCAGCGCGGCGGCAAGGTCACCTGCGGCTGGCTGGCCTACCTCAACCGCAATGACCTGATTGAAGCGCCCGGTCAGCGGTAAGGAGAACAGTCCCGCGCCGGCAAATAAGTCCCATGCAACGCGCCCGCTGCGACCGCCCAAGACCAGATCGACCATGCGGCCGGTCAGAAAACGGTTCACCTGGAAGAACGCGCCACGCGAGACGGCGTACGCTTGTCCATCCACGGAGTACGTCAGGTCAGATGCACCCCATCGCACCACTTCAACGCGCTGCCGTTCCTGCACGCGCCGCGAACCTGCCGCAAGCTCACCGTGCACTAGCAAGCCGCCGCCGATCAACTGCGGTATGCGTCTCTGCAAGCTGTCGCACATGACTCGGAATTGCCGCGGCGCCTCGCGGTCCAGTGTGGCGACCGTTGCATTCACGTGCAGCAACACTTGCAGTGCAAGTTCGTCGGAATCGGTGCAGAACTCTACTTCGGTGGTGCGTTCCGGCCAGGGTGCCGCGGCTGCACCACACGCTTCTAATGCTGCAGCCGCGCGCCACAACAGGGGTGCCGCAATCGGACATTCCTGCACGGGAAGAAACTCGTGTGACGCATAGCGGCTGTACCCTACCCGGCCATTCTCTACGCGCAGACGAATGCGGTTTCGGTATCCGTACTCCGCAGCGGTGTGCAAGGTGATCTGCGGCGCACTCACACCAGCCTGCTTCAATCGTGCGCGCACGGACTCCGCCTTGCGCCGTACCTGCGTTGCCTGCGGAAGATGTTGTAACTGGCAGCCGCCGCACACGCCGAAGTGCCGGCAGCGCGGCGTGACGTCGTCTGCATCCGCGTCAACGGGCCGTGCCTCCACTACAGGTGCTCCATGTAAAACAAGCTCAACCGCGGCAGGCTATAGGTCTCGAGCAGGCGCTTGTGCAGGAACTGTTGCGTTACATGCTTCAGCTGCGCAGCACTCATGCCGCGATTGCCGCTCAGTCCGCGCGCGGCCTGCTCGCGCCAGTCCATCTGCTGCGACTCCGGCGTGACCAGCAGCAGCATTGCAAACAGCTTCTCTTCGAGCACTGTCAGTGTGCGCTCCAACTCCTCCGTGTCGGCCGGGTCTGCGGCGAGCGAGCGCAGGCGGGCTGCAATCTGATCGCGTTGCACGTGTACAGTCGACGGCAGCGCTGCCTGGGCAAGCCGGTCGGCATTACGTTGCAGGTAAGCATTCACCGGCGCTGTTTCGAAGCCGCTCTCCTGCGCTTGCGCCACATTACTGGTGCCTACGGCGGCATCTTTCATCTGCTCAGTCGCCGTCATCACGGCTTGCGCGGCCCACGCCAGGCCATTCACCTTGCGCAGCCGCTTGCCCGTCTTCTGCGCACGAGCATCGTGCTTGTCGAACGCATCGTCAATGCCCCGCAGCACGGCTTCCAGCGGCACCCCCGCCTCGCGCCAGGTGTCGATCAACGCCCAGTCCAGCGTGCTCAGCATGGTCAGCGTCCCGCGCCGGCGTTGAAAACGCTCTTCGATTTCTGTGAAGTACTCGTAGTAGTTTTGCAAGAGCGTTGCGGTTATACGCGCGGTGCCAGCTGCGCTTCCGGCCGCGCTGAGCGCCGCTTCAGCCGGTCCTGGTTGCGCTCATAAATCAGGCGCACGCCGTCCAGCGTCAGGTCCATGTCGACCGTATTCATATAGCGCGAGTCCGCGGCAATCATTTTCGCGAAGCCACCGGTTGCGACGACCTTTGTCTCCGGTCCAAGCTCCGCGATCATGCGCTCGCAAATCCCGTCGACGAGCCCGATATAGCCGTAGTACAAGCCGATCTGGATGTTGTCGACCGTGCTGGTGCCGATGACCTTACCCGGCTTGCGGATGTTGACGCGCGCGAGCTTCGCCGCTCTATCGAACAGCGCATTGGCGCTGATGCCCAGCCCCGGCGCAATTGCACCACCCATGAACTCGCCGCGCGCTGAGATCGCGTCAAACGTTGTTGCCGTGCCCAGGTCCACCACGATGCACGGACCGCCATAACGTTCGAACGCCGCGACTGAATTCACGATGCGGTCCGCGCCCACCTCGGCCGGATTATCGGTAATCACCGGCAAGCCAGTCTTCACGCCAGGCTCTACAAAGAGCGGCCGAACGTTAAAGAAGCTCTCCAGCACCTCGCGCAACATGGAGTCGATCGGCGGCACCACGCTCGACACCGCAACACCATCCACGCTCTTCAGGTCCACGTTGTTGAGCGCGAACAGCCCGTGCATCGCAATCCGCAGCTCGTCGGGTGTGTGGGTCAGCGGAGTCGCCAGCCGCCAGCTGTGCAGCAGCTTGGCCGGCTCGGCATCGGTCGCGGGAGCATACAGACCCAACACCATGTTTGTGTTTCCAACTTCGATCGCCAGCAGCATGGCTACCTTTCTGCTTGTCGTCGCTGTATGCGCGAAGCGGGCTCAGCGCGTCAGGGGAACTCGCGTACGCCGCCGTGCCGCACCAGGCGCTGGCTGCCATCGTCGCATTGGACGCGCAGCAGACCGCTTGCACTCAACCCATCCGTCACGCCAGTATAGCCTTCACCCTCGGCTACGCGGACCCGCTTGCCGCGCACCCACGTGCTGTTCGCAGCGAAGCGCGCAAGCATTTGCGGCGGCGACTCCGTGAGGTCCAGCAACTCCGTCTCAAGCCGGCGCAGCAGGGCGACCAGGAGCAACTCACGTGACACCGCCGCTTTCTTGACCATCCGCAACGATGTGGATGTGGTTTGCAGCTCCGCAGGCATTCCCTCCTGATTCAGGTTCATGCCGATCCCGATTGCCGCGTAACGCAGGTGCCCATCGGGCTGCATGCCCGTCTCCGTAAGGATGCCACCAAGCTTCAGGCTGCCCGGCCCCATCGTTACCAGATCATTCGGCCAGCGCAGGTCGATGCGAAGCCCGGTCACATCGCAAATTGCAGCCCGCGCTGCAACACCCGCTGCAAGCGAAATCAGGAGCGCATCATCAGCATGGAGTGAAGGCCGCACCAGGACGGTCACATACAAACCGCTACCCGGCGCCGAGTGCCAGGTGTGACCGCCGCGACCGCGGCCCGCGGTTTGCTCATCGGCAACATACACCTGCCCGCCTTCCGCACCGCTGTGCGCGTCAGCGATGGCACGTGTCTGCGTACTTTCGATCGTGGTGAAATGGTGCAACTTGCCTGCAAACAGCGAACCTGTCATCGCAGCGTTTACCCCCGAGACATCGAAGGCGTGATTGGTCACGCCAACCTGCTCCCTTGCCGGCTCGCTGACTTGCTGCACCTTCTCAGTACACATCGGCGGTGACGCGCATGCTCAGGTCGACCGCAAGCGCACCCCGCGTCAGGTTGCCGACACTGAGAAAGTCCACGCCCGTTTCGGCATACTCGCGGACATTCTCCAGGTTCAGGTGCTCGGCTACCTCCAGCAGCACGTCCGGGTGTTCTGCACGCATCTGCACGACCGCCAGCGCCACCTCTTGCGACGTCATGTGAACGAACAAGAGCACGTCCGCCCCGGCTTGCACCGCAATCTCCGCATCCGCGATGGACCGGACCTCAACTTCAATCTTCTGCCCTGGCTTGCGGTGCTCCGCGACACGTTTCACCGCGGCTTCCAGTCCTCCTGCCAGCGCAATGTGGCTCTGCTTGAGCATGATGCCGTCCTGCAGGTCGAGCCGATGGTTCTGTCCGCCACCGCAGCACACCGCGTACTTGTCCAGCAGGCGCAGGCCGGGCATGGTTTTGCGCGTGTCCAGCACCTGTGCGCGCGTTCCCCCCGTCGCGTCGACGAACTCCCGCGTCAATGTTGCGATGCCGCTCATGCGCTGCAAGAGGTTCAAAATCACGCGCTCACAGCTTAGGATCGCCGCCGCGGAGTGCCGGATGACGGCGACCGTCTGCCCCTTGCGCACGCGCACGCCGTCAAAGATCTCCGGGTGACTGATCACCTCGTAGCGGCCTCCGCCCTTGGCGCCGGCGCGGGCCTGCAGCAAGGCAAACGCCTCAAACGCGGCCCCGATGGCGCCAAGCCCCGCGATGACGCAGTCCTGGCGCACCAGCACAGAGGCGCTGGCACGCTGCCCGGGGTCAATGGTCAGCGCCGTCGTTATGTCGTGGGTGGCCTTGTCCTCAGCCAGCGCGGCTTCCAGCACCGCTGCAACCTTTCTGCTCTTCCAGTCCATGTTTCACAATCCTACGAGCGCAGGTGGCATCCTACGGGAAACGGCTCGTGAAAGGGAACCGCGTACCGAGGCCGCTGCCATGACACCTGTTTCCTTGACCACTACGCTGATGCACCAGGCGGCCACGCTGCTGCTGCTTGCCATCCCGATTGCCTGCATGAGTTGGACCGTCACGCACGAGGAAGTGTTTCGCGAACCCCGCGAGTTTTGTAAGCGTAAAAGCCAGGACTGCCACTCGCTTCCCCAGCGCAAGTTCTTCTACTTGTTCACCTGCGAGTACTGCTTCTCGCATTACGTCACGGCGACGGTGCTGATTTTCACCCGGTACCAGCTGCTCTATCGTGGCTGGCGCGGATATGTGCTGGCGGAGTTTGCGCTGGTGCTCATCGCGAACATGTACATGAGCCTTTACAACCGGCTCCGGCTCGACATCAAGCACGAAAATGTCGCCATCGCGGTAGAAGAAACGCAAGTGCCGAAGACCTGAGCAAGATTTTCCACAGCACTTCGAGTATATTAGTAGGTGATCGTCGATCCGATCGGTTCGTTTTGCCCGTCCGAGTATTGCCAGGACGCAACACACTACCAATTGCGTTCAGCGGTACATCAAGGTGCGATCCGCTCGCACAAGAGGACAAAGAATATGGAACAGGGCACTGTGAAATGGTTTAACGATGCTAAGGGTTTTGGATTTCTGAGCCGTCAGAACGGCGAGGACGTTTTCGTCCACCACACCGCAATCAAGACTAACGGCTTCCGCTCGCTGCAGGAAGGCCAGTCCGTGACCTTTGACGTCGTCAAGGGACCCAAGGGCTTCCAGGCAGAGAACGTTCAGCCTGCGTAAGATCTTCGCAACTTTGGTTGCGACCGCAGAACAAGAAGGCAGCCACTTGTGGCTGCCTTCTTCGTGTCTGCGGTCGTTGTCAACTAGACAGGCAGTTCCGAAAGTGACGCCTTCGCCTTTTCGTGCAGCGCCGCCGTCTCCGCCTGCTGCTTTTTTAAGCCGTCCACGACGGCGGCAGGCGCCTTTGCGAGGAAAGTCTGATTCCCAAGCTGCCGCTCCGCTGCCTGCAAACCCTTTTCCAGCTTCGTAAGCTCCTTCAGCAGGCGCTCGCGTTCGGCAGCCACATCGATCTGCCGTTCATACACGATCGCCACGTCGAACAAGGCTCCTGAGCGCGCAGTGACGCCAGTAAGCGGATCGCTGCTGAAGTTCACCTCGCTCACCCGCGCCAGCTTCGCCAGCATGTCGCGGTTCGCATCGGCCAGCGCCAGCGTGCGATTGTCGCCGTGCAGCAGGATCGGCGCGGCCTCTTTTTCCGGAACGGCCAGGTCCTTGCGCAAACCGCGCACCGTGACAATCAATTCCTGCAACGTTGTGATCGCTGCCGTCGCGGCATCATCGGCGGGAAAATCCCCGGGCTGTGGGTAGCGCGTCAGCGCGATCGACTTCGTCGGCGGCGCGTTTTCGTACAACGCGTGCCAGACCTCCTCGGTCAGAAACGGCATGAATGGCGACAAGAGCCGCAGCGAAGCCTCAAAGACGCCGACCAGCCCGGCCAGCGAAATCGCCGTTTCCGGGTTCTGGATCCCCTGTTCACCTTCCGCCAGGGCAGGGAACTCCAGCCGCAGCTTCACCAGTTCCAGATACCAGTCGCAAAACTCACCCCAGAAGAACTGGTATACGGCATTCGCCGCTTCGTCGAAGCGGTAATCCGCCAGGGATTTGTCTACCTCGCCGCACACCGCTCGCAGCCGCGCAAAGATCCAGCGCGTCTCCAACGGTGTGATCTCCGGCAGTGCCGTTACCGCCGCAGCCGGCCCCATCTTCACGTTGTACCCAGCGGCCTTCGCACGTTCCATCTGCAAAAACAGAAAGCGCGCGGCGTTCCAAATTTTGTTCGCGAAGGCGCGATACCCTTCGGTGCGCTGTTCGTTGAACGCTATGTCCGTACCGGGTGAAGCCTGCGAGGCGAGCGTGAACCGCACCGCATCCGTGCCGTATTTCTCAATGATTTGGATCGGGTCGATGACATTGCCCTTGGTCTTCGACATCTTCTGCCGGTCGGCATCGCGCACCAGCGCGTGAATGTAAACCTCGCGAAACGGCACCGCATCTTTCAACTCACGCGGCGACCCATCCGGCAACGGCACATCCAGCATGAAATGCGTGCCGAGCATAATCATGCGCGCCACCCAGAAAAATAGAATGTCGAAGCCCGTCACCAGGAGATCGGTCGGGTAGAACTTCGCCGAGTCCGTCGACGGCTCAGGCCAGCCGAAGACCGTGAACGGCAGCAGCCCGCTGGAAAACCACGTGTCCAGCACGTCCGTCTCCTGCTGCATCTCCGCGTGATCGCAGCTGCCGCAGCGCTCCGGCCGCGTGCGGCTCACGCACACCGTTTCACACTGCGGGCAGTGATACGCCGGAATGCGGTGACCCCACCACAGCTGCCGGCTGATGCACCAGTCGTGAATGTTGCGCATCCATTCGAAGTACGTCTTCTCGTACATCGCGGGTGTAAACCGGATCGCACCCTGCTCGACGGCCGCAATCGCCTTGTCTGCCAAGGGCTGAATTCTCACAAACCACTGCGGTGACAGGCGGGGCTCGATCACCGCACCCGACCGCTGCGACGTGGCAACCGCCAGGTTATGCTCCTTCACGTCGGCCAGCAGACCGGCCGTGCGCAGGTCGTCCACGATGCGCTCACGCGCCTCGTAACGGTCCAGCCCGTCATACGGCGATCCCGGCACGGCGATGTGCGCGGTCTCGTCCATGACGATCAGGTTCTGCAGGTTGTGCCGCTTGCCGATCTCGAAGTCGTTGGGATCGTGCGCCGGCGTCACCTTCACCGCACCGGTGCCGAACTCCGGCTTCGCCCAATCGTCCGCGAGAATCGGAATCTTACGCGCGGGTTGATCGGCTGCAGCGCTAAGCGGCAGCAGAACCGTCTTGCCGACCAGCGCGGCGTAACGCTCGTCGCTCGGGTTCACCACCACGGCGACGTCGCCCAGCATCGTCTCCGGACGCGTCGTCGCAATGGTGATCGAGCCCGTTCCGTCCGCCAGCGGATAGCGCACGAAGTACAGCTTGCCGACCGTCTCTTTGTGCTC
>CAXUEG010000019.1:0-3940 GCA_964249935.1 uncultured Terriglobus sp.
GTTGACGAGGGCGGTGGGATTGCCGTTCTGTGTGGCCTGCGGGCCGCTCAGGTATGCCGCGGCCATCTGAACTCCGGAGGCACCTTTGTCCTGGGCCTGTTGCGTTTCACCGACGACCCGCGGCGCGATGAAGCGGCGTGATGCTTCCAGGTTGCGGACCAACTGCACAGAGCGCTCGCGCGGGCCGCTGACGCGCATGCGGACATTGACCGCGCCGTCGGCGGCGATCTGCGGGTCGATGCTGGTCACCTGCAAACCCGTCGGCAGCACGTCTTCAAGGTCCATCAGAACGGCGGTCCAGCTGAAACTCTTGCGCTGGTAAAGCGCGTTGAGGAAGTCGATCTGCCGCAGGACAGCGGCGTTGACCGGCTCGCGCAGGCGCGCCTCATTGCGGGTACGCTCGGCGGTGAGTGCAGCGGTGCGGGCCTGGATGACTTGAATCTCCGCCTGCTGTGTGCGCGCCGATGCCGAGCGGCTGTGCAGCCACATGAGCAGGCCGATCGCCGCAATGGTGAGCACCGCGATAGTAATGCGCAGCTGCCGGAAGACGCGGTCCAGCTGGACATAAGGCCGCGTCGCGAGATTGACGGTAATCCGCATCTAGGCGCGAGCCCCCAACCGTGCGCCGGGGCGTAGTGCGGTGCGCACGTCGTTGCGGAGCGCACCGCGAAGGCCGGCAAGGAGACCGTGCGGCACGGGCGTGGTGACCGTGGCGAGCAGGTCCTCGGATTGCAGCAGCTCGCGCGCCTGCAGGCCCGTGCCTTCGAGCAACACCGCGATCTGATGGGCGCTGATGCTGCCGGCGGTCAGGACAGTCTCGGGCAGCGCCGCAAGCGAGTCCTCGTAATACGCTGCGGCCACGGCCACGGCGCGCTGAAGCTCGATCGCGGCAGACCGCACCTCGGCGTCGGCGAGCTCGCGTGCTGGAAGAAAACTCTCGACCACCGGACCTTCGTCGAGATTGCCGCCGGCGAGATCGTCCGCTCCGTACTCGCGCGGTTCGACGGCTGCCGCGTAGACGCCGTCGGCAGGCATGGTCGGCAGCACGGTAACGGCGGTTTCGGCCGGCAACTGTGCTGGCCCAAGGAGCGCGGCCGGTCTGGTTTCCAGCGTGCGGTGCAACAGGAGCTCACCGCGCCGCAGGATGGCGGTCGTCATGGCGTCGGCGCTGCAGTTGATCAGGAGAGCGGCGATTTGAGAGGCACCCGGTGCGGCGTCGTTCACCGCGCTTGCGACCGCAAGGGTGCTGGGCAGCACGGCGCCGGGTTCGAAGCCCGCGTCGCGTACTGCGGCTTCGTATTCCGCAAGCACCACATATGGAATGGCGACGGTGAGCACCTGTAACTGGCGGGCGCGCTCCGTCATGACCTGGTAGCTGATCTGCGCGGCATCTGCCGGAAAGGGCAGCAGCCGGGTGAGGCGGAAGCGAACGACCGCGAGGGCTTCGTCGGCATCCGTGGGCAGCGCGTCAAAATCGAGCAGGATGACGCGGACGGCGGCATCGGGGACAATCAGCGTTACGTCGCGCAGCTTGCCCTGCTGAAGCTGACCGAGCACATGGCGAACGGCGGCGGCGACGCGCTGCGGATCGGTGATGTTTCGCTCGCGAAGACTTGGCTGAACGGCTTCGCGCGGCAGTTCCGCGCGGGCGACCTGGGCGAGTACACCCCCGGCGTCGTTCGCGCGTGCGGCGAAGACGCCCTCCGGACGGATTTCCACCGCGATGCGCGGACGGGTTTCATAACTCGATTTCGGGATCAGCAACGGCATGCAGGCGGACAGACTCTAGGCTACATGCTTTGAGACGGGTGGGGCACTTGGGAGATAGCAGGGACAGATTGTGTTCAGGTGCTGCGGCGGCAAGCAGCGGCGCGAGGTGTCAACGATTACCTACAAATCGCAAAAAGTTTGCTGCAGTCCCGGCTTCAGGAAATTACACTCGTGGCGCTGTTTCGAGGGCTCTGACATGGCGTTGGATATGGAAAAGCTAAATGCGTTTGTGGGTCGTTTTGTGGGTGACCTGGGCGCTACGATTCATGCAGGAATGGTCGTGATCGGTGACAAGCTGGGGTTGTATAAAGCCCTGGCGGTCGAGCCGATGACCTCTGCGGAGCTGGCTGCAAAAACCGGTACCGATGAGCGCTACGTGCGCGAGTGGCTCGGATCCCAGGCGTCGAGCGGTTTCGTGACGTATGACCCAACCGGAGAGCGATTCAGTCTGAGCGAAGAGCAGGCGTTTACGCTGGCGGATGAAAACAGCCCAGCCTATTTGCCGGGCGCTTTTGAATTCGCCATTGGGACGCGTGCGGCAGTGCCGCGCATCGCAGAAGCATTTCGCTCCGGCGCGGGCATGCCCTGGGGTGAGCACGACGAAGGCGTCTTTCATGGGTGCGAGAAATTCTTCCGGGCCGGATACGCCGCAAACCTGGTAAGTTCCTGGATTCCCGCCTTGGACGGTGTGCAGACGCGATTGGAACAGGGCGCGCGAGTCGCGGACGTGGGTTGCGGCAAAGGTGCGTCGACCATGCTGATGGCGGCGGCATTTCCCAAATCGCACTTTACGGGCTTCGATTACCACGACGGGTCGGTGTTGGGGGCGCGGACCTCCGCTGCACGGCAAGGCTTGACGAACGTCACCTTCGAAACGGCGGCGGCAAAAGCATATCCAGGGGAAGGCTTCGACTTTGTAGCGGTTTTCGACAGCTTGCATGACATGGGCGATCCGGTCGGTGCGGCGGAACACATTTTCCGCTCACTCAAACCCGATGGCACATGGATGATCGTGGAGCCATTCGCAAACGACGAGTTGAAGGACAACCTGAACCCGGTCGGGAAAATCTACTACTCCTTCTCGACGCTGCTCTGCACACCGTGTTCCCGATCGCAGGAGGTAGCGCTCTGCCTGGGTGCGCAGGCAGGCGAAGCGCGGATCCGAGACGTGGTTACGAAGGCCGGCTTCAGCCAGTTCCGCCGTGCCGCGGAAACACCGTTCAACCTGGTCTACGAAGCCCGACCGTGACGCACGTCCGTCCCTGAGCGATGAGGAGGCGCTAACGTCCGGCTTCGATAAAGGTGACCTTGTTGATTTCCTTCAACGTGGTGATGCCGTGGCGCACCCGGTCCAGCGCCGAGTCGCGCAGAAAGTTCATGCCTTTGTCGCGGGCGCGCTTGCGGATTTCAGAACCCGGCTTCTTCTCGAGCAGCATCTCGCGGATCTCGTCATCGAGTTCAAGAAGCTCGTGAATGGCGGAGCGGCCGCGAAAGCCGGTGCCGCCGCACTCGATGCAGCCCTGCCCTTCACGGAACTGGAAGCCGCGCCACTCGTCCGGATTCAGACCGTTGAATTCAAGCTCCTCGTCGTTATGTGTGACCAGCGTGGAGCAGAAGTCGCAGTTCTGGCGGACAAGCCGCTGCGCCAGGATGCAGTTCAGCGCGGAGACGAAGTTGTATGGCTCGACGCCCATATTGAGAAAGCGGCCGAGCACGTCGACGACGTTGTTTGCGTGGACGGTGGTGAAGACCAGGTGGCCGGTGAGCGCGGAGTTGATCGCGATCTGCGCGGTTTCGGCATCGCGGATTTCGCCGACAAGGATCTTGTCCGGGTCGTGGCGCAGGATGGAGCGCAGGCCGCGGGCGAAGGTAAGGCCTTTCTTCTCGTTGACCGGAATCTGCGTGATGCCACGGATCTGGTATTCGACCGGGTCCTCGATGGTGATGATCTTGTCGTCCTCGGATTTGATTTCGCTCAGCGCTGCATAGAGCGTCGTCGTTTTGCCGGAACCGGTAGGACCGGTGACCAGCACCATCCCGTAAGGCTCTTTAATGTACCTGCGAAAGCGGCGGAGGTCGTCCGCGGCAAAGCCGACGACATCGAGCGAGAGCTGCTTGAATTTCTCCCTCATCGACTCCTTGTCGAGCCCGCGCAGCACGGCATTTTCTC
>CAXUEG010000019.1:3950-12489 GCA_964249935.1 uncultured Terriglobus sp.
CGCTCATGACCTTGATACGGCTCAGAATGGTCTGGCGGTGCTCGCGTGCGATCGGCGCCATGGCCTGCTGCAACACGCCGTCGATCCGGTACTTGACGAGCAGCGAGTCTTCGTAAGTCTCCAGGTGAATGTCGGACGCGCGGCGCTCGAGCGCGGAGAAGATGGTTGTGTCGACCAGGCGGATGATCGGCGAGATGTCGTCTTCACTGGTGAGGCGCTCGATGGAGATGTTGCTGTCGAGTGAGTCGTCGCCGGGCACGACCTCATAGGTCAGGCCCTCGGTCGCTTCTTCCAGAACGCGCTGTGACTGCTCGGTTTTTTTGAGCAGGTCGGTGATTTGCGTCAGAGTCGCAACGCGGGTGACGAGGCGTGTGCCGAGCAGGCCGCTGATCTCGTCCAGCACCATGAGCCGCGAGGGGTCGCTGACGGCGATGACAAGACGATCGCCCAGTTGCTCCAAGGGGATGAAGTTGTACCGGAACATGAGCTCGACCGGAACGGACTTGACCAGATCGTGCTGAATCTTGTGCTCGCGCAGATCGATGAACTCGGCGTGGTAGCGGCGCGCCAGCGTTTGAGCGCGCTCGGCGTCATTCAGTTCCGGGGTGGCGATCGGAATCGCGACGGGTGTAGCCATGTGGGTTGGACTTTGCCTCTCCGCAATGGTTTACCACGGCCCGGCTTACGACGCGGACGCAAGCACCCCTTCTTCAGCGCCGTGCAGCACCTCGCCTTCCGGATTTGGATACAGAATGCGGTCGGGATGGCGCCACCAGGCAAGCGGCTGACGCACGCGCGAACGAGGTACCTGTCCCTCGGCGAGCAGCGCGACAAAGTCGCTCAGCGGTGTGCGCTGCCGTTCCCCATCCACGATGCGGAACACCCCCGGCTCGTACGCGCCAAGGTCTTCCGTGCAGAGATGCGGCCAGTTCCAGGAACCCATCAAAGCCCACACGGTGACAGACAGCACGTGTACGCCGGAGGCACGGGCGTCCATGGCGTCGTCCCAGATCTCACGAAGCCATCGCACCTGATCGTCGGAACCCCCGCCCAGGTGAGCTTCGGTGACGGCGACAGGGATGCCATACCGATCCCACGTCTCGCGCAGAACAGCGCCGACGCCGGCAATGCCGCCCTGGTGAACCCTGACCGCCTCAATATCGACCAATGGTTCCTCACCGCTATCCCCGCCGCGAAAGTGGTCCGGGTACAGGTAGACGCGATGATCCAGAAAGCGATCGCTCGTCGGATAGTAGTTCAACCCGATGATGGAGGGCAGACATACATTCTCGCCGAACCACTCGATCTCTGCCGCACCGACATGCTCCAGAAGCAATGGATACAGTGGGTGCGAAGAGTCAACACGGCCGCAGAGCAGGTCAGTGCCCAACCATCGCCGCGCCTCCCGCTCCACACGGAATGCTTCTGTCTGGGCTGTGCCATAAATGCGACCGCCATCTTCGGTATAGATCAGCTCCGCAGCCGGCTGTACCTCCCGAATGGCCCGCATGGCAAGCGCGGTCGCCTTTAGCTCATGGAGCAGCGCGCGAATGTAGCTGCGCATGCAGCGATGGTGCGGGTACCAATGACCGTACAGGCAGGCAAAACGGCTGGTCGTGTGCGGCTCGTTGACTGGCGTGTAGCGCGTGATCCACGGATAACGGCGCGCCACCTGTCCGGCATATGCGGCAAGCTTTTGCGGGAATTCCGGGTCGAGCAGGTCTGTGTTGACTGGGCCACTGCCATGGTGCACAAGGCCGGCAATGGGGGTCATCTGCAGGCGTCGCATTTCGCCCAGCATGCAATCGAAGAACGTCCAATCCTGGGTTGCGGCAAAGTGTTCCCAGTGGAGCCCGGTGCGCAGGGTGCGTATGCCGAGCGATGCGATCAACTGGAGATCTTCACGGACGTGCGCGCGATGCCCGGACCAGTGGTGCTGATCGAAGAATTGATTCCCAACACGGTTGATGGTGCACTCAAGGCCACCCCAAAGCTGCATTGCCGAGTCGTCGCGAGTTGCACGGCCCCGCGTCGCAGGCTCCCCATTCCACTTACTTCCCATAGGTTCGAGTATTCCGGTGCACTTTGCTGGAGCTGTGCTCCCATCTGAGAGCCGCGAAATCAAGCTCGGAGTGGCCTCACCCTCCTGACAATCTCTGCCAAACGATGGGGCCGGTCGGCTACGCTCGTGAGCGTTGGATACGTTCCTGTTGCAACAAGTGCACGAGAAAGGCATCGCGGCGAGCTTTCACTGCGTCTGCGGAACGGCCTTGCGTCCAATCGTAAAAGCCCTGGCCAGAGGAGGCTCCGCTCTGTCCCTTGGCCAGCTTTTCAGCATAAATCGGCGGCTCCCGCGGCTCGTTGTAAAGGTCCTGGGCGACGTAGCCGAGGACGCCGGAGCAAAGATCGAGCCCGACCAGGTCCTGGTGTTCGAGAATGCCGTAGGCGGGCAGGCGGAAGCCGAAGCCGCGCCGGGCGGCCAGATCGACGTCCTCCGCCGTCGCGATGCCCTCCGCGACGATGTTGGCGGCCTCGCGCACCACGGCCTGGTGCAGCCGGTTGCCGAGCTGCCCCGGGCGATCCTTGAGGACGAGCACGGGCGTTTTGCCGCAGGCATTCAGCAGGTCGACGACGCTTTGCGCCAGCGGAACGGAGGTGCTCTGGGCGCATACGACGTCGACCAGTGGCATCAGGTGCGGCGGATTCCAGAAATGCGTCGTCAGGATGCGTTCGGGGTGTCGATTGCAAAGGGCTGCGATCGCCGTGATGCTCAGGCCGCTAGTGTTGCTGCAAAGCAAAGCGTGCGGAGCCGCTGCGGTATCCAGCTCGCGGAAGAGCTGTTGCTTCAGCGCGAGGTTTTCCGGAAGGGACTCGATGACAAGATCGGCTGATCCTACGGTGGTGGGCATGTCATCGGCAGGCGTGATCGCTTCTGTTGCCGCGGCGGCTTGTTCGCCGGAATCGACAAGCTCGTTCCTATGGAGGAACGCGATGATCTCTTTCGCGTTTGCAACGCCCTGTCTGGCGCGGTCGAGAGTACGGCTCAGCAGCTTTACCTGCAAGCCGCCGAGGGCGAGTACGGCGGCGATGCCGGGCCCCATCATGCCGGTGCCCATGACAGCTGCGTTGCGGAACTGTGTCACGATGCGCTCCCTTTCCATGCGGCTACTCAAACTGGAGATGAACCTTCATGCTTTGGCTACGATCCTGCGCCATCGCAAAGGCTTCGTTCGCGTCGGCGAGCGAGTAGGTATGACTCATCAGGGGGCGCAGGTCCATCTTGCCGCTTACGATCTCCTCGACGGCCGTGGCGTACTCCGTGCCGAAGCGGAAAGAGCCGAAGAAGCGCAGTTCCTTGCTCATGATGAAGTTCATGGCGACGGGTGACTGGCCGGCTGGCATGTTGCCAACCTGCAGAACGGTGCCGCCCGCGAGTGCGGAGCGGAGCGTGGTGTCGAGTCCGGCGGGTGAGCCAGAGACTTCGATCGCCACATCGAAGGTGCCGCGGCGCTGCTGCCACTGCTCGATCTGTGCCGTATCGGTTGCGGGAACGGTCTCATCCGCGCCCATCTCCGCGGCCTTGTCCAATGCGGGTTGAGTCAGGTCGACGGCTGTCAAGCGGTGTGCGCCCGCGCGCTTTGCGGCGGCGATCAGCATGCACCCGATGGGTCCGCAACCCACCACCAGAACGCGTGCGCCGAGCAGGGTGGGCGCGTGCCGCAGCGCATGCAACGTGACGGCGAGCGGCTCGGCCATGGATGCCGTCGCGAAGTCGAAGCCGTCTGGAATGGCCACGCACTGCGACTCGGACACTGCGATGTATTCGCGAAACGCTCCCTGTGCATGCGGGTACACTGAGGCCGAGCCGAGAAAGCGCATGTGGAGACAGTGATTGATCATGCCGCGCACGCAGAAGCGGCATGTGCCGCAGTTCAGGCCGGGGTTCACGGCCACGCGCTGTCCCACGGTCAATGACGTGACGTCCGCGCCAACGGTGGCGATCTCACCCGCAAGCTCGTGACCGAGCACGAAGGGATCTCGCATCACGAAGTCGCCGCTCTTGCCCTTGAAGTAGTAGCTCAGGTCCGAACCGCAGATGCCGCCGGCACGTACACGCACCAGCACCTGACCGGGGCCGGGTTCGGGCTGCTTCCATTCTTCCAGGACGATCTTTTTGGGTTCGTGCAACACCGCGGCGATCATGATGCGCTCCTTCTTTCGGGTTTAGAGTTCGGCCACCGCGGCCGGTAGTTCATGCCGCGTTTGCCCGTCGGTTCCGGCAGCGAGATAGAGCAGCGCGGCAGACCCCAACAGCATGAGAGCGAAGATGCCGATGCCGCCACGCACACCGGCAGCGCGGATGATCCATACGCCGAGCACGCCAGAAAGACTGCCACACGAGTTGATGAGTGCGAGGCCGCCTGCCGCGGCTGGGCCGGCGAGCATGCGTCCGGGCAGCGTTGAGAAGATGGGCATGAGCGAGAGCACACCCGCGATCGCTACGGACAGCCCTGCCAGCGCAAACGGGAGCCTTCCGGCAAACAGCCAGGCGGCGGCCATGCCAAGACAGCCGGCTGCCGCGCTTGCGGTGGCGTACAGGCGCTGTCTTCCGGTGCGCTCTGCCAGGTGCGAGACCACCACCATCGACACGCCGCCCGCAGCAAACGGGATGGCGGTGAGCAGGCCGATGGTCGTGGTGCTTGTCACGCCTGAACGCTCCACGATGCTGGGCAGCCAGAAGACCAGGCCGTAAAAGCTGGTGTTAAAGAGCAGCATGACTGCGATCAGCAGATACATGCCGGGAAGCAGAAACGCTGCAAGCACGCGATGCGAGCGATGTGGGACGTGATTCACATTGCGCAGCACCACCGCTTGTTCGGCTGGCGTGAGCCATCGCACCTGGTCCGGACGGTTACGCAGCACGGCGAACAGCACTCCACCTAAGACAACGGTCGGTGCACCTTCCAGCAGAAACAGCCATTGCCAGCCATGCAGCCCGCCCACTCCGTTTGTATGCTCGATGAGAAAGCCCGACAAAGGTGCGCCAATGACCTCGGCGACGGGTAGCGCGAGCAGAAAAAGCGCGAACATGCCACTCTGGCGCCGCGTGGGCAACCATTGGTTCGCGTAGTAGAGTACGCCGGGAACGAAGCCTGCCTCGCACACGCCGAGCAGAAGGCGAAGGCTGTAAAAGACAGGCAGGCTGCGGGAAAAGATCATGAGCATGCTCACCAGTCCCCACGTGATCATGATGCGGGCGATCCATGCGCGTGCGCCCACACGCTGCAGCAGCAGGTTGCTGGGCACCTCAAAAACCATGTAGCCCCAGAAGAAGATGCTGGCGCCGAGGGTGAAGGCGTGCTCTGTCAGGCCGAAGTCGCGCTGCATTGGCAGCTTGGCGAGACTGATATTGACTCGATCCAGGTAGGAGCACACAAAGCCTATGAAGAAGATCGGAACGATGCGGCGGATGACTTTGCGATACAAAGCGTCTTCGTCGACCGTTGCACCGTCAGTTTCGTTGGCCAGCATGGCTACTCGTCGTCTTCCTTCGGCTCTGCCGTGGTGGTCCGCTGATCCGCTGCCAGCGCCTGCACCTCGGCCCATACGCTGTCGTCCACGTCGATGCCTTCGCGCAGGCTGCGTTCGCGGCGGCGGAGCGCGCCTTCGCCGGGATAATCGACGGGGCGGCCGTCCTCGTTGGGCGCCGATGCGTGCACATAATGCACGACGCTGTCTGCAATGCCCTGCACTGCCGACGTGCCGCCCAGTTTGCGCGGATCGACCAGGATGAAGATCTGGGAGCAGCCCACGCAACTGCCGGATTGGAGGGCGTCGATGCCATTGGTCGGCAGTCCCTCAGAGAGGATCGCCGCCAGTACATCGAGCATCACGGCGAAGCCTGAGCCCTTCCAAAGGCCCATGGGAAGAATGCGTTGCGACTGCTCGATCGGCCCGGGCTCGTCGGTCAGGCGGCCTTTGATGTCGAAGCCACCGGGGTACGGCAGCCGGTCGCCTTTCAAGCGCGTCACCTGCAGCTTGCCGTAGCTGTACTGCGACATGGCCATGTCCAGCACCACGGGCCCGCCCTCGCGAGGCGCGGCCATGATGAATGGGTTGTTGCCGAGCCGCGGATCCTTGCCGCCCCATGCGGGCATGCAGCTTTCGGTGTTCGTCCAGGCGATCAAAACGAAGCCCTTGTTTGCGGCGTGCCAACCGTATGAACCGCCGCGCATCCAGTGGTTCGTGTTGCGCAGACCGATGAGCGCAAATCCCTGCTCACTCGCCAGATGCATGCCGCGTTCCGTGGCCCAGAGCGCGTTCAACACGCCGGGTGCACGCTGGCCATCCCAGACTTCCAACGCGCCAAGCTGCCTGACCGGCTGCGGCATGGCGCCGAGATGGATGTAGCCCTCACGGATGTAGGTCACGAATCGGGGCACGCGGTTGATGCCGTGCGAGGGAACGCCGTCCGCCGTGGATTCCGTATGGATTCGTGCGCAGGTCTCCGCGTCCTGCGGCGCCATGCCCGCGTTCACGAATGCGTGAAAGATGGTTTGCTTCAGATCGGAAAAGGAAAGGCGGGCCAATGCGCGGCTCCTCGCAGCGATACAGGATGGCTGCAAGGGTAGCAGTCGCCGCGCGCTGCTGACGAGCGGTGCGCTACCGGTTGATCGAGTTCGCACCAAGTTGCAGAATCGGCAGGTAGAGTGCCAGCAGAATGAACGCCACCAGGATGCCCATGCCAACCAGCAGTGTTGGCTCGATCAGGCTGAGCACGGCACTGAGTGATGTCTCCACGTCTTCTTCAAAGAAGCCGGCGACGGAGTTGAGCATGGTCGGCAGCGCGCCGGTGGACTCGCCGACTTCGATCATTTCGATGGCAAGTTCCGGGAACACGCGTGTGCCCTCAAGCGAGCGTGCGAGACCCTGGCCTTCGCGCACCTGCGTGACCGAGGCGAACACCGCGTTGGACACCTGCCGCGACGAGATGGAGCGCGCCGCCGTTTCCAGGGCTGGGACGGGCGGCAGGCCGCCTGTCAACAGGGTCGAGAGTGTGCGCGCGAACAGCGCCACCTGGTACCGGAGCCAAATATTGCCGAGGCTCGGGATGCCGAGGCGCACCCTGTCGACGAAGATCGCGCCGGCATCCGTTCGCGACCAACGGTAGAACACGAATCCACCGATCGCCAGCCCTGCCGCCAGGTAAATGCCATACGTCTGCGCGAAATGACCCACCGCAAGCATGAACACGGTGATGGCCGGCAGCCTGGCGTCGAGCTGGTCGTAGAGCTGCGCAAAGCGCGGCACCACAAACGTGAGCAGGAAGATGAGAAGACCGATGACAAGGCAGATGAGCAGCGACGGATACACCAGCGCGCTGGTCAGTTTTTTGCGCGTGCTTAGGGCAATGCGCTGGAACTCGGTGTAGCGCTGCAGCACTTCTTCCAAATTCCCAGAGCGCTCACCGGCCAGCAGCGTGGTGGTGAAGATCAGCGGAAATCCGCCTTGCGCGTCGAACGCACCGGAGAGCGACTCGCCTGTCTTGATGCGGGCGGCGACATTCTCCAGCTGCGCCTTGAACTCCTGATCCTTTTGCCGGCGTGCCAGCAGTTCCAGCGAGCCCGGGATCGGCAGGCCCGCGCGGATAAGCGTGACGAATTGCTGATTGAAGACGAGAAAGCCCTGCAGCTTGACTTTCTTGCGCCGTCCGCCGGCGATCGCGTTGCGCGGCTTGACCGAGTAGACAAGATAGCCGGCCTGGCTGAAGCGCGCGCGCAGCTCCTCGGCGGTCGCGGCAGGGTGGGTCTGCTCCTGCACGCGCCCACGCTCGTCCGCGAGTTTTACGACGAAGTCGGTCACTGGTCCTGCTCAAGTTTAGACGGACGCTGCGGTTTGTCGTTGAGCTAGCTCCCACGCAGGAGCATACTTTCTGCATGGCAACTGCACCCGTCATCTCCACACCGGAAGTCGAGGCAATCCTCAGCAGACCCGCCGAACTGCTCTACGAAGAAGAGCGCTATGTCCCGATTGAGGAGTACCTCACCTCTTCGTATCGTCCCGACATGGACTACGTGAACGGGCACCTGGAGGTGAGAAATTGGGGCGAGTACGAGCATGGACAACTGCAACGGGTGTTACTCGCCATCTTCAACGAACACATGAAAGATTGGAATATCCGGGTAGCTCCCGAAACTCGTCTGCAGGTGAAAGCGGACCGATTCCGCATCCCCGACCTGATGATCCTGTCTCGCGCGGAAGCCAAGCCGAAGCGGATTGTGCGAACGGCACCGCTTCTCTGCATCGAAATTCTGTCGCCAGAAGATACATTTCTACGTATTCAGAAGCGGACGGCCGACTACCTGGAGATGGGCGTACCGCACGCGTGGATTTTCGATCCGAATGACCTCGGACGCGTATTCGTCTACGAGAACGGGCAAGGAAGATGGTTCACTGACCGCATCCTTCTGGTTACGGACTCTCCCATTCAGATCGATCTTGATGAGGTAGCGGGCCGCCTTGAGGAATAGAACGCAGA
>CAXUEG010000019.1:12499-22420 GCA_964249935.1 uncultured Terriglobus sp.
CCATCGCCCCACAATGAGCCTTGGTTGTTTGGTCCGTGGACCCCGGATCAGCAGCGCACCACGCCGCGAAAAGCCGAGTGCTGCGCAGCATCCGGGGAACGTTGACCTCTCGGCAAAAAAGAAGGCCCGCCGGAGCGGGCCTTTTTGTACTTTGCGCAAGATTGAGCTACACCGAGAACGATGAGCCGCAGCCGCAGGTGCTCTTCACCTGCGGGTTCTCGAATTTGAAGCCGGCGGCCTCCAGCGTTTCGACGTAGTCCACGGTGCAGCCGTTCAGGTACATGGCGCTGGTCGCGTCCACGAAGACTTTCAGATCGTCAAAGCGGACGACCTTGTCCATCATGCCCTGCGCGTTCTCAAAGCTCATGGAGTATTGGAATCCGGAGCAACCGCCACCGACCACGCCGATGCGCAGACCGGCAGGCAGCGGATCCTGCGTCGCCATGATCTCCTTCACCTTGGTTATGGCCGAAGACGTCAGCAAGACGGGCTGTGTGGCAGCCGGCCCGGTCACAACTTCGGGTCCGCCGACGACTTCAGGGGTGGGTACGACAGCAGTAGCCATGAATCAAACCTCCGTCAAAACAACTCTTTCAGTGTATGCCCGCTTGGAAGTCCGAGCAAGGTAGTCGCCATTTCAGATGCACGCCGAGCGCTCTACGACGCACCCCAATCCACCTTTCAAAACAGCGCCGGGATGCGGCGAACCGCACCCCGGCGACTGTCAGCGGTGGAGCTGCCCGGAAAAGGCCGAAACGGCCCGTTAGAACGAAATCCTGCCACCCAGCGAAATCAGCCGGGGGAAGTTGATCGCGCTCGTGTTGACCGTGCCGAACTGCGAGTTGCCTACTTTCAGGCCGTTCGCGTTCAGTGCGAAAAGCGGTGTGTTGAAGGCGTTCAGCGCCTCCGCCTGGAAGCGGAAGTGGACGCGCTCAAATTGAAACTCCTTGAATACGGAGATGTCCGCATTGCGATTTCCGGGTGCGCGGCAGGCACCGTCCGTGCGGGGTGCATTGCCGAACTGACCGACGCCCGGCTGCGCGGTCGCGAATGCGGCCGGGTTGAAGTAGGAAGACAGCCGGCTCTGGACAGAGCCTCCGTTGCAGAGCGGAACCCCGGCGACCAGGTTCGGCCGCTGTACCGCGGTTCCGAGTGGTGTGGAATTAGCGTTGGTGTTCAACTGTAGCGGCACCGGCCCGCCATCCTGCGCGACGAACGTCATGTTCGCCTGGTAGCCGCCAATGAGCAGGTCCACCCACTTGTTGGTGTTCAGGTACTCGCGCCCTTTGCCAAGGGGCAGATCCCACGAGCCGCCGAAGGTGAACCGCTGCGGGATGTCATTGATGGCAAGCGAGTACTCGCCTCCCGGTCCGTTGATGTTGTAGAAGTTCTGCGGTCCGCTGGCCGCGCCCACATTCAGGTTGCTGGTCTGCGCGAACTGGCTGTCCATGTTCTTGGACCAGGTGTACCCCGTCGTGATCGAGAAGCCTTTGCTGTAGCGTTTGCGCGCATTCAGGATGAGCGAGTTGTAATTCGACTTGGACGTGCTCGGCTGGATGTTCACCGAACTGAACTGCGCAAACGGCCGGCACAGCTGCGAATTCGCAATCGTTGCCGCACCGATAACGCCGGTGCCGCCCTTGCCAGCGTAGGGGTTCGCGCTCTTCTGCGTCAGGAACGCCGCAGGAGCGAGGTTGGCCGTGTTCGCGGGGCACGCACCCACACCGTACGGAATGGCTGCCGGGTTCACCTGGTCGATGTTGTAGGTGCCACCGTTGGAGGGCAGCAGGTTGCGGCCGTGTGCGCCGACATAGCCCATCTCAAACGAGACCCCCGCGCCAACCTCCTGCTGAATGTCGAAGGAGTATTGCTCGATGATCGGGTTGCGGCGGTTCTGGTCGATCGTCGTCAGGCTGGTGCCGATGCCCTGCGACAGGCCCGCGGTATTGCCGCTCGGCTGTGCCAGACCGTTTGGAAACGGGTTGCTGAGCGAGTTCGCAGGCGTCTTGTTGGAATCGTTCGACGCAACGTAGGTATCGGTCTGCGCGTAGCCCGGCGCCAGCGAAGCGCTGGTGCTGTAGTAGATCGGTGCAAAGAAGACGCCGTAGCCGCCGCGCACCACCATCTTCGGATTCACCGCGTACGCAAAGCCGGCGCGTGGGCCGAACTTGAGCACGCCGTTGTCGCAGCAGTGATCCTTATAACCGTTCTGCCCGGCGAACTCGATCGCGCCCTTTGTGGTTATGCCAGAGGTCGTGGTGATCGGGTTGGTGACACCCTGGTCGAAGCCGACTGCGTAATGGTTGTTGCGTTCATGAATGCCGGGTTCCAGTTCATACCGCAGGCCGGCATTAATCGTGAGCCGGTCGTTCACGCGGATGTCGTCCTGGAAGTACAACGCGTTGTATTTCACATTGAGCGCCAGTGGCGTGACCACCTGGACCGAGCCGCTGGTGGGGAATCCGAGCAGGAGATCGGCCAGGTCAGCACCGCCCTGCGGCGAGCCCGTCGCCGGTGCCGGGTTCAGGCTGCTGAAGGTGTTCTGAAACGTGTAGCTGCCGTTGCCGGTGCTCACGTTGGTGAAATCGACGGAGATGGTGCGGAAGTTATAGCCCGCTTTCAACGAGTGCCGGCCGAGGCTCTTCGCCACCGAGGCTACAACGTTGCGCGAGTAGAAAACGGCCGGGCCGGAGTTGTTGGTGCCGTACGACGCCGCTGTCTGCATGGTGATCGCCGGGAAGGCTTTCTTCTGCAACGCGCTGGCGTAGGAGGCCGGGAAGCCGAGGTTTGCGGCCTGGTCGTAGTTCGTTGTCAGGTCCAGCGTGTTATTCGGAAAGCGGTTCTGGCCGTAGCTGACGGTCAGGATCGTGGTCGGGTTCAGCGTGATGACGTTGTTCTGGTTCAGGTCGTCGACCTTGCGATACAGCAAGTACGACGACGTGCTGCCCGCGAACGACCCCAGCGGATTGCCGCCCGGTTCCTTGGAGCCGTAGTGCAGGTAACTGGCGTTGGCGAGCCACCATCGGGTCACCTGTAGATCGACCTTGCTGACGAACTCGTCGGCACGATCGCCGAGCAGGTCTGTCGGCTGGAAGTTCACGGTGCCGTAGGTGACGTTGTTATTGCACCCCGCGCCGCAGGTGGGCAGGCCGGCCAGCAGCTTCGCGCCAACCGGGTTGATGCGGTTCTGCGGAATGAAATTGCCGACAAACGGCTGGCGGTTGCCGGTGACAGGGTCTGTGGTGGCCGGGTCATAGATAGTGATGCCGGATCCCACAAAATTACCGGAACGCTCCGCGTCGCTCGGCAGAAAGTAGTTGGCGCCGAGGGGCGAGCGCTGCCGGTATCCTTCTTCGGTCGCGATAAACCAGGCGCGATCCTTCCAGATCGGTCCGCCGATGGAACCTTCGTAGCTGTATTGCGTGATCGTTGGCCGTGCCGCGCCGGTGTGGTTGTTCAGCCAGGTATTCGCGGACCAGTTCGTCTGGCGCGTAGAGCCGTACAGGTTGCCATGCAGCGTATTGGTGCCGCTCTTGAGCAGCGTGTTGAATACGCCGCCGCCGGTGCGTCCCGCTTCCGCGTCGTAGGTGTTCGCCTGCGTCTTCATCTCCTGCACGGCTTCGACAGAGGGAATGATGACGGCGCGGTTTGAGAAGTCGGTGACGGGCACACCGTCAATCAGGTAGTTGTTCATGTTCACCGGTCCACCCGCGATGGAGATGGCCGAGGAGCCGGACTGATCCTGAAAACGGTTGAAGCGTGGATCGCCCGTTGCGGTCACGTTGTTGTTGAGCTTGGTCAGCAGAAACGGATTGCGGCCCAGGTTCGGAAGGTCGACCAGCTTCTGCGTGTCGAACACCTGGCCATTCTGCGCGGTGGAGGTATCGATGACCGGCTCGGCGCTGGTGACCTCGACCACGGTGTTGGAACTGCCCAGTACCAGCGGCACGTCGATCGCAACCGTCTGCTGCGTTTGCACCACCACGTGCAGGTTCTCGTATTTCTCAAAGCCTGTCTGGATGACCCGGATCGTGAAAGTACCGGGGTCGACTGCGTTGAAGACGTACTCGCCCGCTCCGGTGGTGGTAGTCTTGCGCTCCACCTTGGTCGCCTCATCCACGATGAGCACCTCGGCATTCGGAACGGCGGCGCCGGTTGGGTCCTTGACCAGGCCCTTGAGCGTGCCGTAGTAGGACTGGGCGGCGGCAACCGGCCCAAGAGCAAGCACGATCGCGGCAGTGGTGAGCACAGCGTGGTGCGATAAGCGGGTGTATCGGGTCAAGCGGGCCTCCTGCAAAGTTGAAAGCGGACACAGCGGTGCATTCGCGCTCGGTGCGCGTTTTCTGTGGGGCACGACCGGAGCGGTCTCCGGTACGCGCGATGCGACAGATGCAGTTTCGTGTGCGCGCAAGCCGGAAGGGCGTTGCGCGGGTGTGCTGGGGACGATTCGCTCGCTGCTGCGGCGACCGTTGATCAGTTCAGGATGCGGACTTCAGATCGAGTCATGCCGGCATTCGGAAGGTTGGCCCGAAGCCTTGTACTGCCGGTGCTGCAGAGGCAAAGCGTTTGCTGTGCCAGAGAGTACGGAGTGCGTCTGTTTGGAACTGCCCGCCGCGCGAGCGGCGTTGGTGAAGCAGGGTACAGAGGTGCGGCGACTACGATAGGTGGGACCGGCTTCGCCTTGCGGCAAAGTGCGACCCGGATCGACGATCGGTTGCGGCTGGCTTACTTCAGAGTTCCTGAAGCTTACTTCCCGCGTGAGGCATGTGGAATGTAAGTGTGAGATTACAGAGCAGTCAATTCCCTGTCAATGGGAATGTCTTCGCTGTTTGTCAGACGATCAGGAAAGCTGAGGAAAACTCTCGTTTTTGCGCAGGTGTGCGCACGGAGGAAACAGGCTCGTACAAACAAAGAACAATGTCGCGTGAAGACGGCAGGGCAGCTCGACGAGAGTCAGGGTTATCGCAACACGGTGCTGCAATGGCCTCAGGAAAGAAGTGCTGGTTGCGAATGTCTTCCGCTCTTACTTCGAGCGGACTGCAATCACTTCGATCTCTGCCAGCGCTGTAGGCGAGACCAGCGCCGCGACCTGCACCGCGGAACGCGCGGGCTTGTTCGGCTGGTCCTTGGTGCCGAAAAATTGCGTGTAGCTGGCCTGCAGGCCGGGGAAGTCCAGCTTGCCCGTCTTGGGATCGGCGACCAGGAAAACCGTCATCTTGACGACATCCTTTGTGTCGAGCCCCTGCTCGCGCAGCGCGGCCTGGATCTTGGTAAAGATGCTGAAGGTCTGCGCCTTGGTGTCGCCGAAGTCGGCGGGCGTGCCCTTGGCTGCGTCGGCCGGTGTGACAGGGCTGGCGAGCTGGCCACTCAGGTAGAACGTGTCACCTGCCCAAACACCAGAGGCAATGGGGCTCTTCTCTGTTTGGATGTGCTTGACCGTGACCTGTGCCTGCACCGTGAGCACCGAACCGAGCAGCGCTGCGGCTGCGACGACGAACTTCTTCATGGCTTTCACTTTCCCCTCACTCTTGCGTTTTCGAATCAGGCATTCTGCCGGGTGTGACCGCCGAGGAGGCGCGCCGACCGCACGCGCTCCGAGATCATAGCGACCGCACGGCGGGCACTCAGCGCGGCACCCTCCTGCCAACCCACAATGTGGCTGGTGTGGTCGCCGGCAAAGTAGATCGGACCGTCTGGCTGGGTGATCGTGTCATAGCCGCTGGGCCCCCCGCCGTAACCGCGAATCCACGAGCCCTCGTTCCACTTCACGTGGCGCCAGCCGCAGAACATGGGCTGGGTCAGCTCCTTGCCGTGGCCGGGATGAATGCGCTCCATCTGCACGCGCGCCTTCTCGAACTTTTCCTGTGTCGTGAGCTTGTTGAAGCCCCAGTTGTTCTCTTCCTCATAGCCGGTGACCAGAATGCCGTTGGGCGCCATCAGGTTTGCCGATGGGTACCAAACGATCGTGGTCGGGCCAGGGTTCATGAACGACAGGCCGCCGTAGATGTTGTAGTCCTGCTCCCAGAAGCGGCGCGACTGCCACGCGATCTTGTACGCGCCTGCGTACGTTGCTCCCTCGACCGCAGTCTTGTAGGCGGGCGAGAGATCATTCGGTATCTGCTTCAGAATGGTAAGCGGCATGGCGCAGATAAAGTAATCCGCGTGCACCGTCCTGGTTCCACTACCCTGTTTGTAGCTGACATCGACACCGGTGCCGGTCTTCTTGAGCTCCGTGACGGGCGCGTTGTAAACAGTCGTCTTGCCCAGCGCCTTATCAAAGGCGTAAGGGATGCGGTCCATGCCGCCGACCGGCTGCATCATCGTCGCCTGCCAGTCCCAGGTCTCCTCGTACAGCACGCCCGTCCAGAAGTTCTCATCCAGCAGCGTATGCATGTCCAGCGGATCGTCAACCACGCCCACCACCGGCCCCGCGCCCGCGGGCGTTTTGTAGCCGGCGCGATCGCTGCCGACGTACTTGCCGTCTTTGCTCAGTGGCCCGTAAATCTTCAGGAACGTGAGCATGCGTTCCCGGTCTTCTTTGGTCAGCTCCTGATCGAGTGCGCCATTGCTGATCGACTTCGCAAGCAGCTCGGAAACGTGCCCGCGCGTGTCATTCACTGCCTTGCGCTGCACCACGGGCTTGCCGCCGTTGGCATTGTCATTCTGGAGAAAGGTCGAGCGAGACGTGTTGACTTCCACTTCGAGCGGCACATTCAGTTCGCGGCAGTAACCGAGCATGGTGCCGTGTACGGATGGAAGACGCCCGGGTCCCATGTTCTGATAGTTTGGGGCGTCCCACGTACAGGTTTGCCTTTCGCCGTCCACGAACTCGACCTCTACCCCTTTGCGCGCGGAAAAGTTGCGGCCACCCGGACGGCTCCGCGCCTCCAGCAGCGTTACGTCATACCCAAGCTTTCTCGCCTCATACGCGGCGACCAGGCCGCCGATACCGGCCCCTGCAATGACCAGCTTCACGCCCTTGCCCGAGCCGGGTGCCGCCGCGATCGGCTCCGCAAGCGTGGCCTTCATCGGCATGAGACCCAGCGACTGCATGGTTGCAAATGCGGCCGAGTAACCTCCGGCTTGTCCAACACGCATCAGGAAATTGCGACGGGTCATCGACATCGGTAGGCATGCTCCTTCTGTTCCACGGGTAAGGTGAAGCGTTGTCGCCGCGCTGGAATGGAGCGAGGCAACGGAAACGTAGCGCAACGTGTAGCGATGCAACAGCTCAGCCGCGTTCCGAACGCGACAGAGCGATGAAAATGTCAGGGGTTACAGCCACAGTATGGCAGAAATTTCACAGCTGTAAAGGGGCCTGCTCAAACCACCGCAATCCGTCGCGGCCGACGATCTACCCCAGCGGCGTCTGCACGGGCGACTCCGGTACCGCGGAGTGCGGCGTCTTGTACACGTAGTGCGTCAAGAGGTAGCCCTGGACCGGCCGCTCCACCCAGCGGTACGCCAGGTACGCGGCGAGCAGGATGAGACCGTAAGAGATCCAGGGATCCCACGCTTCCAGGTGCAGCCGCTCCGGCACGCGATGCTCGTGCAGCACGTTCCACAGGTTGAAGTGCAGCAGGTACAGGCAAAAGCTTGCTCGCCCAAACATACCCATCGGTCCCCACCCAAACGCACGGGAAAGCCAATGCACACCGGTGAGGCCGAGGATCAGCGTACCGAACACCGGCGTCAACAGGCCACCGTGCAACAGCACGTACGGCAGGTGCGGCACCGCAAGGTAAAAGCACAACGTGATGAAGCTGCCCGCGATTACCGCCATCCACATCTTGGTGCGGTCGGTCAGCGGTCTCGCATTGTTCAGGCGTCCCAGCGTCACGCCTGCCATGAAGATCGGCAGGTAGGCCAGAGGCGTGTACTTGTACAACCGTAGCCACCACGCCGACGAATAACGGTCGATGTGCGTCAAGTGATCCGGGTTGAATGCCATGTAAGTGATCGGCAACACAAGCTCGCAGCACCAGAAGCCCAGAAACAGCAGCAAAAGCCTGCGAGGCTCCTTCGGCCACCACTTCGCGCGGTTGATGAATGGAAACGCGAGATACAGCATCGCCTCCGTCGACAACGTCCACGCCACCGTGTTCCAGAACGTCGCCAGGGTTGGGCTCCAGCCCTGCAGCAGCAGCGGCGTCAGTACAAAGCCAGTCCAGAACTCGCCATGGGGACGCGCCATCCACTCCGCATGCAGCATGCCGAGCGACACAAGCAGCGACAGCAAATAGACCGGGTAAAGCCGCGATCCCCGGGCCGCATAGAAACGGCCCACCTTGATCGTGTCTGCACGATGCGCATAGTTGTAACTGAGCACAAAACCGCTGATCAGCATGAAACAGCCGATATAGGTGAACCCGGCCTCGATCATCGGCCGAACATATGTGGCATGAGGGGGCGTGTAGTGAAAGAACAGAATACCGACCGCAAGAAAGGTGCGGATGCCGGTCAACCCCGGCAAAGGCGGCTTACGGTCCGGCGCAAGCATGTGCGGCAGGGGCTGTTTAGGCATGCCGCTAACGACCGTTGGCAACCGCGACGCCGGACGCCGCCTCACTCAGGACTGTGTCGCCGGCATCCGTGCCATTCGCAGGGAGCGTGCTGACAACCAGCGTTCCGAGCCGTTCCCCGGTGACTACTCTTACGATATTGCCTTGCTCGCGCATGGAGAAGATCACCATGGGCATGTTGTTGTCGTTGCACAGACTGACCGCGCTGGTGTCCATCACGCGCAGCCCGCGCCGGATGATGTCCATGTAGGTGATGGTGTCGAACTTGACGGCGTCCGGATCTTTCTTGGGGTCAGCCGTGTAGATGCCGTCCACAGAGGTCGCTTTCAGCAGCACGTCGGCCCGAATCTCCATCGCACGCAGCGCCGCTGCCGTGTCGGTGGAAAAGTAAGGATTGCCGGTGCCGGCGCCGAAGATGACAACACGGCCCTTCTCCAGGTGACGAATGGCGCGGCGGCGAATGTACGGTTCGGCGATCTCGTGCATTGCAATCGCGGACATCACGCGGCAGTTGATGCCGAGCTTCTCAATCGCGTCCTGCATCGCGATCCCATTGATCACGGTCGAGAGCATGCCCATGTGGTCGGCGGCGACGCGATCCATGTGAATCGCCTGTTCCGCCACGCCGCGAAAAAAGTTACCGCCGCCTACGACCACGCCGACCTGGCAGCCAGTGTGGCAGAGCTCCACAATTTCTGAAGCGACGCGGCTGGCAAAGATGGCGTCGATACCGAAGCCTCGGCCCGCAGCCAGGGCTTCCCCAGAAATTTTCAGAAGGACACGTTTGTACATGCTCGGCGCTCAGTATCTCACGCGTCCCACGCGGATCATGGAATCCGCTCCGGCGGGACGCATGATCGAAGGCAAGCCTAGGCTGCCGCGGACAGCGCCTGAACAAAGCTGCTCTTCAACTTGCGCAATCCTTCCCCGCTTCCGAAGCGGATGGTCAACGTATCGCCTTCGACCGCCTTCACCACGCCCTGGCCAAACTTGCTGTGGCGCACGGTCTCGCCCGGTGCAAATGCCGATACCGCTTCCCCGTGCGGCAGAGTCTGCGGTGCTGTGGTGAAAAGCGTACCGCTTGCCGTTTCCACGCGATGAGCACCGCTGCGCTCCAGCATGGATACCGCGGCCTCTCGCTCCACGTTCGCGGTGCGATTGACGCAGTTGTCGCAGCTTCCGCACGGCTGTCCCAGCGGCTCACCGAAGTACTCGCGCAGGATCTGCCGGCGGCACGTGGCGCTCTCGGCGTAACGCATCATTTCGTCGAGCCGGCCACGGTCGCGCGCCGCGCGTTCTTCTGAGGTGTGAAGCAGCTGGTAAACCTCTTCCGCCGAAATCCCGGTGCTCGATTTACGCACGTAACCTGCGCGTTTGCGCTTGACCAGCTTGGCTTCGC
>CAXUEG010000020.1:0-1537 GCA_964249935.1 uncultured Terriglobus sp.
GCGCTGTTCACCCGCGGCGAAACCCAGGCCATCGTCACCGCGACGCTCGGCACCGGCGACGACTCGCAGCGCATGGAATCGTATGAAGGCGAGCAGAAGCGCCGCTTCATGCTGCACTACAACTTCCCGCCATACTCGGTAGGTGAGGTTGGACGTATGACTGGCACGGGTCGTCGCGAGATCGGTCACGGTGCTCTTGCGCAGCGTGCGATCGAGGCTGTGCTGCCTGCGGAGAAGGATTCGCCGTACACGCTGCGCATCGTTTCGGACATCACAGAATCGAACGGCTCCTCGTCGATGGCGTCTGTGTGTGGAGCTTCACTGGCGTTGATGCAGGCTGGTATTCCGCTGAAGTCTTCGGTTGCCGGCGTGGCGATGGGCCTGGTGAAGGAAGGTGAGAAGTACTCCATTCTTACGGACATCGCAGGCGCGGAAGATCACTACGGCGACATGGACTTCAAGGTGGCCGGCACGCGTGAAGGCATTACTGCGCTGCAGATGGACATCAAGATCATGGGCATCACGCCGCAGATTATGCGTGAGGCGCTCGAGCAGGCGCGGCGCGGCCGCATTTTCCTCTTGGACAAGATGGACGCCGTGATTAGTGGCGCCAGCGAGCAGAAGTCGCGCTACGCTCCGCAGATCCGGACGCTCCAGATTCCTACCGACAAGATCCGGGACCTGATCGGACCGGGTGGCAAGGTGATTCGCGGCATCATCGAAGCGACGCAGGTCAAGATCGATGTGGACGACTCGGGCAAGGTCGATGTCTCGTCCTCCGATCCGGAAGGTCTCCAGCGCGCGATCCAGATGATCAGCGACCTGACCGCCGTGCCCGAGGTTGGAAAGACCTACCTCGGCAAGGTGGTACGGCTTGCCGAGTTCGGCGCGTTCGTTGAAATCTTCCCGGGTACCGACGGTTTGCTGCACGTGTCGGAGATCGCCGAGCACCGCGTGAAGGACGTGAAGGACGAACTGCGCGAGGGCGACCAGGTGCTGGTCAAGGTGCTCGCGATCGAGGGCAACCGTGTCAAGCTGTCGCGTAAGGCGGTGTTGAAGGAACAGCGCGCGAAGCTTGGTTTGGCCGAGCCTGAGCAGCAGAGCGAGGGCGACCGAGGCGGAGACCGTGAGGGACGCCGCGAGCGGACGGAGCGCGCACCGCGCCCGGAGCGTTCCGAAACGCAGGAGCGCACGCCACGTCCGGAGCGTACCGCTCCAGCGCCGACCGGTGAAACGATCACGCTGGAAGGCGGCGAGGACTTCGACGAAGACGAGGACCTGGACGATCTGGACGTGGAGGAAAGTGACGAGGAAGAGACTGGCGATGAGCCTGCCGCACCTGGCGCGACAGCTGCTGCTGCCGGAAGCGGTGGCCCGCAGGGCCAGCCTGCGGGCCGTCGGCGTCGTCGCCGTGGCGGACGCCGCGGTGGGGGCGCTGGTAACGGAAACGGTGCGCCGCGCGCGTAAGCACCGTTCGGCAAACAGAAGGGGGGCCCCCAGAGCCGGGGGCCGGGGTTGGTTTTAAAAACAAAGAATA
>CAXUEG010000020.1:1547-16252 GCA_964249935.1 uncultured Terriglobus sp.
GCAGCTTACGCTGCGGCCCTTTCTTGATTACAAAGCGATCTCTTCGAACAGGTACCTACCTGGTGCCTGTGATGGTTACCGGCTGCAGCGGAACAACCGGCATGCTGATCGTGCTCGACGAGTAGATCCGCTGCGTCGCCTTCTGGTAGTCCGGCGCTTTTGCGTCAAAAATGTTCGGCACGAACGTCTGCGGGTTCCGGTCGTACAGCGGGAACCAGCTGGACTGTACCTGCACCATGATGCGGTGGCCGGGCTGGAACACGTGGTTGACCTGTGGCAGGCCAAATTTGAACTCTTCCGGCTGGCCCGGCATCAGGGCCTCGGGTTTTTCGAAGCTCTGGCGATACCTGCCTCGGAAGATGTCCATGCTGATCGGCAATTCATACCCGTTCATCTCCAGGTTCTGTTGGTTGCCGTCCGGGAAGACATCAATGATCTTGACAACCCAGTCCGCGTCGGTCCCGCTGGTCGAAGCCATCAGGTGGACTGTGGGTTCACCGCTCACACGCATGGGTGCTGTCAGCGGTTCGGTTTGCCAGGTCAGTACATCTGGCCGCCCATCCACAAAGCGCTGGTCCAGCACGAGCCACTGGCCCCAATCGGTGCCAGTGACGGGTCGCGGAGAGTAGGGGACGGGCTTCGCGGGATCGGCGACATATTCAATGTATCTGGCATGCCCTTCGGTTTCCTTATCGAACGAGAGCTTGCCATTCGCGCCGAGGTACATCGACTTTGTCCGCTGATCGCAACCTGACTCGCAGCTCAGCGGCCACTTTGCGAAACGGTCCCAATGGTCTTCGCCCGTGTTGTAGATATAGACCGGCGGTGTATCCGCCTTAGGTGAACCGTTCTTAAGGTATTCGTTGAAGAAGGGAAGTAGGACATCCTGCCGGTAATCGGCTGTGGTGTCGCCGTCCCATATGAACGGGCCCAGCGAGCGGCCTTCGCGGTTCACCTGGCTGTGCCGCCAGGGACCCATGACCAGGTAGTTCATGTTATTGGCGGTGTCCTTCGGCTCCACGGCACGGTAGCTATGGATCGCGCCCCACATGTCTTCCTGGTCCCACAGGCCCTGCAGCCAGATTGTAGGGACGGTCAGCGGCTTTTGCGCGATCAGCGTGTCGAGTGCCTGACTTTGCCAGAAGCCGTCGTACGCCGGATGCTCTTCGACCGTGCGCCAGAACGGCAACTGATCCTGACCTTGTGAGCGTGCAAAGTCACCGGCCGAACCTTTGGCAAGAAAGCTCGAGTAGTCGTCACGCTGCTCGTGTTGCACGCGCGGACCCGCTCCGCGCGCTGTTGTCTGCGAGATGAAGTAATCGAGCATGCGCTCGCGGAAGGCGCCGTAGTGAAACCAGTCGTCGCCCATCCAGCCGTCGACCATCGGACTTTCTGGAGCGGCGACTTTCAGCGCCGGATGCGGGTTCAGCAGCGCCATGACGACCGTGAAACCTTCATAGGAAGACCCGATCATGCCGACTTTGCCGTTGGACTCGGGTACGTTCTTCACGAGCCAATCGATGGTGTCGTACGCGTCCATGGTGTCGTCGGCACCGGTCGGGTTGTATGGGCCGACGGGCGGCGGGGTCATCAGGTACTTGCCTTCCGAGCCGTACTTGCCACGCACGTCCTGATAGATGCGGATGTAACCCGCGCGTACAAACACTTCGTCGCTGAGCGGAAGCTCATCGACCATGTGCGGCGAATGTGGGCGGGGCGCCGCGTTGCGTTCTCCAGCCGCGCCCTGTACCGGGGCATTGCGTCCGGCTTGCGCGGGTACGGGTGCAGCGTCGCTTACGGTTGCGGTCGGCACGCGCGATGCCGCGGCGCGGGCCGCAGCGTTGTAGCAGGTACGCGTCAGAACCATGGGCGCGTTCTTCGCGCCTTTTGGAACCACGATTACGGTGAAGAGCTTCGTCCCGTCGCGCATGGGAACCATGACCTCGCGACGCTCGTAGTCGTATTGCACCGCAGGGGCGACGAAGGGCTGCTGTTTGGGAGCGGTGAAGGTGTCGGGAATGGCATTGTCGACCACGCGTGGCTGGGTCGCCGCCTTGGCCTGAGCAAGAATGGGTGCGGATAGCGCAATCGATGCAATTGCACAAACGGCGGCACCGTGCAGTGTGCTTCTGGAAGAAGTCATCATCATCCTTACGGCTCTTGCACTCAAGCGCAAGAGATTTGTGGAGGTGTGGAGCGAGTATACGGGAGGCTTTGAATTTGCCGAACGAGTTCCAACCAGGGCTGCGCGATAGGCTGCTAGCATGCGCACATGCACCTTCGATTCGCCTCCCTTGCCCTGGTATTTGCGATGACCAGCTGCGCGCAGTCGACGTACAAGCCCATGTCTGCCCAGCCAGGCCAGTGGGCAATCGTCGTGCACGGAGGGGCGGGCGTAATCGAGCGCTCGTCGATGACGCCGGAGCGAGACAAGGCGTATCGCGCTGGTGTCACCCATGCGATTGAGGCGGCGGAAGCGGTGCTGAACCGCAACGGCGCCGCAGTGGACGCGGTAGAGGCGGCGCTCCGTGTGTTTGAGGATGACCCGTTGTTCAACTGCGGCAAGGGTGCGGTTTTCACGGCGAAGGGTACTAACGAACTCGACGCGGCCATCATGGACGGAAAGACGATGAAGGCCGGCGCCGTGGCCGAGGTCACGCATACCAAGAATCCGATCTCGCTGGCCAAGGCAGTCATGCTGCAGTCGCCGCATGTGTTCCTGGTGGGCTCGGGCGCTGACGAGTTCGCCTCGAGCGTGGGCCTGGAGCAAGTACCAAACAGCTACTTTTTTACGGAGCGCCGCTGGCAGTCCTTTGTGAACCAGATGAAAGGAGAGGGCAAGCCGGTGCCGCCGAGGCCGGAAGGCGCGCCACCCGCGCCGAGCGAACCGCATGCCGATCTTGAGACTCCGGACGCGCACGAATACGGTACTACTGGCATTGCCGTACGCGACCGGCAGGGTAACGTGGCTGCGGGCACGACCACCGGCGGTACGCAGGGCAAGCAGTTCGGCCGCGTGGGCGACACACCCGTCATCGGCGCGGGCACCTACGCCTCGAACGACTCGTGCGCGGTTTCGGCGACAGGAACCGGTGAATACTTCATCCGGCTCACGGTCGCCAGCCGCATTTGTGCGCTGGTCCAGTACCGGGGCATGCCGCTGCAGGCCGCCATGGACGAGGTGGTGCAGAAGCAACTGATGGCGATTCACGGCGACGGCGGCGTAATCGGATTGACGCCGGACGGCCAACTCGCCTGGAGCTTCAACACGCCTGGTATGTTCCGCGGCAAGGTGGTTGAGGGTGGGCAGATCCAGCTGGGCATTTACCGGGATGAGCCGTAGCGTAAGTCTTCAGGCTGGATGCCGCTACACTCAACTGCAGATGGCAGCTTCCATGTATATCGTGGTCGAGGGCGAGGATCCGGGCTACGACATCTTCGTAAATGGCCGCGCGCTGGCACGCAATGAGGATGCGCTCGAGTTACTGGCGCGCTCCATTGGGGTGCGTCCGCTGATCGACTTTTTTTCCGCGGACCAGAACTCGATGGCGCTGCTAATTGAAGAAGGTGCGGGCGATCCACAATTGATGGACAAGCTGCCTGCGCCGCAGTGGTTTGCGCCGGAAGACGGGCTTGCGTCCGTGAACGCATTGCTGGACCACTTCCGTGATGAACCGGCGCAGTTGGGCAGTGAGTCTGAGCTGATTCGCGAAGAACTGGAAGAGTATGCGGTTGTGCTGCGCAAGACAGTGGAGCGCAAACTGCGGTGGCACCTGGCCGTGAGTTGGAGGTAAGCACTTGATCGTCACAGAACCGCAGCATGTGGAACTGCAAACACCCTATGGGCCCATGCGCACGCATGTGGTGCGGCCGGTCGCAACAGGCCGGTATCCTGTGGTGCTGTTCTACTCCGAAATTTTTCAGATCACTGCGCCGATTCGCCGCACCGCCGCAATGGGCGCTGGCCACGGCTACGTGGTACTGATGCCAGAGGTGTACCACGAGTTCGAGCCTGCGGGCACGGTGCTGGCCTACGATCAAGCAGGCAGCGATCGCGGTAACCAATGGAAGTACGCGAAAGAACTGGCGAGCTACGACGCCGACACGCGCGCTCTGATCGATCATGTACGGCAGCGTGACGACTGCACTGGAGCAATTGGCGCTTTGGGTATTTGTCTGGGTGGCCACCTGAGCTTTCGCGCTGCGATGGAGTCAGAGATCCAAGGAGCCGTTTGCTTCTACGGCACCGACATTGCGCAGGGTTCGCTCGGCAAAGGCAAGCACGACGACTCGCTTGAGCGTGCAGCGGAAATCCGGGGCGAGTTGCTGATGATCTGGGGTCGCCAGGATCCGCACATCCCGCTGGACGCACGCCGCAAGATTCTGGCGCGCCTGGATGACTTAAACCTGAAGTACAGCTGGCACGAAGTGAACGGCGCTCACGCCTTTATGCGCGATGAGGGCATGCGCTATGATCCCGAACTTGCTTTGTTGCTCTCTCGCGAGACGCTCGATTTCTTCCACCGTACGCTTCGCAGTCAGGGCTAAGCAGCTTCGCCGCAATGTCGCTGACTATGCCAGATAGCTCTTGATCCAGGGATCATCAGAGCGCGTCAACTCGAGCGTGCTGCCCTGGAAGACGATCTTGCCCTCATTCAGCACGAGGAAGCTTGTCTTTTCATCCACACCACCGTGCGCAATGGGCAGCATCTTGCCTGCCTGTTCATCAAAGTGGTGTGTTGCCAATGTAAACGCGTCCTGCAAGCGATGCGTGATCATCAATGCGGTGGTGTGGTTGATATCACGTTGTTTCGCAACGAGCTCAACGATTGCGGTCGAGGTGATCGGGTCAAGGCCGCCGGTCGGTGAATCGTAGAGGATCAGGTCGGGGTTGGTGACGATCGCTCGCGCGATGGAGACGCGGCGCCGCATGCCGCCAGACAGCTCCGACGGGAACTTGGAAATCGCGTCTCCCAGCAGCACAAATTTCAGTGATTCTTCAACCCTCTTGTGCGCCTCATCCGGGTTGACGCCTTCCTCGTTCAGCCGATACGCGACGTTGTTTTCAACCGTCATGGAATCGAAGAGCGCCGATTCCTGAAAGACCATGCCGACGCGCCGGCGGAGCGCAAACAGGTCGCGCTCCGACATGGTGGTGATCTCCTCGCCGAAGACACAGATGCTTCCGCTGTCGGGCTTGATAAGCCCTTCCGCCAGCTTCATCAGCACGCTCTTGCCGCTACCGGCAGGGCCGAGTAGAACGCAGGTCTCCGCCGCGCAGATTTCAAAGGAGACCTCGTCCAGAACCTTGTTCTGGTCAAACGAAAGACTTACCTTTTCGAAGGCGAGCACCGGTTTCCCGGGCTCGATGGCGGGCGCTTCGTCCTGCTTTGGCTGCTCCGGCATGGCTTAACCTCCGAAGAAGACGATCATCAAGCGGCTGAGCAGAAAGTCGACGACGATAATGAATACATTCGCCACGACCACGGCTTGCGTGGTCGCCCTGCCGACACCTTGCGTACCGCCTTTGGTCGACATGCCAAAGTAGCAGCCAACGCTCGCAAGGATGAAACCAAAGAAGACCGGCTTGATCAGACCCTGCACAATGTCGCCAAACACGAGAGCGCGATAGCTGGTATGCAGGTAAGACGAGATGTTCAAACCCAGCAACGAAACGCTGACCAGCGCGCCACCCGCCATGCCCACCGTGTCAGACAGGATGGTCAGAAACAAGAGCATGAAGACGGTTGCGGCAATGCGAGGCAGGACCAGTTTGCGCACAGGATCGACGCCGAGTGCGCGCATGGCATCCACCTGCTCGGTAACCTGCATGGAGCCGAGCTCTGAAGCCATGCCGGACGAGTTGCGGCCGGCCATCATCAAACCCGTCAGCACCGGGCCGAGCTCCTTGACCATGCTGAGCGCGACCAGGCGTCCTGTCATGGACACGGCACCAAATTGTTTCAGGCCTGTTTCCGACTGCAGGGCCAGGACGCATCCAGTGAAGAAGCCTGTCAGCAAAACGATCGGCAGCGATCCGAAGCCGATGGAGTCCATCTGCAGGAAAATGTCACCCCAATAGATTGGCGGCGAGAAGAAGCTGCCAACGGCACGGAAAACAAGCAGGGAATACTCCTGCAGCGCAAAAATCCAGCGCTTCGCCAGCTCTGTGGGTGAAAACAAACTCATCGCAGGGGTGATCGACTCCGGCTTTCTGGTTCAGAACTAGGGATGAGATGCGGGAAACCTGCCCGTCGTTTCGAGACAATGCAGACGTGCCCGCCGCTTCTGCAGTGCGGGTGAAATGCGAGAATAGGTGTGTGACGAATCAGATGCAGGCCGTCATTCTGCACGGCAGGGAGGATCTGCGGCTGGAGAACGTGCCGCGGCCTGTAGCCGGACCGGGAGAGTTGGTGGTGCGTGTCGGCGCTGCGACGACCTGCGGGACCGATCTGAAGGTATACCGCCGGGGTTATCACGCGCAGATGTTGCAGCCGCCCACCGCTTTTGGGCATGAGGTCGCGGGCACGGTGTCAGATGTGGGTCCCGGAGTTTCGGGCTTTCAGGTTGGCGATCGTGTGGTCGCTTTGAACTCCGCACCCTGCGATCACTGCTACTTTTGCCGTCACGATCAACCCAATCTCTGCGCGAATCTGCTTTTCAACAATGGAGCTTATGCGGAGTACATGCGGATTCCGGAACGCATCGTTGCGAAGAACACGCTGTTGCTACCGGCGGAACTGCCCTTCGAACACGCAGCCCTGACGGAGCCGCTGGCATGCGTGGTACGTGGCTTCGAAGAGACAGGCGCAAGGGAGGGCGACACCTTTGTGGTGATCGGTGCAGGACCGATCGGGCTCATGTTTCTGCGCGTGGCCAGCATCGCGGGCTGCCGTGTGGTTGCGGTTGTGAAGCGTCCGGATCAGGCTGCCAGCGCTCGGCGTTTTGGCGCGCAAGCGGTGGTGCAGTTGCGGGAAACAACGGACGTCGTTGCCGAGGTTCGCGCGTTGACCGAGGACGGCATCGGCGCGGACATTGTGGTGGAGTGCGTCGCCACACCGGCGAGCTGGGAGCAGGCGGTTGCAATGGTGCGCAAAGGCGGCACGGTGAACCTGTTTGGCGGGCCACCCGTTGGCACCCGCGTCAGCTTCGATACCAACCGTCTGCACTATGGCGACATCACGCTGAAGGCAAGTTTCCATCACACACCCGCGACCTGTCGCCGCGCCTTTGAACTGATCCGCAGCGGCGTGGTTTCACCAGCTGACTTCATTACGGGAACGGCAACGCTCGCCGAGGTGCCGGAAGTGTTTCGCCGAATGTTGGCGAGGTCGGCCGAGGGCCGGCTCGAGATCAAGACCGCAATCCTGCCAGACGCGGAGCGCGCTGCGTGAGCACCGCAGCCCTGACCGCGTCGAACCGTCTTGCTGGCGCTCCCGCGCCTCTGCTGGAGCCGGAGGTGCGGCCCACCCTGGCTGAAGCGCGGAGCTGGTGTAAGACTCTGGCCGAGTCGCATTACGAAAATTTCCACGTCGCTACCAAGCTGCTGCCAGCGCGTTTGCGACCGCATTTTCACGCGGTCTACGCTTTCTGCCGCGTGTCGGACGACCTGGGTGACGAGGTGCCCGACCGTGCACTCGCCTCGCAATTGCTCCAGACCTGGCAGCAGATGCTGGTTGAGTGCTTTGATTGTCCGAAGCAGTCGCGGCATCCCGTCTATGTTGCGCTGCGAGAGAGCATCGTCGCATGCGATCTGCCGATGGAGCCCTTTGTCGCTCTGATTCGCGCGTTTCGACAAGATCAAGTGAAGACAAGGTTTGCGAGCGTCGACGAACTTGTTGCCTATTCTGAGGATTCGGCTAATCCGGTAGGGCGCCTCGTACTGATGTTGTGCGGCTACCGCGATCCGAAGCTGTTTGTCCTTTCGGACCAGACCTGTACCGGGTTGCAGCTTGCGAACTTCTGGCAGGACGTTCAGGAAGACTTGCTGGAGCGCGATCGCATCTATTTGCCGGCAGACCGCATGGCGGCGCACGGCGTAACGGAAACGATGCTTCGTGAAGGAGTCTCGACTCTACGGTACCGGGCCTTGATGGAGGAGCTTGTGGCGGACGCACGCGCGCGGCTACTGCGCGGCGCGCCGTTGATCGACCGCGTCGATCGCGAGTTGGCCGCAACACTGCGCCTTTTTAGTGCCGGTGGCCTCGCCATCCTGCGCGGCATCGAGCGCATCGGCTACAAGACACTCGAGCGACGGCCCGAAATCTCGCGCGGTGAAAAGTTCACACTGCTGCTTGGCGCCGCACTTGGCAAGGTAGGAGTTCACCGCGGCTCACGAGGCCTCCGGTGAGCATGTCGAGGGCAGACAACGCACTTCAGGACCTGAAGCACTCGTATGAGCACTGCCGCATTGTGGCCAAGCAGCAAGCGAAAAACTTCTACTTCGCTTTTCTCGCGTTGCCGCAGCACAAGCGTGACGCGATGTGTGCCATGTATGCCTTCATGCGCCGTGCCGACGACATCGCCGATGATGAAACGATGCCGATAGGAGATCGTCGCGCGCTGATGACGCGCTGGACCGAGGCATTTCATCGGAAGCAAATCCTTACCGAAGAGGATGAGGCGGTGTTCACGGCGGTTCGCGACACACAGCGGCGTTTCGGCATCTCAGACGAGCTGCTCGGCGAACTTGTCGCCGGCACCGCGATGGACTTGCAGGAAAAGCCACCAGTGGGCGTGGACCGCATGAAAGCCGCTGGTCGCACGTTGGATGTGTACACCACGATCGAAGCCCTTGATCGCTACTGTTATCTGGTCGCAAGCGTGGTCGGTCTCGTCACCATACGCATCTTCGGTGTGGGCGACAGCCGCGCGGACGAACATGCAATCGCCATGGGCAAAGCTTTTCAGTACACCAATATTCTGCGCGATGTGCGGGAGGACGCGGAACGCGGTCGCGTTTACCTGCCGTTGGAGTTGTTGCAGCAGCACGGCGCGACCGTCGACGACGTGGTGGAGGCGTCAACACAGCACCGGGCGAGCGCTCCTCTGCTTGCGGCCATGCAAACGCTTGCCGCTCGCGCAGAGGTCTTTTACCAAGCTGAACGACCGCTCATCGCCGACCTGCAGCCGGATAGCCGCGGCGCCATGCGTACTCTGATCGGCATCTACCACGCGCTGCTCCATCGCATTGAGCACGTGCACCTTCAGGTGTTTGGGGAAAGAGTTCGCGTTTCCACCGCGCGGAAGATCGGCTTTCTTCTTCGTGGCATGCTGCTGCGGTCGCATACATGAGTACGACCGGTCCGATCTACGACGCAGTCATCATCGGAGCTGGCGTTGCAGGGCTCGCGGCGGCCTCTGCGCTGAGTGCGTCGGGTGCCAGCATTGCGATCGTCGAGCGGAAGCCCTTTGTTGGGGGACGCGCTTACTCCTACTTACATCCCGCGTTGCAGGAGGTCGTCGATTCACAACATATTCTTGTAGGCTGCTGCACGAATCTGCGGCACCTGTGCGTAGTCGCAGGTGTCGCTGACCTGATCCGCTGGTACGACCGCTATGCATTTTTCGAGCCGGGTGGTCGCCGCAGTGATCTGGCGATTTCTACCTTCGCGGCACCGCTTCACACCACACCTTCGTTCGCCTCTGCAGCTATGCTCTCGTGGAGCGACAAGCTGGCGATCGGCAAAGCGCTGCAGGACTTCGTTCGCGGGTATCCGAAGACCGATGATGAAAGCGTGGCAGATTGGCTGCGTCGAAAGCGCCAGCCGGAGAACGCAATCCGTCATTTCTGGCGTCCGGTGGTCGTTTCGGCGCTGAACGACAACCTTGATCGCTGCTCCATGCGCTACGCCGGCCAGGTCTTCCACGAGACGTTTCTGCGCTCCGGGGAAGGTGGGCGCTTCGGCGTGCCAACGCTCCCGCTTTCCGAGTTTTTCGGTCGCATCGCCCGTCATTGTGCTGCGCAGGGCAGCACGGTCCGCGAGAAAGCTTCCGTTGCGCGCATCGAGAACCGCGGACCGGACTGGGTCGTACATCTGCAGGGTGGAGAAGAGCTGCTGACGCGTGCCGTCGTTTCGGCCGTTTCGTTTGAACACATTCCGGAACTGCTGGGTCCGTATCTAACTGCGCGTGCGCTGCCGCAAGGCATCTCGGCGTTCTGCCACTCGCCGATCACCTCGATTCACCTTTGGTTTGACCGTGAGTTCACCGACCTGGATCATGCAGTTCTGCTCGATGCGGGAATCGAGTGGATGTTTCACAAATCGCGCATACGCCAGTGGCCAAAGGAACAAGGCTCTTACCTGGAACTGACCATCTCGGCTTCGCACGCGCAGCTCCGTGAGAGCAGGGAAACGCTGTTGTCGCGCTCCATTCGAGAACTCGAAAGCTTCTTTCCCGAGTCGCGGACGGCGACGCTTCGTAAATCGGGCGTGCTGAAAGAAGCGAAGGCGACCTTTTCCGTGCTGCCCGGAATGGACCGGTTCCGGCCGCAGCAGGAAACGGCGGTTCCGGGCCTGGTTCTTGCTGGGGATTGGACAGCTACGGGCTGGCCTTCCACGATGGAAGGTGGAGTTCGCAGCGGTTTTCTGGCGGCGGAGGCCGTAGCGCGCCGGCTGGGTGGCTCGCAGAGGTTTGTGCAACCCGACCTGCCTGCGGCGGGCCTGATGCGCCTCTTAGCGCGCCAGTAGAAAGACGCCGGCTGCGACGAACAACGCCGCAAACCAGCGCCGCCCGTCCACGTTTTCGTGCAAGAAGAATCTCGCCGAGACCGCGGTGGCGATGAAGGTGAGCGAGTTCGTGGCCGGCGCTACGAAGCTCAGGTCTGCTGCAGACAAAGCCGCGAGCAGGGCAAAAAAGCTAATCGCCATGCACACGATGCCGCCCAACAGGAATGGTGAACGCACTACCGCCAGGACTGCCGCTCCAAGCCCCTGATGCTTCCTGATTGCGTCCAGATCGCCGACCCGGTTCATCGCGGCAGAGATGAGCGTTTCGCCCACGGTCGCGCCCAGCACCATGATGAGGATCACGATCGCGACGGTTGGCGTCAGGTGTGTCATGGAACGCTTCCGTGACTGCCGGTCAGTAGCGGATGTTCCGTCTTCGATGGCCCGTTGGCGACGAAGCCGACTCCCAGCACAATCAGGGCGATGCCCAGCCAGCGCGTCGGCGAGATTGCCTCATGCAGCCAAACTCGCCCGATCAGCGCGGTCACGACGTTGCCGAACGCCGTTGCGGGCTGCACAAAGGTCAGGTCGGCCCAGCTCAACGCCGTCATGTAGGAGCCCATGAAGCTGATGAGCACACAGATACCACCCACGACCCACGGGTTGATCAGCGCATGCAAGAGCACGGCTGGATGCGCGAACGAGACCGGTCCGACCTGCCGCATGCCCCGGCTCAGCAGGGCATCGCCGACGGAGGCGCCGAGCATGATGAACCCAAGGATGAGGTACTGGCCCGGCTGCAGACGGTGACTGACTACAGGAGCGCCCAAGACAGAAGAGGCCGGCACGGATGTGCCGGCCTCTGTAAAGTGCGGTGGACGGTCACGCATTCATGCTGACCGATTCCTGCTGCTTGAGCGCTGTTTCCTCACGCTTGGTGCGGACGGCGCGGTTTCGCTCCGCACGCAACTTCATGAAGGATTTCGCTTCCTGGTACAAGCGTGGCACATCGCGGTTGACGATCGCCTTCCAGACCACGCGCGCTGCCGCCTTTGGCCGGAAATAGTACTCGTCGTAGAAGCGATGGACCATTTCCATGACGTAGTCCGTCGGCAGGCCGGGATACTCGATATGCGCCATCTGGTGGCCGCCCGAGTCGTTCATGTGCTCGTTGGTAATGAAGCCGCCCTTTTTGGCGAAGTCGTGGAACTCCGTACCGGGATAGGCGTGCGCGATGGAGACCTTGATCGTTTCGCAGTCGAGCGTCTTCGCGAAGTTGATCGTGTTCCGGATCGACTCTTTCGTTTCTCCGGGCAAGCCCAGGATGAAGTCGGCGTGAATTACAAGCCCGAGATCGTGGCAGTCCTTCACGAAGTCGCGCGCGCGTTCGATCGTCGCGCCCTTCTTAATGTTCTTCAGGATCTGCGGATCGCCGGACTCGAAACCGACGATGAGCAGACGGCATCCGGCTTCCTTCATGGCCTTGAGCGTTTCGCGATCTGTGGTCACGCGGCTGGTGCAGGACCAGGTCAGGCCGAGGGGCTTCAGCTTGCTGCAGAGTTCGACGGTGCGCGCCTTCTGAATGTTGAAGGTGTCGTCATCGAAGAAGAACTCCTTCACTTGCGGGAAGTTCTCTTTGGCCCATTTCATCTCAGCGGCGACATCGTCACTGGAGCGCTTGCGCCAGGCATGACCGCTCAGTGTCTGCGGCCACAGGCAGAACGTGCATTGCGCCGGACAGCCGCGCGTGGAGTAGAGCGAAATGTACGGATGCAGCAGGAACGGAACGTTGTACTTCGTCACGTCCATGTCGCGCTGGTAAATTTTAGTCGCCCATGGCATTGCGTCCAGATCGTCGACCTGCGGACGATCCATATTGTGCTGAATCGTACCGTCCGGATTGCGGTAGCTGATGCCGAGGATCTGGTCGAGCGGCTTGCCTTGCGCGAACTCCACAATGGAGAAGTCGAACTCGCGCCGGCACACGAAATCAATCGCGCTGCATTCGTTGAGGGCACGATCCGGATCGGTAGTGACAGGTGGTCCAACAAACGCGATCCTGATCGACGGGTTCGCCTGCTTGATCGCCTGCGCCAAAGCATGATCGCCAGACCAGCCAACGGTGGAGGTAAACAGAACGAGGAACTCGTAATCTTTCGCGATTCTGATCGTCTCGTCGGCGGACACGTGGTGGGGTGGGGCGTCCAGCACGCGCGAACCTTCGAGCATGCCGGCCGGGTAGGTCAACCAGACCGGGTACCAGTAAGACTCGATTTCGCGGGTCGCGGGCCAGCGGCTGCTGGCGCCTCCGTCAAAGTTTTCGAAAGACGGAGGGTTGAGGAGGAGTGTTTTTAAGACCATAGGACTAACTCAGATTTTACCACTTTGTCACCACAGAGCCGCCCCATGGACCCAGACAGTCACTCAGGGGCAATCTCGAGTGCAAGCTTCCTACGGCTGCGCGGTCGGTGGGACCGGCAGAGTCGGCGAGGTCGGTGTCGTTCCCTGTGGGGCAACGCCCGGGACAGCCGGCGTGTTTGGCAGCGGTGCCACGGAAGCAGGAGGCAAGGGCGAACCCTGCACCCATCTGCTGAGGCCGCCATCCCCTTGCAGCAGGTTGACCTGTACCTGCTGCAGCTGCAGCTTCGCAAGCAAAAGATCGTAGGCTCGCTGCCGCTCCTGAAGCTCCGCGTTCAGAGCGTCCTTCGGATTTGCCTGCGGTCCAGCGACGCTGCCAGCATTGGCCTGCAGCTGTAGCTGTAATGTTTCGAACTGATCCTCAGCGATCTCCTGCTCCTCGCGTGCCAGGTCTGCGCGCAACTGCAGCTCCAGCGCAGAGTTCTGCAATTTTGCCCGGCCTTCGCGAAAGATACCGCGTTGCAGGGCCACGTCGGCTTCGGCGTGGAGAGCGTCGGCTTCGCTCTGCCTTGCCTTGGCGCGGTGTGCCATATCCAGCAGCGGAATGGTGAACTGGAGACCGAAGCTAAGCGCATTCTCGCTATTCGGGTCTCCGGGCACCCCGGCATACCGCGGATAGTAATCCGCGTAGGAGGAGAGTCCGGTGTCGACGCGGCTATAGTTCGCACCCAAGGTTACCTGTGGCCGCAGCAGGTACCGCCGGTCGCCAAATGCCTGGTGTTGCTTGGAGCGCGCTGTTGCGGCCAGGGCGGAGATGGCCTCATCATCCGCGACCGACTCGTTCGCTTCCCCTTGAGCGCGGATCGGCGCAAGCTCCGGGATGCTGTGGCTTTCCGTTCGAATGGCGGACGCGGGAAGGCCTGTGAGATTGGCAAGGTGGCGCGCGTTGTACGCGATCTCGTCGTCCAGCTGCAGGGCGGCGAGACGAATCTGTAATGCCGTGCGGCGTGATTTCGGTAGTTCTACCTTTGCGTCCACACCGGCATCGATACGCTCGGACGTGACCGTGACCAGCCGGTCCGCCAAAGCAAGCTCCCGTTGCATCACAGCTCGCCGAGCCTGCCCGTTGTCGAGCGCAACGTACGTGTTCGTGGCGTCCTGCGTTACCTCGATCTGCTCGCGGTTTAGAGCGTGTTGCGCGGACTCGCGCGCTTCTTCCGCGGCTCGTACATAGTCGCGCTGCTGAAATGAGAAGACGAGACTCTGTGCGGTGATGCTGAAGATGATGGGAACGTTGAGCGGCGCACCGGTCGCCTGACCGTAGCCGGCGGTTGTACTGACCGCAGGAACGTAGGCATCGCGCGCTTCCTGCCAGGCGGCGCGTGCCTTGGCAACGTCGGCTTGCGCCACATGTACGCGCGGACTGTTCTTCAGGGCCAGATCCACAGCGGACTGGAGCGAGATCTGCGCACGCAGCAATCCACACGACCCAAGCATGCATGCGGCGGCAAGCGCGAGCCGCGATGCTCGGCCAGAGCTCTTCATTTTCGTAGCGCCTTCCGCGCGGCGCTGTAATCGGCGGCCAAGGCAAGCGACTGGGTGAACTGGTCCTGCGCTCCTGCTGCATCGCCTTTCTGCTGCAGAAGTTGGCCCAGGATGACGTGTACGCGGGCGTAC